>CALWQE010000001.1 GCA_944383605.1 uncultured Lachnospiraceae bacterium
ACCGTAATCAGATCTGCCACCACGCCGATGATGCCTGGCATGGTGCTTTTTTGTTCCATGACCCGGCGGATGCTGCCGCCATACCCCTCATAGCGCTCTGCGATATTCTGGAGAGATTCCAGCCTGGTGCGCTGGGTATGGTATGACTGCAGCAGCTGGTTCTGGCGGCTGGAAAGCTGGTAGATCCGTCCCTCCTGTTCTTTCAGCCGGCTGACCAGGCCGGTTTCCTGTTCTGCCAGCGCCTTTGCCCGGTCAGCCTTCTCACAGGCTGTCTTTTCCAGCTGTTTTGCCTGCTGCAGCTGGAGGGCTTCATCGCTTTTCCCCCGCAGCTGTTTCGCATAGATCTCGCTTCTGCGGGCCGCCGCCTGCTCCTGCATGGTCAGGTAGCGTTGTTTGCGGGCGGCCAGGCCGGTTTTATCGTTCAGTACCCGGATCATCTGCTCCTTATCTGCCGCGATATGGCTGTCCAGGGCGCTGATTCTCCGGGCGCTCTCCGCCGACTGGGCGGCCAATGCATCCCGGCGGGCAGCGCTTTCTTCCAGGGCGGCGGCCAGTTCCTCCCGGCGGGCAGCCAGCTCTTCCTTCTGGACGGTCTTTTCCTGATTTTCTTTCTTCAGAGTCTCCAGCCGCCTGCCGTTTTCCTCCCGGCGGTTTTCCTCAGACCTGGCCTGCTCCTGCAGCAGGACGATCTGCCCTTCCAGATTTTCCTTTTTCAGGCTGTTCTGGGCTGCCTCCTCTTTCATCCGGGCGATCTCGTCCTCCAGCTCCCTGTTTTTTCCGCTAAGCTGCTCATAGGACTGGCGGGCCTGCTCCGCCTGATTTCGGCGCTGCTCCAGATCCGCCCTGGCGATGGCGGCTTTCTCTTCCAGCTCCTTCAGCCGGTTCCTGGCCTCCTGATCCTCCAATAAGAACATATTAACTTCGTAGGCTTTTAATTCTTCTTTATATTTCAAATATTGCCGGGCCTTTTCCGACTGATTTTTCAGCGGGCCTGCCTGCCGCTCCAGCTCGCCCAGGATATCCCGCACGCGCAGCAGGCTCTGATGCTCGGATTCCAGCTTTTTTACCGCCACAGCCTTCCGTTTCTTAAAGGTGACGATGCCTGCGGCCTCATCGAACAGCTCCCGCCGGTCCTCCGGCTTTCCGCTGAGAATTTTATCGATCTGGCCCTGGCCGATAATGGAGTAGCCCTCCTGGCCAATGCCGGTATCATAGAACAGCTCGTTAATATCCTTCAGCCTGCAGGCCGAGCCGTTGATCAGATATTCGCTCTCTCCGGAACGGTATACCCGCCTGGAAACGGTAATCTCATCATAGTCCAGCTTCAGGGCATGGTCTGTATTGTCAAAGGTGATCGACACAGAGGCCAGCCCCTGGGGCCTGCGGCTCTGTGTTCCGGCGAAAATCACATCCTGCATATTGGAGCCGCGCAGCTGCCGGGCGCTCTGTTCTCCCAGCACCCACCGCACCGCATCAGCCACATTGCTTTTCCCGCTGCCGTTAGGGCCCACGATGGCGGTAATACCGCTCTGAAACTGGAAGCTGATCTTCTGGGCAAAGGATTTAAACCCCTGTATTTCTATTTTTTTCAGATACATCCATAACCTCACATGTCTGCCTGTATTTTCAGAATCGCCTGGTAAGCGGCATGCTGCTCCGCGATTTTCTTGCTCCTGCCGCTGCCCCGCCCCAGTTCTTTTCCCATGGCGACCGCCCGGCTGGTAAAAATCTTATTGTGGTCAGGCCCCACCTCATTCAGCAGCTGATAAGTGACGGTACCGTTTCCCATCGCCTGCACCGTTTCCTGGAGGATCGTCTTGCTGTCATAAAAGAGCTTTTTATGTTCCAGGTCATTCAGCACAAACCGGTGAATAAACTCTTTTGCATCAGCAAAACCACCATCCAGGTATATGGCGCCGATCAGCGCTTCCATGGCGTCAGAAATCAGGGAATCCCGCTGCCTGCCGCCCGTGGCCTCCTCGCCCCGGCCCATAATCAGATAGCTTCCCAGCTCCAGCTCTCTGGCACAGAACGCCAAAGCTGTTTCACACACCATGCTGGCCCGCATCCGGGTCATCTGCCCCTCTGGCAGCTGGGGCTCCATATGATAGAGAAAGTCGCTGGACACCAGCTCCAGCACCGCATCTCCCAGAAATTCCAGCCGCTCATTATTCCCCGGCTGTTCATCCTGATGTTCATTATAATAAGACCTGTGGGTCATCGCCCGTTTCAGCAGCGACCGGTCGCGGAACTGATAACCGGCAGCCTGTTCCAGACGTTCCAGACTGTAATGCTCCATCCTTTTCTTCCTCCCTTGTGAAGGCTTCCTGTGAAAAAACGAAAGGTGCCTGTAAAAACCGGCACCTTCGGCGGTCAGCCTTATGCGTTTTCGATTGCTTTCACAGCGTCTCCCACAGTTACGATTTCTGTATACGCCTCGTCTGGAATCGTAATATCAAACTCAGATTCAATTTCCATTACCAGCTCAGCCACATCCAGGGAATCCAGCTCCAGGTCGTCTGTGAACCGGGTCTCCATCGTAATCTGTTCTTTATCCATTTCCAGCTTGTCAGCGATAATCTGCTGAATTTTTTCAAATACCATCTTTCATTCTCCTTTCTTCATCGAGATATTCCTTTATTTTATCATTAATATGCTGTTCCTGGAAGGTCAGGCACTGCAGAATAGAATTGCGCACCTCCTGGGCCTTCGCGTTTCCATGGGTTTTCACCACCAGGCCATTTAATCCCAGCATCGGCGCGCCGCCGTACTCTGTGGCGTCAAAGCTTTTCAGCATCTCCTTCAGGGCCGGTTTGATCAGCGCGCCGCCGATTTTCGTGGACAGGCTGCTCATCAGGGTTTCTTTGATTTTTCCGATCAGCACATTGCTGACGCCTTCATACATCTTCAGAATCACATTTCCCACGAAGCCGTCGCAGACCACTACGTCCGCCCCGGCGTTGGGAACCTCCCTGGCTTCGATATTTCCAATAAAATTAATATCCCCGCGCGCCTTCAGCAGCCCATAGGCCTCTTTTGCCAGAGCGTTGCCCTTTTCCTCTTCTACGCCGATATTAACCAGGCCTACCCTGGGATTTTTCACGCCCATCACATGCTCCATATAAATGGAACCCATTTTCGCAAACTGCACCAGGTAGGAAGCCTTACAGTCCACATTTGCTCCGCTGTCCGCCAGCAGGGCCATTCCCCTGGCCGTAGGGATCAGCGTGCCCAGCGGAGTCCGCTCTACTCCCTTTAACCGTCCAGTTACCAGACTGGCGCCGGCCAGTACCGCGCCGGTGCTTCCCGCGGATACAAAGGCGTCCGCTTCCTTTTCTTTTACCATCCGCTCCCCTACCACAATGGAAGAGTCTTTCTTTTTGCGGATTGCCATCACCGGCGTTTCCTCTGTGGAAATCACTTCAGAAGCGTTCCGGATCTCAATCTGTCCCTTCGGATAGGTAAACTGAGACAAAACCGGGGAAATCTTTTCCTCCTGCCCCACCAGGATCACCTTAATCTGCCGGCTTTGGTTTACCGCGTCCACGCTGCCTTTGATCATTTCCAGGGGAGCGTTGTCTCCGCCCATAGCGTCTACCGCCACAATGATATTCTCCTGCATGTCAAATCGTTCTCCTTCTTGCACTTCACGGCCCGGCCCGCTCCTGCAAAAGCGGGAAACCGCTATTTATTAATATACTAAAACTGGCAGGATAAATCAAGAAGAACAGCGCGATTCACAGGACGCAAAGCAGCCCTTCAGCCAGGCAGGCCGCAGTGCGATCCTGCGGAGCATTTTTGTTTCATAGGGAACGCAGTTTCCTGTGAAATGAAAAAGGCCTCCCGGTACCGGAAAGCCCTGCCAGCAGCATTTATTCAGCAGCTGTCACAATTTCTTTCTTGTTGTATGATCCGCATGCTTTGCAGACTCTGTGAGGCATCATTAACGCGCCGCACTTGCTGCATTTTACCAGATTGGGAGCGGTCATCTTCCAGTTGGCTCTGCGGCTGTCTCTTCTTGCTTTGGAAGATCTATTTTTAGGGCAGATAGACATCTTTGTTACACCTCCTTAAATATCACTTTTTTCTGCGGCTTCTCTGAAAATATCCAGAATGGCCGCCATCCGGGGATCCTTCGGCTCCTCCTGGCAGTGGCATGGCCCCTCGTTCAGATTGGCGCCGCATCTATTACAAATCCCTTTACAGTCTTCTCTGCAAAGGATTTTCATAGGCATGTTCATCAGAAGCTCTTCCGATACCAGCTGTTCTGTGTCCAGCTGACGGCCTTTGATATAATACTGCTCGTCCAGCCGCTCTTTCCGTTCCTCATCGCTCTCTTTCATATCCGCTTCCTTCTCGAAGGAAATATCAAAGGGATAGAGTACCGGATCCATACAGCGGTCACAGAAAAACCTGACTGTCAGCCTTACGCGGCCCAAAATCCGCAGCTTCTGGTCTTCCTCATGAATAACGGTCAGCTCCGCCGGTTCCCGGGAAACGATCTCATAGCTCTGGTCTCCCACATGGAACCGATCCATCAAAAGCTCTGCCTGATACGTTTTCCGTTTCCCGGCAGCCGATAAAACTTCAGATAAATGAATCAGCATATTTCTCTCCTAAACAGATACCTGTACTATTATACATATCCGAAACTGATTTGTCAATTCTTTTTTCCTGACAAAAGCAACGCCGGGAGGGCGGCCAAAAAGCCGGCTGCAGGCGGCCAGAAGACGTCTCCGCCGGGATTTTCCCGGCCTGGGAGACGTCTTCTTTCTTTTCGCCGAAACGGGGAAATTCCCTGCTTTCTGCCGGCTTACAGCCTTTTGCTGTTACTTACTGGATTCCGATCACTTTATAATCCTGATCCTCCACTGCCTTTTTCAGCACATCATCCGCTACCTCGCTGCTCATCGTTACCACAGCGGTGCCGCTCTCATGGCTTACTTCCGCTCCGGTTACGCCGTCCAGCGCTTCCAGCGTTTTCTTCACTCTTGCCTCGCAGTGCCCGCACATCATTCCTTCAATTTTCATGGTTTTTGTCATTTCCTCTTCCTCCATTCTTTCCTTTATTTTTATTTTTTTATCTTTTCTCCCATCATGGATGGAAATCAAATTTAACCGCAGCGCATTTGTAACCACACAGAAGCTGGACAGGCTCATGGCCGCGGCTCCGAACATCGGGTTCAGCTGCCACCCGAAAACCGGAATCCATACCCCTGCTGCCAGAGGAATGCCAATCACGTTGTAGAAAAACGCCCAGAACAGATTCTCGTGAATATTCCGCAGCGTAGCCCGGCTCAGCCGGATCGCCGCCGGCACATCGCTGAGCCTGCTCTTCATCAGCACCACGTCTGCCGCGTCGATCGCGATATCCGTCCCCGCCCCAATGGCGATGCCGATATCTGCCCGGGTCAGAGCGGGCGCATCGTTGATGCCGTCGCCCACCATGGCCACCTTGCCCTTTTTCTGCAGCCTCCGGATCACGCTCTCCTTGCCGTCAGGCAGGACTCCGGCGATTACCTCATCCACCCCGGCCTGTCTGCCGATGGCTTTCGCGGTACGCTCATTGTCGCCGGTCAGCATGACCACATGGATGCCCATATTCTGCAGTTCCTTCACAGCCTGGGGGCTATCCTCCTTTATCACATCCGCCACCGCGATAATGCCGGCCAGCCTGCCGCCCTTTGCAAAAAGCAGCGGGGTTTTCCCTTCCTCGGCCAGCGCTTCCGCCTGCCGCTTCATCTCCTCCGGCACCTCTGTCTGGCTGCTGATAAATTTCAGGCTGCCGCCGGTCAGTTTTTCTCCGTTCAGAGACGCCGACAGACCGTTGCCCGGCAGGGCGGTGAAGTCCTCTGCCTCCTCTGCCGCAGCGCCTTTTTCCCGGCCATATTCCAGGACAGCTCTGGCCAGAGGGTGCTCGCTTTTTTGCTCCAGACAGCAGGCCAGCGCCAGCAGCTCTTTCTCTGTCATGCCCGCCGCGGGAATCATATCGGTCACTTTCGGCTGACCGCTGGTAATCGTGCCGGTTTTATCCAGCGCCACGATTTCTGTTCTTCCTGTCGCCTCCAGAGAGGCCGCCGTCTTAAACATAATGCCGTTTTTGGCTCCCATGCCGTTGCCCACCATAATGGCTACCGGCGTCGCCAGGCCCAGGGCGCATGGACAGCTGATCACCAGAACCGATATGCCTCTGGCCAGGGCAAAGCCTGCTGTCTGTCCCGCCAGCAGCCAAACCAGAGTCGTAATGACCGCAATAGTGATCACTGCCGGCACGAAAATGCCGGAAACCTTATCGGCCACCGTCGCGATAGGCGCCGTGGTAGCGGCCGCATCGCTGACCATCTGAATAATTTGGGACAGGGTAGTGTCCTCCCCGACCCGGGTGGCCTGGCACCGGATGAAGCCCGACTGGTTAATGGTAGCGGCGGATACGGCGTCTCCCGCTTCCTTGTCCACAGGAATACTCTCTCCGGTGAGGGCGGATTCATTGACCGCGCTGCTGCCCTCCAGCACCACGCCGTCTACCGGGATATTTTCCCCGGGCCGTACCACGAATATGTCTCCTTTTTGTACCTGATCGATGGAAACCTCAGTTTCCGCTCCGTTCCGGATCACTACGGCAGTCTTGGGAGCCAGCTTCATCAGGCTCTTCAGCGCGTCTGTGGTTTTCCCCTTCGACCGGGCCTCCAGCATCTTTCCCACTGTAATCAGCGTCAGGATCATAGCTGCCGATTCGAAATAAAATTCATGCATATAAGACATGACGCCGGCCATATCTTCCCTGCCCAGGGCGCCGATCATCGCGAACAGGGCATAGGTGCTGTAGACAAAAGCTGCCGTAGAGCCCATGGCTACCAGAGTATCCATGTTGGGCGAGCCGTGGAACAGGCTCTTATAGCCGCTGATGAAAAACTTCTGATTAATCACCATGACAATCGCCGTAAGCAGCAGCTGAAGCAGTCCCATCGCCGCATGGTTCTCCGCGAAGAATGCCGGAACCGGCCATCCCCACATCATATGCCCCATGGAAAAATACATCAGCACGATCAAAAATCCAAGGGAAGAAAACAGCCGCTTTTTCAGCGCCGGCGTCTCCCGGTCCTTCAGCATGTCCTCCTCCTGAGCCGCCTGTCTGGAGCCGGCAGCCGAGGCCCCTTTTTCCGAAGCGCCGTACCCGGCCTCCTCTACTGCGTGAATAATATCCTGGGGAGAAGCCGTTCCTTCCACGCCCATGGAATTGGTCAGCAGACTGACAGAGCAGGCTGTTACGCCGGGAACCTTGGATACCGCTTTTTCCACACGGCTGCTGCAGGCCGCGCAGGTCATTCCGGTTACTGTATATTGTTCCATAATGATTACCTCCTTGCCATCTGTCACCATTATATACCCCATTGGGGTATATTGCAAGTATTTTTTTCTTCCGCGCCAAAAACCCCGGAGAAACGGTTTTGTTCCTCCGGGGCCTGTCTTTTATATAACCAGTCCGAACTCATCCCGCAGCACCTGCCGCAGTTCTGTCTCATCCTTCAGTTTTCGGTGGGTCTTCCGGTTTCCCTCTGTCCGGGAAAATACCAGTTCACCGTTAATGGCCATCGAACCCGTTTCTGTCAGGCGGCCCACCATCAGATTTTTCCGGAACGTGGATTCCGGCCCGCCGGTAATATCATTCAGCGGCTCAAAGTCTATTTCCTCCATCGGAGCGATGCAGACGCGCATCTCACAGGCGATATCTCCTTTCGCCTCGGTGCCGTCTTCATAGGTCAGATCCCGCTGATGCCGGTACAGGCTGTACCAGCAGTCTTTATATTCTTCAAACCAATAGATGTCTCCGTCTCTGACCTGGCGCAGGCCGGGTTCCAGCGTCAGCGCCCCTCTGCTCATGGCGTTTCCATAACCTACATCGCAAAAGCACGTTTCCCCTTCCAGCCGGATAATATTGCCCCGATGGCGGATAGGCCCGCTAATATCTCCCCGGCCCCGCTGCATCCTGCAAAAACAAGGGTATGTATCATATCCCAGATCCTTCAGCAGCGCCTGGAAAAGCTTGTTCAGCTCAAAACAATAGCCGCCCCGTCTTCTCAATACTACCTTTTCAAACAGCTCATCCAGATCCTGGGAGATATCTGCCAGTCCAAAATACAGATCCAGATCTTCAAAGGGAACGTTCATCAGATGATGGGCGACCAGCTGATCCAGATAAGCCCGATCCAGCTTCTCCGGCCGTTCCATATGGATCCGTTCCAGATACTGATCCACATTCCATTTTTTTTCTCTTGTTGCTTCTTCCATAAATACCCCTCACTATCCTTTGATTGCCCGGCTTCTTTCTTTCAGAATCCGGGAGCAGGCTCAGGCAAAATGCAAATACCCGCAGCTAAATTTTATTATACAGGATAGGAACCGTAAAGTCCAGCAGCCAAGATTACGATAATTTGTAAAGCATGGCTCTTTCTCTTCGTACCCGGGATACGAAAGTCTGCCGGATCCCCGGCCTGCCCCGGCAGCATTACAGCTCTGTAAAGGTAAGGCGCTCTTCTACCCCTCTGGTCAAAATATCATAAATAACAGACCCCTCCGCTGTCAGTTCCTGTTTATGAACAACAGCGTCCTCACTGACGTGCTCTTTTACATACAGATCCAGGTCATCCGCCGTAATTTCCTCCACATTTGATGACAGCATCCCGCTGCAGGTACTCCTGATCGCGTGAATCATTTCATATTTTTTCATCTGTTTTCCTCCTGATCCGCTGGCCGCGTCCTTTTTTCCGCTGCTGCGCAGCGCCGGGAGCCTAAGCCTGCGCCTGCCGGCGCGGGACTTGGGGCGGCTTTCGCCGGCATTATCGCTCTCCCGCCTGCTATTATAGCACAGCGGCAGCTTTTTGCAACCGCAGCCCGCCGTCTTTACCGGTTATAAGTAACCACCGTCCACGTCTGCCCCTGTCGGATAATCAGGCAGGGCTTTTTCAATTTCCATCCGTAGTACCAGCCCGCCGCCTTTTCCACTGCCGCATACCGCAGCAGCGCCGACCATGGAAAAATAATCTTCATATCGCCGTCCCTCCTGTCTTTTCAATCAGGCGGATACGCCCCGCCCGCATTGCCGCCCGCTGCCTGCCGGGGCGGACGCATTTGGCATCCCTGAATGAATGCCGCCTATTCGGCGGCGGGATTTTCATAATAATATACTATGACAGCCTGTCTGTGTTTATGCCTTTTTGGCTTATGGCCCCCCGGCAGCCGGACGTCCCTTCTATTTTTCCTTCTGCCGGCATAAGGATATAGTATCATGCGCATCCCCCGGAGGGAGTAGATAGGATATCATATCATGTTCACAAACCTGCAGACAGGAGGGCATATGGAGCGAGGACAAAATATCCTTCAGGAAGAAACACACACAACCATGCCAAAGACGCTGGCCAGGCAGCTGGCCGACCCGCTGATCCTGATTTTGCTGGCCTGCGCGGCTGTCTCGATCTTCCTGGGAGAATACAGCGACGCTATGGTCATCGGGACAGTGGTGGCCATCAATTCCATCATTGGCCTGATTCAGGAGGGAAAAGCCCAGAAAGCGCTGGAATCTCTGAAGCAGCTGACCAGTCCCCGCGCTGTGATCCGGCGAAACGGGCAGCTGGAGGAAATCCCCGCCAAAGACCTGATCCCCGGCGACACCGTCTGTCTGGAAACCGGCTGCCGGATCCCCGCAGATCTCAGGCTGACCTGGACCTCCAATCTGAAAATCGAAGAATCCGCCCTGACCGGCGAAGCCGTTCCCGTGGAAAAGGATCACCGGTTTCATTCTGACAGCTCCATGCCTCTGGGAGACCGGAAGGATATGGCGTATATGTCTTCCTATGTTACCGGCGGCCGGGGCGAAGGGATCGTAACCGCCATCGGCATGGATACCCAGATCGGGAAAATCGCCGGCCTGATCAGCCAGACGCCGGATGAGCTGACCCCGCTGCAAAAACGGCTGGCAGGTCTGGGACGGCTGCTGAGCGTCGTCTCTCTCCTTTTATGCGCCGCCCTGTTTTTTCTCGCCGTCGCCCAGAAGCGGGATCCCGGGGAAATGTTTCTCACCGCCATATCGCTGGCCGTAGCGGCTGTGCCGGAGGGATTACCCGCCGTAGTCACCATCGTCCTCGCCCTGAGCGTATCCCGTATGGTAAAGGCCCATGCCATCATTCGCCGTCTCCCCTCTGTGGAAACGCTGGGAGCGGTCAGCGTAGTCTGCTCTGACAAAACCGGCACCCTGACCCGCAACCAGATGACGGTTGTCAGCTGCTTCCTCGAAGGGAGCTGGCTAAAGCCAGAGCAGCTGGATCCCCATTTTCACAGACCTTTTCTGGAAGGGCTGATCCTGTGCAATGACGCTGTCCTGGAGGAGGGCAGACGGTTAGGCGACCCGACAGAGCTGGCCTTTCTGGATCTGGGACTTCTTCACGGCCTGACCCGGGGCAAAGCAGAAAAAAACAATCCCCGCGTCCAGGAGATTCCCTTTGACTCTGACCGAAAAATGATGACCACCCTGCACCGGGACGGAACCTCCTATACCAAAGGCGCCCCGGATCTGATCCTGAACCGGTGCAGCCAGATTCTGGCCAGGGGACAGGC
>CALWQE010000002.1 GCA_944383605.1 uncultured Lachnospiraceae bacterium
TCTTTCCTTTTTATATCTGCTTTATTATACAAAATAATTATCAAATTGAAAAGAGCTATTTACCGCAAAGATTGACATTCATTGCGCTGCTTCTGCGCCGCTGCTTCCTTCCTGCGGGTTCAGGGAAGCGGACAGGCTCTGAAGCGACTGGAACTGCCGGTCCATCCATGCCAGCCGGTTTTGCAGCCACGGCTTTAATACCTCCTGCACCTCCCGGACAAAGGCGCCGTCCGTATTCCATCGCCCATCATTGGCGATTCCCGATTCATACAGATAATCATAATACTGGTCAATGGTTCCTCCGTCTGAAACCATCTCCTCAAAAATATACCGGTACTCATGGTACAGGGCATGGGCTCTTTCCAGAAATCCCGGATCCTTCACCAATTCCTTATACCACATAAACTGCTGGGCTCCGGAGGAAAATGCCAGCGTCGCCCACTGGTCATACTTCCGGGTATTTTCCGAGCCGCCGCTGCTCCAGTCCATATCCCAGACAGGCCCCATATACGCCTTTCCTTCCGTATCCTTATACAGATATACGCTCTTCTTTCCCAAATCCTCATTGCAGAAAAATTCAGACACCAGCCAGTATTTCACCAGAGAATCCATATCGATCAGATCACTGTAATGGACGGAAGCGCCCTGCCATTCCGTGTGATGATCCGGCGCGTAAATCGCGTCCTCTATCGCCTGGACATAGTACATCGCATAATCCATCAGCTCCAGGTTCGACCATGCGTTCACCGGCGAATGGAACATCACCGGCTGCTGGCGGCTGGTTTCAAACCGGGAGGGTTCATCGAAATATTCATCTATTTCCAGAATAAACCCGCCGGTAATGGCCGGAACTGAAAAATCTGCCGGAAGCTGGTAATCTGTCTCATGAAACCGGAATGTGCGGCTGGTCAGCCAGCTCAGATCATTTTCCAGCGTTTCTTTCAGCTCTTCCAGATATTCCGGAGCGATCATCTCCCGGTTCACACATTCCTGCGCCGCCTGATGGGCGATCTCTTCCAGATCTGTCACCGGCACCCGGTCCTCTCCGGGGCGGATCTGCTGGCACAGCTGATAATTTCCCTCATATTTTCCATTGAGAACCAGCTCCACCCAGCAGGTTTTCATGGATACCAGCCCCATCTCCCCGGCTGCCTGGAAGGAAAGGGTATTCCGCATCAGACTGGGATCGGTATCATTCGCCAGCAAAACCCAGTGACGGTTATCCCCCATTCCCAGCAAATTTTCCTTCTCCTCCAGTTTCAGCTTATACGGTTTTTTCTCCAGCAGCCAGGAGGTATTTCCCCGTCCCTTGATCTGGGTTTCCCCTTCATATTGATACTTCCGGTATTCTCCTGCGCCCTGAAGGACATAGCTGGCGTTCTGGTAATCTTTTTTTGTCGCTACTGCAGCGCCGTCTTCCACATCCACATAGAGTACCGGAAGCCGGCTGCAAAACAGGGACAGGGACACCTCCTCATATCCATCCGCCCTGACAGTTACCGTAAGCATTTTCCCCAGATCCCCTTCATCCGGCGTATAGGCGGGGGCGTCCTGGCCCACAGTTTCTCCGTCTGCCTGCCAGGTAAAGGAAGGCTGGCTGAACAGGCCATAATTCAGCAGCTCCACATGAACCGGCGTTCCCGGGCAGGCATAGCTGTCTGCAAAATATGCCAGACCCTGCTTCAGTCCTCCGCGTCCTCCCCCAAAACCCCCTTCTGCCCAGGATATTCCCGCTGCAGCCAGAGCCGCCAGGCACAAAAATATGAAAAAAAGCTTTCTTTTTCCTGTTTCACTCATTCACATGGTCTCCCTGTTCTGTCTCATTCGGATCACGGATTCCCAAAAGGCTGTCCGTCTCTCATCTCTTTCTGCATTAATCTCCGCTATTTTAACACCAAACCCTTCTGTTCCCAACCATTTTCATTAAATTTTAATTAGATTTTAAAAAATCTTTTCTAAAATTTCATAAAAATGTGCTGAATAAACCGGAAAGTCTTGATTTCCCTGCATACTCTGATACAATAGATAGTCAAAGCCAATTTATCAGATGGGAACGATTCCCGCCTTGCCAGGCTGTTTTCCGAAAGACGGGAACCAATGGAGAACTGCGATGTCCGATACCTTGTCCGTTTACCGGAGCGAACTGAAATATATTATGAATTACGCCGACGCCGCCAGGCTGAGAGGGAAGCTGGATGCCTTTCTGAGGACGGATGTCCACGGGGAAGACGGCGTCTACCGCGTGAAAAGCCTTTATTACGATACCCCTGGCAGCAGGGATTTCTTCGATAAAGTAAACGGCCTGAAAACCCGTCAGAAGCTCCGGCTGCGCATATATGACGAAGACCAGCCTGCCGCCAGGCTGGAGCTGAAAAGCAAGGAAGGGGACCGGCAGCATAAAACCGGCCTGGAAGTCACCAGAGCGGACGCCAGCATCCTGATGAAGGGCGTCTATTCCCCTCTGTTCCGCTATCCCGGCGAGGATGCCATGCGGCTGTATGCCATGCTGGCCAAAGACGGATACCGGCCTGCCGTCATAGTGGAATACGACCGGGCCGCCTATTCCTATCCCGCCTTTGACGTGCGGCTCACCTTTGATTCCCGGGTTCGTTCCTGTGAGACAAACCTGAATCTGTATGAAAAACAGCTGCCCTGGAATCCGGTATTCACTGACGCTGTCATTCTGGAGGTAAAATTCAACCGGCATCTGCCAGGCTTTGTCCGGAAAATCCTTCAGCCCTACCGGCTGAATCAGACTTCCTTCAGCAAATACTGCGCTGGCAGGCAGCTGGCAGGCAGCTTTTTGATATGAAAAATATAACTGGAGGCGCTTATGAGCAAAAATGATATTATCCAAATGTTTTATACGACTTCTTCCAGCTTCACTGCGGAACGGATTTTCCTGGTGCTGTGCCTGGCCCTGGCAGTGTCGATGGTGATCTTCCTTACCTACCGGTTTACCTACCGGGGCGTCAGCTACAGCAGCAGCTTTAATGTGTCCAATGTGCTGATCCTGCTGACCGCCGTGGTGATTATGATTATGATCAGCAGCAATATCGTCATCTCCCTGGGCATGGTAGGCGCCCTGTCTATCGTCAGGTTCCGCACCGCCATTAAAGATCCCCGGGATACCGCCTTTATTTTCTGGTCGATCATCGAGGGGCTGAGTATCGGCTCCCAGAATTTCCGTCTGGCCCTGGTATCCACGATTTTTATCGCCATTGTAGCCTTTTTGTTCAGCGGCCATGTCACGCTGTATAAACGATATCTGATCATCCTGCGGGGAGAGGGGCTGCAGCTGAAGGATGTGGAAGCCCTCTTTGCCGGCCGGCGCTATCAGGTGCGCACTGTAACCACCGCCGGAGATTCCACGGAAATGATTATCCAGCTGGCAGGCGCCAAAACCATTGACCCGGCGCTGCTGGAGGCCTTAAATCAGCTTCCCGGCATCCAGAATGTCAACTGGCTGCTGGAAACAGGGGAAGCGCTGGGATGAAAAAAAAGCGGCGAAAGCCGCTTTTTTACCGTTCTCCCCGCAGACGGCCGATCAGCCGGATAAAGGCCAGGCCGGCAATCACGCCGGCCAGATCCAGCAGTACGTCTGTGAACTGGCCGGACCTCCCTTCCCGAAACAGCTGAATCGTTTCATCCGCCGCCGCCATGAAAAATCCTGCCAGCGGCACGATCCACAGCTGGCTGGAGGAAAAAAAGCCCCACGCCCGCACTGTCTGAGACAGCAGAAGGCCCAGCACCATATATTCCACAAAATGCGCCGTCTTCCGGATCAGATGCTCGGTAATCCCGGTTCCGATCCCGATGGTTTCTGAAATCTGTTCTACCACCCGCAGCACCAGCTGGC
>CALWQE010000003.1 GCA_944383605.1 uncultured Lachnospiraceae bacterium
CAGAAGGCAAAGGAATCTGGACGATTCCCTGCGACATTGCCCTGCCCTGCGCAACCCAGAACGAGCTGAATCTGGAGAACGCGAAGGCGCTGAAGGCAAACGGCTGCATCGCTGTTGCAGAAGGCGCGAATATGCCTACCACCAGAGAGGCAACAGATTATATCCAGTCAAACGGCATCCTCTTTATGCCTGGCAAGGCGGCGAATGCCGGAGGCGTGGCGACCTCTGCTCTGGAAATGTCTCAGAACAGCATGAGATTAAGCTGGAGCTTTGAAGAGGTAGACGAGAGACTGAAAGGGATTATGAAGGAAATCTACCGGAAGACGGCAGACGCGGCAGAGCGCTACGGCGTGGCAGGCAACTATGTGGCAGGCGCTAATATCGCCGGCTTCGAGAAGGTTGTGGAAGCCATGAAGGCGCAGGGTATCTGCTGAGACAGCCGGAACACGGATATTCCCCATCTGATCAGTAAATTTTAAAGAAAGCAGCCTGTAAAAATGAACAGATTTTTGCAGGCTGTATTTTTATTTCGCCGAATCAGGGAGGTTTTTGATTCACCTTTCAGAAAGCACACCTGTGATTGGCAATGTGATACTGGCAGCGGCCTGCATGGCGGAACTGTTCCAAGAGTTTGTTAAAAATAACTGAGAATACTTGTCAGAAAGCGGGAAATTCTGCTATACTGATGGATAGATGTGCCGGCGTGCGGGGCAAAGGGCGATTTTGGCCGCCCCGGCAGCGGACAGATTTCTCTGTGGGATACAGGTGAGAAAAATAAGCAGAAGAGGAAATGATGAATTGGAATACGAAAGCAGACGGGAGGCGCTGAGAAGGCGCCGGAGAAACAGAATCATACAGCAGCTGGCCAGATCGGCGGCAAGAGTACTGGCGGTTTTCCTGGCCGGGTTTATCGCGGGCAGCCTGATGACAGGCAGCAGGCTGAAAAAGGAGCAGGAAGTAGCCAGAGCCCAGGCAGAGGCGGTAAGCAGCAAGGTGCCGGCGGCAGAGGAAGAGGACATGGTTCAGAGCGCCCCTTCCTCCTGGACGGTAGCCATCGACCCCGGACACGGGGGAATTGACCCAGGCAGCATGGAAGCAAAAATAGATGAAAAGGATATTAATCTGGATATGGCTATGAAGCTTCGGGATATTCTGGAAGAAGAAGGAGTAGAGGTGGTGATGACCCGTACCGGAGATGAAAGCCTTAGCCTGGCCGACCGGTCTGACACAGCCAATGAGGCAGATGCGGACGTGCTGATCAGTATCCACCAAAATTCCTATGACAGCTCCAGCGTCTCCGGAATGGAATTTATCTATAATTCTGAAAAGAAAAAAGGCGGAGATGAGAGCCAGGAGCTGGCGGAAATCCTGGAGGAGACTGTGCTGGCAGACGGCGGCATAAAGGTCAGGGGAATCGTGCCGAATGATGAGCTGAAGGTGCTGCGCACCTCAGATATGGCGGCTGTGCTGGTAGAAGCCGGATATCTGACCAATCCTTCCGAACAGCGAAATCTGCTGTCAGACAGCTATCAGGAAAAGCTGATGGGGCTTCTGGCAGAGGGAGTTTTGGAATATTTAGAGGAAAAATGCTGACAGGGATAGGGGAGTATCGCCTGCAAAATGCGGCAGCAGATCTGTCCCTGGCGCCAGGGGAAAGACCAACGGGAATATTCGGAAACCGAGGGGCATATCTTAAACAGAAGCTATAAGGGGCGGGGGCATGGAATGTGAAAGCCCTGATGAGAAAAAGTCTCTGGCTGCTGGCCTGCTTTCTGTTCTGGACACTGTCCTGGGGCGGCGTCCGCGCTTACAGCCAGCCGGCAAAGGCCGGCATTCTGGCGCCGGTGGGTGAGCCGGGGCGGCAGGAGGTCAGCAGGCTGGCGGCAAACCAGGAAAAAGAGGGGGATGCAGGCGCCCTTTATGCCCAGTGCGCTGTTTTGATGGACGGGGAATCGGGGCGTATCCTGTACGGGAAGAATGAGACGGAGATTCGTCCTATGGCCAGCACAACGAAGATTATGACCTGTATTCTGGCGCTGGAGTCCTGCGGACTGGAGGAAGAGGTGGAGGTATCCTCCTATGCGGCCTCCATGCCGGACGTGCAGCTGAATATCCACCAGGGGGAGCGCTACAGGCTGAAAGACCTGCTGTACTCTCTGATGCTGGAATCTCATAATGATTCCGCGGCAGCGATCGCAGAACATGCGGCAGGTACAGTGGAAGCCTTTGCCGCTATGATGAATGAGAAGGCAGCGGAGCTGGGCTGCCGGGACACCTGGTTTATTACCCCCAACGGCCTGGACGCCGTCCAGACGGCGGAGGATGAAACAGGCCATACCATAGAACGGGCTCATTCCACCACTGCTGCTGATTTGGCCAGAATCATGCGTTACTGTATCATGGAATCGCCGCAAAAGGAAGCCTTCCTGGAAATTACCCGCGCTTCCTCATGGCAGTTTTCTGATCTGGACGGGAAACGAAGCTTTTCCTGTCAGAACCATAATGCTTTTTTGAATATGTTTGAGGGGGCTGTCAGCGGGAAAACAGGGTTTACCGGCCAGGCTGGCTATTGCTATGTGGGTGCGGCGGAACGGGATGGAAAAACTGTGATCGTTGCTTTGCTGGGCTGTGGATGGCCCCCTCATAAGACATATAAATGGACGGATATGAAGACGCTGGCTTCCTACGGCCTGGAGCAGTATGAGCGCAGGGCGCTGGATGAATCGCTGATTGATACCGGACGGTTCAGTCATATTCCGGTAGACGGAGCCCGAACAGAGGAAATCGGGGAAAGGCTGACGGTTTCCCTGACACTGTCCGAAGGGGAAGGGCCGGCATATATGCTGATGAAGGATTCTGAGCGGATCCAGGTAGACTATCAGCTGCCAGAGCGGCTGGAAGCACCGCTGGAGAGGGGAAAGCAGCTGGGAACGGTCACTTATCTGCTGGATGGGGAACCAGTGCGCCGGTATGCGCTGACTGTGCCCTGCGATATTCCAAGGATCAATTTCCTGTGGCGGCTGAGACAGACGGTGGGCCTGTTCCTGCCATGAGAACGGAAATAGGAACAAAGAGTTGCCGGCGAAGGCGGCAAAGCGGCAAAGCGCCGGATGGCAAAAGAGACGGCCCATAGGGACGCCGGGCATACAGTCCGGTATCCGATGGGCCGTCTTTTTTGTAACAATTCAGCCTTAAATTTCAATCAGTTCATACTGGTCAGAACCCAGTCCCATTTTTACGCCATGCTCGATACAGCTTCTCCAGTTAGTGGTAGGATGAGTATCGGTGAAATGGTCGTGGTGGGTCTGTTCTTTTTCACTGAGATAGCTGCCAGCCAGCACCGGCTGTCTGTTTACCGCATCAGCACAGGCCAGATCCAGGGCTACCGGGTCGAAGGAGGCGAACATGCCTACATCAGGCACAATCGGCACATCGTTTTCCGCATGGCAGTCGCAGAAGGGAGATACGTCCACAACCAGGCTGATATGAAAGGCGGGACGGCCGTGAACCACAGCCCAGGCGTATTCCGCGATTTTTTTGTTCAGGATATCGTTGGACTCATCATTGCGCACGCGGATGGCGTCTACAGGGCAGACGCCGATGCAGCGGCCGCAGCCCACGCATTTATTGATGTCGATAAAAGCCTTCTTATCGGTAACAGTAGTTCCCTCATGGGCGCAGACTCTGGTGCAGGCTTTGCAGCCGATACATTTTTCCTGGTCTACATAAGGCTTTCCAGCATTGTGCATTTCCATTTTTCCGGCCCGGGAGCCGCCGCCCATACCCAGGTTTTTCAGGGCGCCGCCGAAGCCGGCGGCCTCATGGCCCTTGAAATGGTTGAGGGAAATGATGATATCTGCGTCCATCAGCGCCCGGCCGATTTTCGCTTCCTTTACATACTCGCCGCCCTCAACGGGTACCAGCACCTCGTCAGTTCCCTTTAAGCCGTCGGCGATGATCACATGGCAGCCGGTGGCGAAGGGGTTGTAGCCGTTGATATAGGCGGAGTCCAGATGATCCAGGGCGTTTTTGCGGCCGCCTACATAGAGGGTGTTGCAGTCGGTCAGAAATACCTTTCCGCCCTGGGCTTTTACCAGGTCTG
>CALWQE010000004.1 GCA_944383605.1 uncultured Lachnospiraceae bacterium
GTTACCATAGGACACGCCCCATTCCGGGGCGGCATCAGAAAGGATGAAAGCGAAATTGAACGTAAAAGCAGTTGTTTTTGACATGGACGGACTTATGTTTGATACCGAGCGCATCGTCCAGTATTCCTGGGACGTGGCCGGAGACAGACTGGGCTATCCCCATATGGGCGCAAATATTTATCATACCCTGGGCATGAACCGGGCCGGACGCCAGGCCTATTTTCAGAACAAATACGGACAGGATTTCCCCTTCGACACCTTTCGCGCCTATAACCGGGAAGCCTTCTTTCACAAAATAAAAAAAGAAGGGCTGCCGGTAAAGCCCGGCCTGTACGCCCTTCTGCAATTTCTGCGCCGTCAGGATATCCCGATGGCTGTAGCCACCTCCTCCAGCGGCGATTACGCCAGAGACAATCTGGAGCAGGCCGGCATCTCCCATTACTTTTCCGCAGTTGTCACAGGAGACATGGTTTCTCATACCAAGCCCCATCCGGAAATCTATCTGGAAGCCTGCCGCCTGCTTCAGGTTTGCCCTGCCTGCGCTATGGCCTTTGAAGACTCCCCCAACGGAATCCGTTCTGCCAAAAGCGCCGGCATGACAGCTGTACTTGTGCCCGACCTGGTCGCCCCTGACGCCGAAATCCTGGCGCTGGCCGACTACTGTCTCTCCAGTCTGGAGGAGGCCCCGGGGCTGCTGGCCGGCGTCCCCATTAAGACCCGCCCGTCAGATTCTCACTGATCACAGGCCATACGTCCTCCGTTTCCAGCCCCAGCTTCCAGCCGGCTACGCCAGCCAGCTGGTTCTGGGAGATGACCCGCATCTTCTCTTCCAGAGATTTTGCGTCTTCCAGCCATATTCTCACTTTTCCCTGTTCCGTATCATATTCTCCATAATACTGTCCCAGTTCCACGTCCCATTCCGGCGTTACGCCGTGTTCCTCCAGCAGCTGGCGGGCCTGTGCCATGCCGCAGGCCTCAGAGGAGAGCGCATAGCGGCTGTACACGGAGTTGCCGTCCTCACGGATCTGGGCGCCGCTGTCAGCCAGCTCCTCCGGCGTCTCTGTCCATACTCTGGTAAAGAAGGGGACGCCGCCGATCAGTTTTTCTGCCGCCACCGATTCCAGGGCCCGGGCAATGCCCCGCTCCACAAAGGAAATCGACGCGCTGGAGCCAGCCTTTGATCCTTCCCAGTGTTCATCGTATCCCATCAGAATGACGTAATCCATAATTTTCCCCTGTGTTTCCAGATCATAAAAGGCATTTCCCTCTGTGGGCATATAATTATCCGCCGACAATACCAGCCCTTCCCTCCGGCAATCCACGGAAAGCTCTCGCAGAAACTGGATAAAATCATCGGCGCATTCTGCGGTAATATACTCAAAATCAATGTTGATCCCGTCAGCGCCCAGATTTTTTACCTCCTGTACCAGACTTTCCCGCAGATGATCCCGGGACGTCTTTGTGCTCAATACCTGCTGGATACTCATATCCCGGTGGAAATCATTAATCAGCACCCACACCTCCAGTCCCATGGCATGAGCCCGCTCCACATAAGAGGCGTCAGCCAGGGAGTCAAAATTGCCTTCGTTGTCCCGCAGGGCAAACCATGTGGGCAAAATCACATTGACCCCCTGGGTTCTGCCGATCAGTTCTTCCATAGCATCGTTATCGCTCTGGGCAAAAACCTGATGCCAGACCATACATACCGGCTGGCCATAGGAAATATTGGTATATTCCGGTTCACTGAAATCGCTTTCCCGGACTGTCTGGGTATAGCCCTCCAGTTCCCGGTTCTGCATGTATCCTGTATAGCCGTCGTCTGTGCATACCTCCGACCAGTTATCCATCTCGTACAGCACAGTGACAGAAGTACCGGCAGGAACAGCGGCAATAATCTCGCTTTTAATGCCTCCCAGCCTTCGGATCACCGCTTCCTCCTTTGTCACGGCTCTGGTCATTTCTTCCTGTCCCATGCTGACAACCAGACGGGAAGGATTCTCATAATATACGCAATCCATATCTGTAAAGAGGGCCAGATAATCTGCCAGCACATACAGCTGGCCTGCCTCCTCATAACAGATCACATGATCCATCGTATGTTCGCCGGATTCCGGCTCCGTATAAACGTTTCCGCCCATCGGGCTGCTGTATGTCGTCACCGCGTTGGTATACAGCAGCTGGCCGCTCTGCCGGTCCCAATAAAGACCGGAATGAAACAGATCCCTTGCTGTATCCAGCTCTATATAAACCGCGCCGTCTGAAACAACACCCTTTTTCTCCGCCGTTCTTCCGTTCATCACCAGAGCCGCTTCATTTCCGCTGACCCCGTAGACCTGGTTCAGATCCGCCAGTTCCTTCGAGGGGGAATATCTCTGGTAAAGAAAATATCCGCCAAAGAGGCAGATGATAACCGCAATTACTGAAAATACGGCCACCGCAGGCACTGTCTTTTTCCTCATCTCCACTTTCCTCCTAAAGTAAATCGCGCCGCAATGCTCACCCATGCATTATAGCATAACGCCGGTATCCAGACAACCTCTGTCCGAAAGCCCGGCCAGGCGGCAGCTCGGGAAGCGCCGTTTCTCATCCGGCAGACAGCGCCCGCTCAGGGTAATCAGGTTTTCCTATTTTCAGCTGCGCGCCGCCCCGGACGCGCGTACCGGCAGCGGCATGTCCAGGCCGCCGCCCATTCCTTTCGGAGGCGCCGTGATATATTTTTCCGCGGCCTGACGGCTTCGAAGCCTGATTCTATTTTACAAAATATGGTTATCAAATTCAATGGCTTTCCAGTGCCAGTTTATCCCGTTTCCATGCCATTTAATACCTGAAAAAAGCCAAAATACATCTTTACATCCTAAAACGAAATAATGTATAATAGCAGCAGCACAATGGCGCGCATAGAATGGGAGTGATATCTTGGATATTGAAAAAATCAATGATAACCAGATTCGCTGCACGTTAGACCGGGAGGATCTGACTTCCCGCGAATTAAACCTGAGCGAACTGGCTTATGGAAGCGAAAAAGCCCGTTCCCTGTTTCATGAAATGATTCAGACTGCATATGAACAGTGTGATTTTGAAGTCAACGATATGCCCCTTATGGTAGAGGCCATCCCTCT
>CALWQE010000005.1 GCA_944383605.1 uncultured Lachnospiraceae bacterium
AGAAGGAGGGTGTGATCCAGACCATTCTCCGGGAAGCGAAAAAAGGGGATACGATCATCCAGTATGTTTCCCATGAGCGGATAGAACAGCTTTCCCAGACCGGAAAGCACCAGGGCGTGATCGCCAAAGCGGCGGCATACGCCTATGCCCAGGTGGAGGATATGCTAAAGCTGGCGGAAGAAAAAGGAGAGCCGCCCTTTTTGAT
This sequence comes from uncultured Lachnospiraceae bacterium, assembly GCA_944383605.1. Taxonomy (GTDB): domain Bacteria; phylum Bacillota; class Clostridia; order Lachnospirales; family Lachnospiraceae; genus Paralachnospira_A. The sequence goes on from CALWQE010000005.1 coordinate 206, forward strand.
CCTTCTGGACGGCATTGAGGATCCCCATAACCTGGGGGCTATCATCCGGACGGCTAATATCGCCGGCGCTCACGGGGTCATCATCCCGAAGCGCCGGGCGACGGGCCTGACTGCCACAGTGGCGAAAACCTCCGCCGGCGCGCTGAACTTTACGCCGGTAGCCAAGGTAACGAACCTGGTCGCCACGATGGAGGATTTAAAGAAAAAAGGACTCTGGTTTGTCTGCGGGGATATGGGCGGACAGCAGATGTATGACCTGAACCTGACCGGCCCCATTGGCCTGGTGGTCGGCAGCGAGGGGCAGGGGGTCAGCCGCCTGGTGCGGGAAAGCTGCGATATGGTGGCTTCCGTTCCCATGAAGGGAGAAATTAATTCTCTGAACGCTTCTGTCGCTGCCGGCGTCCTGGCATATGAGATCGTCCGGCAGCGGTTGGGAAAATAGCAGCGGATTATACATCCTCATCCCTGCGGCAGCCCAGCGCCCGGGCCAGCTCGTCCCTGGTCTGCAGCACATACTCCGCCAGCTCCGGGATCCGGTCATCGGTCATCCTGGAGACCGGGGCGGAGATGCTGAAGGCATATACCGGACGGTTCTGATAATCAGGTACAGCTGCGGCGATGCACCGCACGCCCACTTCATTTTCCTCATCATCCAGGGCATAGCCCCTTTCCCGTATTTCCCCCAGCACCTGATACAGATGGTTCAAAGAGACGATGGTATGGCTGGTTACCGGCTGGATATCGCTGGCCTCCCAGATTCTGCGGACGGCGCTGTCATCCATCATGGCCAGAAGCGCCTTCCCTACGCCGGAACGGTAAAGAGGAATCTTGCTTCCGACTCGGGATACCATCCGGATCGAGCTGGTATGCGCCTCTTCCTTTGCGATATAAACTGCCTGGGTGCCTTCGATCTGAACAAAGTGTACGGTCTCCCCTGTCATCGACTTCAGCTTTTTCAGATAGGGATGTACCAGCGTCAGCACATCCATGTTGTTCAGCATCAGATCTGACAGCTCCAGAATCTTGAAGGTCAGGGCGTAATGGCTGGTTTCCTCATCCTGCCTGACATAGCCCATATAAATCAGAGAATTTAGCAGGCGGTGTACGGTACTTTTGTGGAGCCCCAGGGTGTTGCTCAGTTCCATCAGCCCCGCCGGGCCGGTGCGCGCCAGGGCTTCCAGCACCTGAAAAATTCTGTCTGCTACCTGAATGGGATTTTTTGCTTTTTCATCATCTGGCCGTTCCAAAATTATGTCCTCCTGATTATGCGGTGTGCATTGATGTCGTTTCCGTTATTTTAACATGTCCGTCTATGGTTGACAAGGGGCGGGTATTGGTGAAATTGTATAATCTGTACCCTAATAAATACAGTAATATGCTTGACAAGCACAAAAATATGAGTATAATTTTAACTGTAAGTACCATATTGTGAAATCAAGTTTCACGATACGGAACAAATGATTGTATTTTTGTGGAGGAATGAAAAATGAACGAGGTATTGCAGAAGATTCAGAAGATCGGTATTGTGCCCGTAGTTGTTCTGGATGACGCAAAGGATGCTGAGCCCCTGGCAAAAGCGCTGTGCGAAGGCGGGCTGCCTTGCGCGGAGGTGACTTTCCGTACCGCTGCTGCTGAGGAATCCATCAAAATCATGACAGACAAGTATCCTGAGATGCTGGTAGGCGCCGGAACAGTGCTGACCACAGAGCAGGTAGACCGGGCTGTAAACGCGGGCGCGAAATTTATCGTAAGCCCCGGATTAAATCCCAAGGTTGTAAAATATTGTGTAGATAAAGGCATCCCGGTAACGCCCGGCACATCCAATCCCAGCGATGTAGAGCAGGCGATTGAACTGGGCCTGGACGTAGTAAAATTCTTCCCGGCAGAGGCGGCAGGCGGACTGAACATGATTAAGTCCATGGCTGGCCCCTATGTAAATATGAAGTTTATGCCTACCGGCGGCATCAGCGCAAAGAACCTGCGCGAATATCTGGATTTCCCGAAGATCCTGGCATGCGGCGGCAGCTGGATGGTAAAGGGCGACCTGGTAAAGGCAGGCGACTTTGACAAGATCAGAGATCTGACCAGAGAAGCAGTACAGACGATGCTGGGCTTTGAGTTAAAACATGTAGGCATCAACTGCAAGGATGAGGCAGAGGCAGACGGCGTTGCGGAGGCATTCAGCAAGCTGCTGGGCTTCGAGAAGAAACCGGGCAACAGCTCCATCTTCTCCGGAACCGCTGTAGAGGTCATGAAATCTCAGGGCCTGGGCGCCAACGGCCATATCGCCATCGGCACCAACTATCTGGACAGAGCGATCAACTACCTGGAATCCCAGGGCTATGAGTTCGATATGTCCACAGCAAAATATAAGAACGACAAGATGACAGCCGTATACCTGAAGGGTGAGATCGGCGGATTCGCTGTACATCTGGTACAGAAATAAAAACGGGTATCCATCCCCTATTAATTAGGAAATAATTCATACGGAGGAATCGTAAAAATGGCAAAGATTGTAACCATGGGCGAGATCATGTTAAGACTGTCCACCCCCAATAATGAGAAATTTATCCAGGCTGACGAATTTGATATCAATTACGGCGGCGGCGAAGCAAACGTAGCCGTATCTCTGGCAAACTATGGCCATGAGGCAGATTTCGTAACAGCTCTTCCCGACAATCCCATCGGTGAGTGCGCAATCGCAGCTTTAAGAAAATACAATGTAGGCACAAAGCACATCGCAAGAAGCGGCGAGAGACTGGGTATCTACTATCTGGAGACAGGCTCCGCAATGAGAGCTTCCAACGTAGTATACGACAGAGCGCACAGCTCTATCTCCACAGCTACACCGGATGAGTTTGATTTTGATGAAATCTTCAAGGATGCGGACTGGTTCCACTTCACAGGCATCACACCTGCTGTAAGCGATGCAGCGATTGAGCTGACAGAAGCTGCCCTGAAGGCTGCGAAGGCTCACGGCGTAACCGTATCCGTAGACCTGAACTTCCGTAAAAAACTGTGGTCTTCCGAGAAGGCACAGAAGGTAATGACCAACCTGATGCAGTATGTAGACGTATGCATCGGCAACGAAGAGGACGCTGAGAAGGTTCTGGGATTCAAGCCCGGCAACACAGACGTTACCTCCGGCGAGCTGGAGCTGGCAGGCTATGTAGACATCTTCAATCAGATGGCTGACAAGTTTGGCTTCAAATATATCGTAAGCTCTCTGCGTGAGAGCCACAGCGCATCCGATAACGGCTGGTCCGCATGCATCATGGATGGAAAGACCAGAGAGTTCTACCACTCCAGAAAATACCGCATCGCGCCGATCGTAGACCGTGTAGGCGGCGGCGACTCCTTTGCAGCCGGCCTGATCTGCGGCCTGGCAGACGGCAAGGATATGAAGGCGGCTCTGGAATTTGCAGTAGCGGCTTCCGCACTGAAGCACACCATCCCCGGCGACTTCAACCTGGTAACCAGAGCAGACGTAGAGAACCTGGCAGGCGGAGACGGCTCAGGACGTGTACAGAGATAAGCGGATTTCGCCCGCATCAGGAACCCGGCGGCGCCGCGGTTCAAAATGACATTGGATATAGCTGCTGCGGCAGATTATATCAACGGTAACATTTTCATGTTATTGATAAAACTATACCTCCAGTATAGGAACTCCACAAACGCGGCCTGGCAATATCCGCCAGGCCGCACAAAATAAGAGCGAATAGATCAATTTGGAATATAGAATAAGAACTGTGATACAGTCTGGCTGACAGAATACGGAATAGAAAAGAAAAGCACCTCGGGAATTTCAACAAGATCCCGGGGTCTTTTTTCTGGCTTCACAGAAACCTATGTTCCCTGTGAAACGGAAAGGCTCCACAGGTTTTTTTGTATTTTGACAGGATATCTGTATATTGTGCATAAAAAATCAAAAGCGTGTAAAATAGTCCCAAAATCTGGGGTGGGGGTTGACATTTAAAGGAAATGTGATATATTGAAATAGAGTCTTGTCAGGTTCCATGCATGCCGGATATATTTTGAAAAAGAGGCTGATTTGCCGGGCGGTTTCGGGCAGCGCGGCAAAGGGATGGAGAAAAGGCCTGACAGAGGAGCGAAACAGATTGATGGAAACCTATTTCGATATACATACCCATATCCTGCCTGGCATGGATGATGGGGCGGAGAACATGGAGACAGCCAGGCAAATGCTGCGGCAGGCGAAGGAAAATAATGTGGAGGATATTGTGGTCACATCCCATTATTGCCCGGAGCGATGGCTGTGGGACAGAGAAAAATATCTGGATCGCTTTCAGGCGCTGCAGGCGGAAGCAGAAAAAGAGAAGATCCGCCTGTATCCCGGAAATGAGATTTATTATACCAGCCATATTCCGGAGGCTCTGGAAAAGGGAGCCTGCCTGTCTCTCAACGGCGGCAGATATATTCTGATAGAATTTGATTATCATATATGGGAGGGCGCCATGGAGCAGGCGCTGGTCTCCCTGCAGTATGAAGGCTATACGCCGGTGATTGCCCATGCGGAGCGGTACCGGTGCCTGACAGAGTCCGATCAGCTGATACAGCGGCTGTCAGAGCAGGGAATGGTGATCCAGGTGAACAGCGACAGCGTCATAGAAGCGCACAGAAGGCGGCTGAGACGTTCCCCTGTAAAACGGTGGCTCAGGCAGAAAATCATTCATGCCGTAGCTTCCGATTCCCATGACGCCCGGCTTCGCCCTAACAGAATGAGAGAATGCGGAGCAATACTGGAGAAATATTACGGGACAGACTACGCCCGGGCGCTTCTGCGGGAAAACCCGGAGCGGATCGTCCGCAGCCGGTATCTCGGCGAAGACTGACCGGCCGGGAGAGAAAGTACTAGTTTTGGAGGAAAAAATGGATAACCAGCAGAGAATGGAGATTGATTTAAAGGAATTATTTTTTGTCCTCTGGGATAAAGTGATTCTGATTGCTGCCGTTACAGCTTCGACGGCTGCGGCGGCGGCCCTTTATACATATTTTCTGATTACGCCTATTTATGTGTCAACCAGCAGTGTTTATGTCATGAACCGGGCGAACACAGAAAGTACAATTACTTACTCCGATCTGAATGCGGCGACGCAGCTGACGAAGGATTATGAGGAGATGATCAAAAGCAACGCGGTACTGACAGAGGTAATCAGCCAGGTAGGGCTGGACGCCACAACCGGGGCGTTGTCCAGCATTATTACGGTCAATTATCCTGTCGATACCCGTTTCCTGGAGATATCCGTCAGCCACAGCGACCCGCTGCTGGCCCGGGATATTTCAAACGCGGTGGCGCAGGTCAGCGCGGAAAAGATTGTAGAGCTGATGGATGTGGAAAAAGTGAATATTGTAGACGAGGCGAATCTGCCTACCTCTCCTTCCAGCCCCAGCCTGACCAGAAATGTGGCGCTGGCGGCCATGGCGGGATTTGTGGTGATATGCGGTATTATCCTGGTACTGTATATGCTGAATGATAAAATCCGTACATCCGCCGATGTAGAGCGCTACCTGGACATCAGCGTCCTGGGCGTGATCCCGGATGTGCCTGATACCCATCCGGCCAAGACAGGGAAAAAACGAAAGGGCAGAAAATAGGAGGATTTATGGCAGGTACAGATCAGACCATCAATATTGTAATTCCGCCCCAGGCGTCCAATTACAGGGCTGCCGAGGCATATAAGACGCTGCGGAGCAATATCCAGTTCTGCGGAGCTGACAATAAAGTGATTCTGCTGACCAGCAGCATTCCCAATGAAGGAAAAACCACCGTTTCCATCATGCTGGCAGACGCATTCGCGGAAATGGGGAAAAAAGTGCTGCTGATCGATGCGGATCTGAGAAAATCGATTTTAATGAAAAAGCTGCAGATCAGCGTAAAGCGGCTGCGGGGACTGAGCCATTATCTGTCCGGCCAGCAGGAGCTGACAGATGTGATTTATGGGACAAATGTGCCGAACCTCCATCTGATCCTGACAGGCCCGGTTCCGCCAAATCCGGCGGAGCTTTTAGGCAGCGGGCTGATGGGGAAAACGCTGGAGGCGCTGCGGGAGGTATATGACTACGTCCTGATCGACACGCCCCCTCTGGGCTCCGTAATCGACAGCGCGGTGCTGGCCCAGTACTGCGACGGCGCCGTTATGGTAATCGACGCGGATACAGTCAGCTACAGGCTGGCCCAGCGGGTGAAAGAGCAACTGGAAAAAAGCGGATGCAAAATACTGGGCGCCGTATTAAATAAAGCGCCGATGGATAAAAAGAGCATGTCAGGGAAATATTACTATAAATATTATTATGGAGAATATCAGGACCGGTACCTGGAACGGCCCGGGGAGAACGGCTGAATATTCGGCAGCTGCCTGACAGTCGCGGCAGAATCAGAACCGGCTGTATGGAAGAGAAGAGACTGACAGGAGGAATGGAAAGTGACCGGCGACAGAAAGTCAGGAGCCCTGGTGTGGAAGATTGTGCTGGCAGTATGCCTGCTGATTGTGGCAGGCTGTGTGATCTTCATTATTGCAGTGAAGAAAAATGAAAAAGAGGCCAGGGAGGTTTATGAGAGAGCCGCCGGAGAAAGCAGGACAGAAACCAGAGCAGGAAATCTGACAGAGACAGAAGAGAATATGGCAGAAACAGACGGGACGGCGCATTCGGAGGCCTCATTGACAGAGGAGACAGAAGAGAGCGGCGGGGAAGGAACCGAAAATGAGTGCCCGGTAGACTTCCAGGAGCTGCAGGCTGTGAATCCGGATATTTACGCATGGATTACAGTGCCGGGAACGAAGGTGGATTATCCCATCGCCCAGCGGGCGGGGGACAGGAATTTTTATCTCCATCATAATATAAACGGCGATTATGAATTTGCCGGCATGATTTATACCGAGGATTACAACCGTACTGATTTTACCGACCCCAATACGGTGATCTATGGCCACAACATGCACAATGATACGATGTTTACCACCCTCCATTATTTTGAGGACAGGGATTTCTTTGACCGGCATCAGGAGGTTCTGATCTATACGCCGGAGCAGACCCTTCATTATACGATATTTGCGGCTTATGCCTATGATAACCGCCATTTGATGGAAAGCTTTGATTTTTCCGACCCGGATATTTTTGACGCATACCTGGATCAGGTTTTTGCGATCCGGGATATGAAAGCCTACTTCCGGGATGGCGTGACAGTAACCAGTGAGGATAAGATAATAACCCTGTCCACCTGTTTTGACGGGCGGGATGAGGAACGATATTTGATTCAGGCGGTGCTGGCGGATGAGTGAAGAACCGATCTGGGAGGGCATGGAGCCCAGCAGGATCCATAAAGTAAAGAAAAGACGGAAAGGGAGAAAGCTGAAGGCCTTTGTGATTGCTATCGCCGTTCTGGCGGCGGCAGGCGCTTCCGTAGCAGCAGGATATGTGGCTGTCACTTCATCAGGCAAAGCGGAACTATATGAAAAAGGTGGCTCAAAAACGCCTGATTTGGCCCAGAAGCGCCAGAATGTGCATGGCGGCACAGAGGAACCGGCGGATACAGCCGGAGGGGAAGCCGCCCAGACAGAAGAGGCATCCGTTCCTCTGGATCCGGACTGCGTCCGGTATGGAGGAGAGGTTTACCGATATAAAAAAGATATTATTACCGTTCTCTGCCTGGGAATCGACCGGGCGGACGAGCTGGACGGCACAGCCGCAGCCGGCGAAGGCGGGCAGGCGGATACCATTTTTCTGATGGTGCTGGACAGCCAGGATGGGAAGCTGACACTGCTCAGCGTTTCCCGGGATACGATGACAGACATTGAGATCCGGGATGTGTATGGGAATTACCTGCATAACGGCACAACGCAGCTGGCTCTGGCCTATGCTTATGGAGACGGCGGAGAGGAAAGCTGCCAGTTGACGGCGGAGGCGGTATCCAATCTGTTTTACGGCCTGCCGATTCACGGCTACTGCGCGGTAAATATGGAGGCGATCGACCTTCTGAATGACATGGTAGGCGGCGTGGAGGTTACGATAGAGGATGACTTCACCGGTCTGGATCCGTCCATGAAGGAGGGAACCACCATGGTGCTGAAGGGAGACCAGGCGACCACCTATGTCCGTTCCCGCTCCAGCGTAGGAGACGGCTCCAACGCCTCCCGGATGCGGCGGCAGAGAGAATACCTGCTGGGCTTTATCCGCCAGGCAAAGGCCAGGCTGAAGGAGGATCTGACGCTGCCGCTGGATGTATACAGCGCCCTGACCAGGTATATGGTGACAAATATTTCGGTAAATGAAGCGGCCTATCTGGCCACCACCGCCCTGGACTGCCGGTTTACCGGCGACAGTATCCGGAATGTACCCGGAGAAACCGTTCAGGGAGACCTGTACGCAGAGTATTATGTGGACGAAGACGCTTTGTATCAGCTGATTCTGGATGTATTTTATGAAAAGCTGGACGGTGTTTCTTCCGGCTGATATAAAAAAGAATCCTGCTTTGCAGGATTCTCCGCCTGCGGCGGATCGCTTCAGCGATATATTCAACTCCGCCGCAGTGCGATCCTGCGGAGCATTTTTGTTTCATAAGGAACGCAGTTTCCTATGAAACAAGAAAACGATTTCTGTGCGGAAACGCATTGAAATAGAAAGATTTTAAAGGAGGTATTGCGAAATGAAAAAGGCAGGGGCTTTGATTCTTTCGCTGCTGATCTGTCTGACGCTGGGGATGAGCGCTCTGGCTGCGCCGAGCCCTTCGGCTTCCACAGTGCGGGTATCCCGTCTGGTAGTGGATGGCCAGGAAGTGGATGTGGATCAGCTGATCGTAACCCTGGTTCATGAGACAGCGCAGAACTCTGAGGTCAGGGAATGGCTGGAACGGTTATCAGCAGAAGACGCGCTGGCGCAGCTGGTAGATTCCAGACTGGCGGGCATGAGGCTGGCCATATTGTTTGACGCTTATTACACAGGCGGAACAATCCACAATGTGACGATTACCTTTGAGCTTCCCGGAATCCGGGCAGGAGAAACGGTGTACTGTATCCATTACCATGATAACGAATGGGAAACGATCGTACCGGACAGCGTGGAAGACAATCAGGTAACAGTAACCTTTGATTCTCTTTCTCCCGTAGGCTTTGTGGTGGAGCAGGACTCCGCAGCGGCCAGCGCGTCAGGAACCTCTCCGAAGACAGGAGCGGCGAATACGATGACATATGTGATCTGTCTGGGACTGGCGGCGGCAGCCGGCGCGTTATACTGCGGCAGAAGGCTGAGAAGAAGCTGAAGGAAACCATAAGCGGACTGGCGAACGGCTGCCGGAACCGGCGGCCGGACGGCCAGCCAGAACAGCTCAGGCGCCGCGGGATTCTGTGTGATTCGGGAAAACAGACAGAAGACGGAATCTGACCCGGATCCCGGATCAGGCTCCGCAGGCGGATCTGGGCGGGCAGTATGAAAAAGTGCAGATACAAAAGGGTAGTGGGAAGATGAAGAAATACATTGGGCTGTTGATTGAAACAATCGTTTTATTGCTGCTGGTCGGCTGTGTGTTTATGCTGCTGGACATGAGCCTGGGCCTGGATCTGGCGCAGACGGCGACTGTAAATACCCGGCATGCGATAGTTTCTGTCGCGCTGGCTTTTGCGGCGGGGTTTGCGGTATTTGTAAAACGTAACTTTATGCACCGGTATATGAAGAGAAGAGTTCCGAAATGACAATGGAGAACCAGAAAAATACTTCGACAAAATATAAAAGCCATATTGGCAGATATCTGTTCAGCCGGGCAGGCGCCGTGATGTTCGGCGACGTCCTGATCGTAATTGCCAGTTATCTGTTCGCGCTGTGGCTGCGGTTTGATTTTGTTTATTCTGCTATTCCTTCAGAGTATCTGGAAGGATGCATGTGGGCGCTGCCTTACTGGTGCGCTGTCACGATCGTTGTGTTTTACGGCTGCCATCTGTATCACAGCATCTGGCATTTCGTAGGCATGACAGAGCTGACCCAGATGGTAAAGGCTTACCTGATCCTGATTCCCTGCTATGGGGCGGGCGCGTGGTTTATGGATCTCCATATGCCGAAGTCCTGGTATCTGATCGGCTATATCCTGGCCTTTCTGCTTCACAGCGCGCTGCGGATCGCCTACCGGTTTACCCGGATACTGCTCAGCCGCAGCAGGCAGAAGCATGATCCGGGAATGGCAGACCGCATCATGATTATCGGCGCCGGGGAGGCGGGGCGGATCTTGATTAAGGAGCTGCTCAACAGCGAACAGATCCACACCAGGGTGTGCTGCGTGATCGACGACAATCCGAATAAAAAAGGAAAGCTGCTGGAAGGCATCCCAATCGTAGGCGGCCGGAACGATATTCTGGATATGGTGAAGGAATATGAAATCAACCGGA
>CALWQE010000006.1 GCA_944383605.1 uncultured Lachnospiraceae bacterium
TGCTCCGTCAGGATGGGCGGGGATTCGGAGATGCATCCGCAGGTATTTCCAGAGGAATGCCTGCGGATGCAATGCTGTAATGTCAGCGAAAGCAGACCCGAATCCCCGCCCATTCTTGCGGGTAATCCTGTATATCTGGTGCCAGTTAATACCAGATTCGTGCCACTTTTGTCGAAAGCCTTGTCTGAAGCGCCCTTTGGCGTTATACTTTTTCATACAGGAAAATATAAGTTCTGAAAATCGTGCGCACTCCTATCTATTTTACACTTAGAGACAAATCTGTCGAATATTTCCCTGTTTTTGGACATGTCTGCTGACTTGAGATAACAGTAATCAATGGAAATGAACTGAAAACTGAAAGAGGTGAATGAGAGCAATGAAAAAACGGATGCTGTCAGGGCTTCTGGCATTTTTGCTGCTGTTTTCCGCTGCAGCGATGCCGGCAAGCTCCCATGGGACGGGCCAGAACGGGGATACTCTGTCAGGAAATACAGCCCGAAGCCTTTCTTCGAACGAAGCGGAGCCGGAGGAAGAAAAAGATCCGCCTTCCTCCGGGGATGCCGGCATTTCTCCCATGTCAGTAGGAGATACCTATACCGGCCTGTATGCGGCGGATACTTTTGGCGTGAATCTGAATACCGGCAATGCTTTAATGTGTATTGAACCAAACTCTGCCAACCCGGGCGGACGGGATCGCTTTACCCAGCAGGATCTGGTCGCCTATCTGAGCAGAAACGGGGCGGATGGCGCAGATTTGCTGGAGAAGATTAAGGCTTCCCTCCAGGTAGGCTATCCCTACAATATTGGATACTGGATGTCAGAGGGAGCGAAGGTACTGGATGACGAGGACTATTGTGAGGTGGTATGGTGGGGCACCCGCTCCTCTGTTCTGCTGCGGATGATATATGCGGGTTTCTGGGGCAATGAGCTTTTTGAAGGGGATGTGATGAACAGCACATACTGGGGATATGCCCATGGCCTTTCGGATCAGTATCTGTCCAGGGGAGAAGCCGTTCTGCCAGGGATGGAAGCCAAAGCGGTCAGCGCGGAGCTGTCAGGAGATCATATTGTCCTGAAATATGAGGTGACGCAGCGGTATGTCTATTACCATGACGGCTATCGCGGCTATACGATGGCTTTCCAGAACCTGCCGGAAGACGCCTCCGTAGAAGTGACCAGCGGCGGCGAAACCAGGAAAATTACGGACTTTTCCGTGAATACAGACAGCCTGTTTGATTATGAGAGGCGCGCCAGGGTAACGGATACCATTACAGTTACGATGCCTGCCGTAAAGGAAAACAGCGGCATCGAAGTCAAGCTGACGGTAAAAGGGTACGGGCCATTTGATGTGGATGATTATGAAATTGCCATTTATTCCGACGGCATTTCTTCTTCCAGCGTTCAGGATTCCATGGATTCCGGACTCCAGCATTTTGTGGGCAGCGGACACGGCAATACGCCTTACGCTACAGCTTCCACAGCTTCCGCCATGCTGAAAACACCGGAAATTAAGGGGAATTTCCGGCTGGTGAAGCAGGACAGTGAAAATGGGAAGGCGCTGGGCGGCGTAAAGTTCGGGCTGTTTGAAGATGCAGGCTGCACCCGTAAGATCATGGAGTTTACCACTGACGCCAACGGCACATACCAGTCTGGCGATATGCTTTCCGGGACTTATTACCTGAAGGAGCTTTCCGCCAGAAACGGATATGTGCTGGACAGCAAGGCTCATGCTGTCGCAGTTCATGCCGGGGAGACGACAGAAGCGGAGCTGGGGAACCAGCGCGCTGTGGGAACAGCGGGAATTGTAAAAACAGACGCGGCGACAGGGAAAGGATTGGCCGGTGTGGAGTATGGACTGTATGCCGCAGAGGATATCGTCCATCCGGACGGGAAAACCGGAACGATTTACCGGAAGGACAGCCTGGTGGCCCGGATCACCACCGGAAGCCAGGGAACAGGAAAGGCGGAAGGGCTGTATCTGGGCAGCTATTACTGGAAGGAGCTGGCGCCCAGGATGACGCAAGAGGACGGATATGCCAGCGGGTATGTAAAGAATCCGGAGCCGATTCCGTTCACGCTGGCTTATGGGAATGAGACGCAGCGGGAATATGCCGCCAGTTCGGCTGCGGAAAATGAGATGATAACCGGCAGGGTAACGCTGGAAAAAGAGGATGCCCGAACCGGAACCGCTCAGGGAGACGCTTCCCTGGAGGGGGCGGTTTATGATATTTATGCGAAAACGGAGATCATCCATCCTGACGGCCATACCGGGCAGATGTATGCCCCGTGGAGCGAAGGAGATAACCGGGAGAGCCGCTCCTATGTGGGGACGGCGGTGACAGATGCAGATGGCCGGGCGACTATGGAAAACCTGTATCCGGGCGTTTATCTGGCGATAGAGAGAACAGCCAGCCCGGGATATCAGATCAATCCGGAACCGGCAGAGTTTGTTATCAGCTGCGGGAAGGAAAGCGGGAAGGAGATTGCCGTAACCTGTACGGTACAGGAACATGTGATGGAGCAGCCCTTTCAGCTGATTAAGATTGCCGGAGAGGAAGGAGGACATGCTTCGCTGCTGGAGGGCGCCGGTTTTTCCGCTTACCTGGTTTCTTCCCTGAAGGTTCAGGCGGATGGCAGCTATGACTTTGCTTTTGCGGAACCGGTGGTGCTGACGGAAAATGGAGAGACCGAGCTGTTTACGGATGAGAACGGATATGCCCGCAGCATTCCGCTGCCTTACGGCACTTATCTGGTCAGGGAGACGACGGTGCCGGATCAGTTTCTGCCGGTGGATGACTTTATTGTAGAGATCAGAGAGCATAAACCAGATGAGCCTCAGGTATGGCGGGTGCTGGAGGATGAAGCTTTTCAGGCAAAGCTGAAAATAATAAAAAAGGACGGGGAAACCGGAAGGACTGTGCTGGTTCCGGGAGCGGAATTTCGGATTTATGACCTGGATCACGGCCGTTATGTGGAGCAGGTGACTACCTACCCGGAGACGGTGGTGCATACTTCTTATGTGACAGGGGAGGATGGCTGTCTGACTCTGCCTCAGAGCCTGCCTTCCGGGCATTACCAGATTGAGGAGGTAAAAGCGCCGGAAGGCTATGTGAGAAACCCCATTCCGGTGAAGGCGGAGATTACATCCGGCGGGGTTTACCAGTGTGATCCGGTATCCGGGGATATCATCGTGGAAGTGGTTTTCGAGAATCAGCCGGTAAAAGGCAGGCTGGAAATCTGTAAGACCGGGGAACGGCTGTCAGGCTATGAGGCAGAGCGGGGCTTTCAGTACGAAGAAAAAGAACTGGAAGGCGCTGTATTTGCAGTTTATGCCGCGGAGGATATCGGTACCCCGGACCGGCAGACAGATGGAGAAGGAAACCGGCTGCTGCTCTATACAGAGGGTCAGCTGGTAACAGAGATAACCTCCGACCGCCAGGGGAAGGCCATCGCAGAGAACCTGCCGCTGGGAACCTACCGGGTGGAAGAGGTGACGGCGCCGGAAGGGTATGTGCGTAATGGAGCGTCCCAGACGATAACCCTGTCTTACCAGGATCAGCATACGCCAGTGGTGGAGGAACAGATATCATGTCGTAATGAAAGGCAGAAGATTGCGCTTTCTCTGCTGAAAACAGACGGAGAAACGGGCGTTCCTCTGGCGGGAGCGGAATTTGGCCTGTATGCAAAAGAAACGATCTGCGCCGGAACCGGCGGCGGGATATCCGCACCGGGGAATGCCGGGGAAACGACCGTTGCTGCGGAAGCGGACACGCTGCTGGCGCTGGCGGAAACCGGGGAGGAGGGAAAAGCTGTTTTTGATATTGACCTTCCCTTTGGTTCCTACTATATAAAAGAAACCCGGGCGCCGGAAGGCTATGCTTCTTCCGGTCAGACAATAGACGTTCAGGCGGAATGGCAGGGACAGGAAATCGAAACGGTATATCTGGAGCTGGAAGCGGAAAACCAGCCGACTGTCACAGAGCTTATTAAAACAGATGGGACAACCGGAACCGTTCTGTCCGGAGCAGCCCTGGCAGTGCTGGAGCTGGACGGCAGCCTGGTAGACGCGTGGGTGTCTGACGGGCAGGCTCATGTCATCAGGGGGCTTCATGTGGGGGAGACGTATATTCTGCGTGAAGAAAATGCTCCATATGGTTATCTGAAAGCAGAGGATCTGACCTTTACAGTTATGGATACCCCTTATCCCCAGTGGGTGGAAATGAAGAATGAGGTTCCTGTGGGGCATCTGATGATTAATAAACAGGGAGAGTTTCTGGAGAAAATATCCTGGACAGACAGGATGGGAGGATTCCTGGACGCAGTGTTTGACTATATGGACGGGATTCTGGCAGATGTCACCTTTGCGGTGTACGCGGCGGAGGACATCCGGGCTGCGGACGGCGTCAGCCAGGACTATTATAAGAAGGATGAGCTGGTTGCAACGATTACAACCGGCCGGGACGGAATCGCGGAGGCGGGAAATCTGCCTCTGGGCAGGTATTATGTGGTGGAAAAAGAGACTGCTGACGGCTATGTCCTGGACGGGGCTCCCAGGGAGGTTGATCTGACATACCGGAATCAGGATACGCCGGTGGTAGCCTACAGCCAGGTATGGCAAAACAGCCGGCAGAAGGCAAGG
>CALWQE010000007.1 GCA_944383605.1 uncultured Lachnospiraceae bacterium
CCATTTTCCGCCGCAGGCAAAACCAGCAGCCTGGCGCCCGGCGCCTGGCAGATATCCGGCCTGCCGGACGCTTCGGCAAACACTTCGCCCACTCTTTTCTCCGCCCCAGGATCCGCCAGCCGGTCACAGGGCGTCCGGTGCAGCTCCAGAAGACAGGTTCGGCCGCCCATCTCTTTGGTATACCCATTATGAAACGCCGCAAAGCCCTGCTCCCTCCGGAACCCCTTCTCCAGCAGAAGCCTGTCCGCCTGCCGGAACTCCTCCGGATCCGGCACATAAATATCGGCGTCTGATATCTTGCGCATCTCCTCTCTGGGATAAAGCATATTCAGAGGGATCCCCTTCAGAATCATGCAGCGGATCCCCGCTTTTTCCAGCAGGTCTGCAGCATAGGTAGTAAAAGAAAGAATATAGTAATACTGATAAGCCATCCCGGCGCAGGCTTTCTCAAACCTGGCGGACAGCTCCCCGGGCGCCTGGGCCTCCGGGAAATTCTGGATTCCCTGCCATATCACGCCCCATATCTGGTGAAGCTCAGCCTGCTCCCATATTTTTTCCCAGTCCTGCCTGTCCATCCCCTTCAGGGCGGCTGTTACCTCTTCTCTGTCCTCTATTCTGTTTCCAAGGCCTTCAGCCGTAAGGGCGTCCAGCAGCTGTTCTGTTCCCATCCTATGAGCACCCCATATCATGTTATGATTGATTTCAGAAACCGCCGTTTTCTCCTCTGCTCTATGTAAGCTCAGAATGCGTGCGAACAGAGAAACGATTATGTTCTATTTTACATCAAATATTTACAAAACGGAACGGGAAATTTTAACTTTTTCCATAAAATTTCCCAGCTGTCCGTCCGGGCCGGCCGCTTCTTTCTGCCCGTCATGTAAAACAGAATCCTGCGGAGCATTTTTGATTCATAGGTAACGCAGTTTCGTATGAAACAAAAAGACAGCCGGTTTCCCGGCTGCCGCCCCTCAATAAGCCATCTTAATAATCCGCGCTGCGTTGTTCTTCCCCGTCCTGGTGTCGCTGGGTGTGCTGCTGAGGACTGTAAAATACCGGCTGTCGCCGTAATAAGTCACCTTGCAGTGCTTTCTGCTTTCCTCCACACGGAAGCCCAGCTCCTCCAGGCCGCTGCGCAGCCTGCTGTTCATGCCGTCGTAATTTCTCAGCATGTTTTTCACCTGCTCGATCCGGTCTTTGCTGATATGCCGGTATTGGTTGGAGGCCAGGATGTCTGTGACCACGTCCTTCTTCCGGCTCCTGTCCGGGATATCCCGCAGAGCGTCCTCCAGCACAGACAGCAGCAGGTCGTGGATCTCGCCGGTATAAAATTCCCGTTCCTGTCCGAAGTACAGCAGGGGCGCCTTGTCCGCCTCCAGGTGTTTTCTCAGCCGCTCATTTTCTGCTTCCAGGCTGTGCATGGCGATATTTTTCCCATACAGCTCGTCTTTCAGCTGATCCATATCCTCCTCGTAAGACCGGACAATCAGCTCAGCCTCCTCCATAGCCCGTCCTGCAGCCTGTTCCATGGCCTGATCCATGGCCTCCTGTTTCATTTGCTGCCGCTCCTCTTCCAGACGCTCCACCAGCAGCCGGTACTTCTCATCCCCTTCTTCCCTTTCTTTTATAGCCTTTTGGCAGGCAGCCCGGCTGGCTTCCAGCTGTTCCCCCAGCAGCGCCTCCTTCACCGCCTGGAAGGTGTACTGCCGGTCAGGCTCCCTCGCGTTTTGCTGTGACAGCGCCTGACAGGCAATCTGCTCCAGACAGGTTTTTTGGCTGCTCGCCCGGACAGAAACAGGGATAGAAACGGCGCTTCCTCTCCTGCCGGATATCAGGATCACTGCCCTGGCGCTGTCTGCCAGGACGGGACAGTTCTTTTTCAGCTTTCGCTGGATTTTCCCTGTCTCCGGCACAATAACATGGGCCGCCCCCTTCAGCCGGTATGCCAGCTTCTGCGCAAAATCCGGAGAGCGGGCCGCCAGCTGCCACGGCACATAAACCAAAGGCAGCCGCCCGGGCCGGGCGGACTGTCCATTCAGCAGACGGCTGATTTCCTGCAGCCCGGTCTCGTCCGCTATTACAGGCCGGTCTGAAACCTCCAGGCTGCCGTCCTTTTCCAGACAGCCGCTGTCGATCAATGTTTTCAGGAAGCCCGGCGTCCCGCAGAGAATATTCCAAAGCTTTTCGCCCCTTTTTCCCGCAGCAGGACAGGCCGCGAAAGATACCGTCACTTTGCCGGCGCAGCGATCCAGCACATATTCCCAGCGGAAGGCCCGGCCCTCCTGTCCCTTTCTCTCCAGCCGAACCGCCGTCAGCTTCTTCTCGGGCGCATCCGCCAGAGACAGGCAGCTGTGCCGGTTCCGCAGCGTCAGGCATTTCCCCTCTTGCCTCTCCTGGGCCGGAAGGGTCAGGGAAGTGCAGCGGCACTGCCGGAGCCACCTGTCCGCCAGCTCCAGGAACCTGTCCCGCCCCACATTTTTCTTTATCCGTAATGTTGCTGTAAAAATCAGTATCTGAAACGCCTCCCTCCCAAATTAGCCGGAAACCGGCCTGGCTGCTTCTGATCAGCGAAGTTTTTCGCATATCCGATGTGGACGGAAATTTATTCAGGATGGGATGCTTTATGCTCTATGGCACAGTTTTCGGATACCCAGCGGATATCCAGCTTTTTGACGCCCTTTGGCCCAAAATCCGCAACCACAAATCGGTTGGGCCACTCCCCGGTCAGTCTCTGTACTGTGCCCATCCCAAACCGGGGATGGAGAACCAAATCGCCGGCCCGGTAACGGCCAAACTCCTCTTCCTGGCTGCGGCGGCTGCGGTAATAATCTTCCAGCTCCCGCTGATACAGCCGCGCCGGCGATGCGCCGACAGCGATGCAGCAGGTCTTCCAGGTAGGCCCATGCCCTCTGTTCCCATACCGCTCCCAGTTCATATAGTGCGCATATTCATGGCGGATCACATCCAGCGCGCACTCCTCCGGCCAGCTGGGATTCTGAAACCACCAGCTGGAAAAGCGGAAGCGAAGGCCATCTTCCGCAATGATAAACACGCCCAGCGTCTGGCGGGCCTTCCCGAAGGAAATAGGCAGGGACGCCCCGTGGAGGCCCGTCAGGCCGTCCAGCCGGGCCATCTCCGCCCGGATTCGTTTTTCATCCCAGATCTGTTCCATGGTTCGTCTCCTCCCCTTTCCTCCCTCTGGGCCATCCGCAGGGCATGGCATTCCAGTCAGTCCTTTCCGGCTTCACGCATCCTGGAATCCCTGTTTATCCAGCCCTTCATCGCCTTTCCCGCCAGCCATTCCAGCTTCGCCATATCCATGGTTTCATCCACTTCCCGGACACAGCAGCCCTCAAACAGTTCTCCGTTCAGTTCCTTCACACAGCTGAACACTGCGTCAAAAATCAAGCCCAGGCGGCCGTTGGTCTCTTCCTGAAAGGAATGGAGAAAGGCTGAGCAGCGCCACTCCTCCCATGCTTCCTCCCTCTCCTTTGCCGTTTCTGCCGCTCCGGGCAGGCTGGGCGGCAGGATAAAAGTTTTCTCCTCCACAAAGGTATACGCCCCAATATGAATAAACTGAAGCAGGCAGGGCAAAGGATTCACGATTCGTGTCTCCGGCTGTACCATATAGATTTCCTGGGCCGCATCCTCTCCATCCCAGCACACTCTGGCCGGCTGAATCCTGGCCGGTACCTGGTTCGCGTCCAGCTTTTCCTGCACCATAGCTATATAGGATGCAATATCCAGGCTTTGGCCCTGTCCTTTATAAAATTGCTGGCCTCTCCTGTCTTTATTCAGGCATGTCCACAATTCCATGTCAGGCGCCCCATCCAGGCCGGCTGCTTTTTCTTCCAGTAACACATCAAACTTTCTGCTTTTTCCATTATACTCCATATCCAGCGCTCCTTTCAAGCATTCGCGGTACTTTTTCACTCCGCTTTTTTTGATATTACTTTGAAAATCTGCCGCCGAATAGGCGGCGTTCATTCAGGGATGCCCCATGCGCCCGCCAGATTTTCATCTTTGGTGATACGCCAGCTGCCGGGCGCATGATGGTTTGTACTGAAAAGTATATTGAAAAAAACGCTTTACATAAAGTATTTTGCAAAATCAACTATTATTTTGACAAAAACAATACAGAAGACAGTTCAGCCCGGCAGGTTTCCCGCCGGGCTGAACTGTCTTCTGTTATCTCAGTTTTATTATCTGTTTATTGCCAGGCGTCCCATCCGGGCTGCCGCCTGCATCATAACGCCCATTTTCGCCGCTGCTTCCTGATCGTCTGCGTCAGCCAGCAAAAATCCCATAAATCCGTAACTCCTGCCATATTTCCCATATGTCTCCATACACCGGTCTACCTCGGCTTTCACCTGCTCCTCTGTCGCCGTAGGCAGGCCAGGCAGTCCCTGGGTATCGTAGCCGCCGATTACAGAAATCCTGTCGCCCAGGTTCTGGATAATCCATTCAATATCATTAGAGGGCTGGGCAGCCTGCCATGCTACGGCGCCCTCTTCGATAAAATCTTCCATCAGATCCTGGCAGTAGCCGCAGCAATGCTGTACCGGAATAATGCCATAAGCCTTAGCCGCGTCATTCATCCGTTTATGCTGAGGCTTAATCAGCTCCTGATAGGTTTTCCTGGAGATAAACAGATTCCGCTCTGTCGCCACATCATCATAATTTACAAAAACATCCGGCTTGAAATACTCATGGATCCGCTCAATAATCCGAATTTTGTGGTCAGTAATGGCGCTCATCAGGTCATAGCAGGCTTCCGGCTCCTCATAAAGGGCGCAGAGGCCGTTTTCAAACCCCATCAGATGGGTCAGGCGGAGAAACTGCGAGTTCCAGGAATGATATTCCACCACTCTTTCGCCCCTGTCTACCCCTGCCAGCTGCTGTTTAGCCAGTCCTTTCCAGTCAAACTGATCCAGATCGGGAAATTTCACCACGTCTTTCCACGCCGTCACATCCTCCAGCACGATAAAATTCGGCTCAGGCACCGGCTGGCCGTTGGCGGATTTGGTCGCGTGCCACCGGCAGCCAAAGCCGTCCTCTCCGCCGCCTGCCGGGCCGTTCTCGAAGGTTTCCGCTCCGCCGCCGCATATGCATACCTCCGCAAATACATTGGGGATATAATCCAGGGGCTCATGGCGCAGCAGCGCCAGATAATTTTCTCTCGCGTTCATCATAAGACAGACCTTCCTTTCCACTCATATTTTGGAGCCTCTCAGCAGATTCTCTGCCAGGGATTCCCTTTTTCTTTTTTCATTATAACATTGGCAGAAGCCATGCCCTATCCTACAGCTGTTGACTGTTTCGCCAGGCTGTGATACATTTTGTATCATAGAAGAGGAGAGTATCAATCTGTGGAAAGAGAAATTACCTTTGATATTGTCTGCTGTAAATTAAACGAACTGTACCAGCTCATACCTGGACGCGGATTTACAGGCGGCAGCCGTCTGAAAAATATCAGCCTGCCCGGCGAAATTCCCTTCCGGCGGGATTTTCTTTATATTCTGGACTATCAGACCTTTCAAAAATATCAGAAGCGGCTGGGACGCTGTCCCCTGATTCTGACAAACTGCCCGGAGCATCTGGAAGCAGAAGGGAATCTTGTCCATACTGCAGACCCTTCCATTGCAGCCGGAAAGCTTTTCCGTGAAACGGCGGCTCTTTTCGCCAATTTTTATGAATGGCGGGAATCCCTCCATGATTTTGACCAAAGCAGCCGGACTATTTCCAGCCTTCTGGAAAAATCCGCTGTTTTTATGAATGCAAACCTCACTGTAACCGATCCCGAATACCGCTCCGCCCTTGCCTCACGGACTGAATGGTGGAACAGCCGCCAAACCGGCGAGAAGGAATCCGATAATATCAGAGAATTGAAATCCATCCTGAATACACAGCCGGAGTTTGCTGAAAGCTTCCATACCCGCGGCGTACAGCCTTATCCGAATCCCTACTCCGGACTCATGTACTATTATAATATTTTCCATGAAAAAGAATATCTGGCCCGCATCGTGGCCACCTTCCCGGAACAGCCTTTTTTCCAGGGCATGGTTCGCCTGTTTTCCTATCTGGCTCCTTTTGTGGAACGCGCTTATCTTCGTTATCACCAGAATCGAAACCCGCTCCCTGACAAAACCCGCCTTCTTAACCTGCTGAAAACACTCCTGGAGGGAAAACCGCTGCCCGACAGCCTGACCCTGCTGGATACCCTGGATCATTTCGGCTGGCAGGCGCAAAACTGCTATCAGGTCATTCAGCTGGCTCTGGATGAATATGAAGGAAACACGATTTCCCGCGGATATTTCTGCGCCCAGTTCAGCCAGACCTTCCCCTCCTGTATCGCCTTTCAGCTGGACGGGCGGATCCTGGCCGTCCGCAATCTGTCCGCCGAGCCGCCGGATACGAATTTTGACCGGGATTTCCCCTGCTTTCTGCGGGACAACCTCTGCCGGGCAGGGGTCAGCAGACAGGCCGCCGGTATCCATCGGCTCCGGGAGCTGTCCCTGGAAGCCCGGGACGCCATGACCTTCGGACGTCAAAAAAACAGCACCTTCTGGTGCTGGCATTTTTCCGACTACACTCTGGATTATCTGAAAGCCCATATAGTGCGTCAGTATTCTGCTGACCAGCTGGAGCATCCTGCCCTGGCCCTTCTGCGGGAGTATGACCGGCAGAACCGCAGCAGCCTGTACCCTACCCTGGAGATGTATGCCCGGCAGCGGTTCAGCGCCTCAGCCGCCGCTGCCGCTCTGTACATCCACCGCTCCACCTTTCTGCACAGGCTGGACCGGATTCAGACGCTGGCAAAGCTGGATTTTACTGATGAAAAGCTGCGCCTCTGGCTCACCCTCTCCTTTTTTATTTCCGCCTCAGAGAATCACTGAGGCGGAAGCCGGTTTACAGCTGAATCTCGATCACTCTGCCGGTAGCCCGGTACTGATAATACCGCACGCCCGCCGCGTCCATCATCCGTTTGGAAGCCCGGACAGCATCGGTGTCCGCGTATTTGTCCTGCCCATAAATGACTTCCTTAATTCCCACCTGAATGATCGCCTTGGCGCACTCATTGCAGGGGAAAAGCGTCACATACAGCTTGCTTCCTTCCAGGCTGCCGCCGCGGTAATTCAGAATTGCGTTCAGCTCCGCATGGGTAGAATAAAAATATTTATTGTCGTAAGGGTCGCCCTCCCGGTTCCAGGGAAATTCATCATCGGAGCAGCCGATGGGAAATCCATTGTAGCCCATGGAAAGAATTTTGTTGTCCCTGCTGACGATGCAGGCGCCCACCTGGGTATTGGGATCCTTTGAGCGGAACCCGGCCAGCCTGGCCACCCCCATAAAATATTCATCCCAGCTGATATAATCCTGCCGTTTCTCTGTCATCTCGTCCTCCTTTTGCCTTCTGTCATAGCATTATTCTATCACAGATTGGTTTCAGAAGCCACCAGACGCTTCTCTTTTCCTTCTTCCCGGCCGCTCTTTCCCGGACAAGCCTGTCTGTTATCCTAATGGAGGCTGCTGTTCCACGCCGCCATCCAGGCAGGCATATTGCTGTAGGCCAGAAGCAGGAACGTAACCGCCCCTGTCATCACCGCGATCCGTACCCCGTTAAACCGTTTCCACAGCTCCGCAATCATCAGCAGGAAGGTGAGAAACAGCACGCCCATAAACCAGCTGGTAAACACCCGCTTAAAGGTCAGCCCATAGGTATGGATATACAGTCCCATCTTCGAAAATGCCAGGCAGATAAAGGCCAGCGTCTGAAGCCCCAGCACAGAAAGAGTTCCCTTCATCGCCAGCCCCGGATCCGGAGAATACCATTTCACTGCGGAAAAAATCCCGAAATTAATCATGGAAATGGCGCACAGCTCAAAAAACCCGTCTCTGGCATAGGAGCTGGTCAGCAGATCGCCTCTGGCGATCTGCTCCAAAGATACCGGCACCGCCATCAGCTTAATGATAAAGAAAACCAGATAAACTGCCACAAAAACCAGCAGGAAACTGCCCAGAGCAATCTGAGGCATCCGGATCCGCTTTACCACCTTCCGGCTTTCATGGAAGGTTCCATAAAACATGCCAAACAGATACATGGCGATCAAGGTCACCAGAACCAGCGTAATCCATCCGCTGAAAGAAAATACGCCGGAAAAGCCGGACAGAAGGCCGTCCACCGCCCGGGCAAAGCCTGCGTCGGCCCTGGTCAGCAGCACCAGCACTACGCACAGTACCGGAATGCTGAGCAAAACGCCAAAAACTGCCTGCCGAAACTGCTCCACATGGGTTTTTCCCGTCCGCGTCAGCCGTCCCAGCAGACTGGCCAGCGCAGCCCACAGTCGCCCGAAATAAGCAAAAGGCAGATAAAACAGCCCCCGTCCCAGATCGGCAGGCGCTCTGCTGTCCAGGCAGCCGTTTGTCTGTTTTCCCGCCAGAGCAGCCAGCCAGTACACCGCCCCGCAGCTGAGGAAGAGAAACATCCCCGGCGCAGCCAGGTATAAGGCATTGCCATACTGTAGTACACATAAGCTGCCAGATAAAGGAGCACAGCCAGAATCCATTCTGCCGGCCCTGTTTTGTTCTGAAGTCCTTCTGTTTTCCTGTCCTCCGCTGCCGGGGCAGCCCCTTCCGTTTTCTCCTCTTTTCCCCGGTTCTCTTCCATGATTTCTGCTTTTTCTTCTATTCTGTCCATCCTTTATTCCTCCTGCCCATATAAAACCCGCACATTTTATTC
>CALWQE010000008.1 GCA_944383605.1 uncultured Lachnospiraceae bacterium
CATCCAGTCCATCTATCGAGCGTCCATCTCTCACCCCTGCGCAGGAAGAAGAACTCCTGAAATTTATGCAGGACGATCCGGTGTATGCCAAATATTATGACGAGGTTGTGATCCTGCTGGAAACAGGGCTTCGGATTTCCGAGCTTTGCGGCCTGACCGAAACCGACCTGAATTTTGAAAAGCGTTTTGTCAATGTAGACCACCAGCTTTTGAGAAGCACAGAGGATGGCTACTATATCGAAACGCCCAAGACGGACAGCGGATTCCGGCAGGTGCCTATGAGTGCAGCCGCGTATGAAGCGTTCCGGCGGGTACTAAAGAACCTCAGAGGCGCAAAGGCCATTGAGGTTGACGGGTACAGCAATTTCCTGTTCCTGAACCGGGACGGCCTGCCGAAAGTGGCCGTCAACTATGACGCTATGTTTAAGGGCCTCGCCAGGAAATTTAACAAGTGTCACAAGGAGCCATTGCCGCCGGTCATGACGCCCCACACCATGAGGCACACATTCTGTACAAGGATGGCAAACGCCGGGATGAACCCCAAGGCCTTGCAGTACATTATGGGACATGCCAGCATCGTTATGACGCTGAACTATTACGCGCACGCCACGTTCCATTCCGCGCAGGCGGAGATGGAACGGCTGGAAGCGGACAAGGCGGAAAACGCCGCGGAGAACACAGAGGAAGCCCAGACTGCCGCC
This sequence comes from uncultured Lachnospiraceae bacterium, assembly GCA_944383605.1. GTDB lineage: Bacteria > Bacillota > Clostridia > Lachnospirales > Lachnospiraceae > Paralachnospira_A. The sequence goes on from CALWQE010000008.1 coordinate 702, forward strand.
TGAACAGAAAGCCGGTATTTACTGCCGTTCCTGCTGCTTTAAGGCGTAAAAGCATGAGGGTTTATGAGAGGAAACGTGAGCTTTTCCCGCTGCAGAAAATGCCGGGAAAGCCTGTAGTTATGGGTTAATAATATTACCAGCCTGCCGCAGTTTGCGGGAAGGGAGTACGCCATGAAATGTAAAGTATGCGGCGCGGAGAGCGGAAAGTATCCTTTGTGCAGGGAATGCTGCAGAAAGAAGGAAGCGGGGGAGATTATCAAGTGCCCGCTATGCCAGCGGCGGCATTATGCGGATACGCCCTGTCCGGACGCCCGGGAGAATCCGGCGGAGCATGCCAGAGGAGGGATAAGGAATGAACGGTGAAGTAGCACAGATGAGCCAGATTGTGATCAGTGCCAGAAAGGCGCTGTGTACCGGACAGGATCTGTCGTACCGCCAGGACGCTTATGTTTTGTCTGTCAGATTTATCTTTCTTCCAAGAAGAGGGATTATAAAAAAGGCGAGGGAGGCGGATTCTGTTCCCGGATGGTTCCGTCAGTGCAGGGCGTTTGGGCTGGAAGACATTAAGTTTATGATTCCGACGGCGGTAAAGGATCGTGGCATCCTGGGCTTTTCCAATGCTTCTCAGGGATATATCCTCTGCTTCTGGAGAAACGGCGGGGTCAGCTGTTTCTTTCCCCGATGGACATTCGATCGGGAGCGCAGGGGGTGGAATGTGGTTTATCAGGAGCAGGGGTGGAAAAATCCGCCGGAAGGGAAACCTTCTTTTGCAAACCGGACAGAGGAATTTAAGCAGGTGCTGCTGGATATTGAAAAACTGGCAAATGAAATTGACGCTGAGAATTTTGCCGGAATTTTTCATAGGGCATATGAAATACTGTGTGATGATTCTCTGGAGGACGAGACAATGGTATCGCCGGATGTGCCGGATCATTTCAGAGGCCTGTACGCGGCTGTGAATGAGGCGGATGTATTTGGCGCCATGGGCTCCTGGAATGATTCGCCGCTATACTGCGCCCATCAAAAGGGGCTGGACCGGGAATATGAGACATTATCAGACAGACTGCTGGAATTGCTGCGGTATCAGCTGATGTATGCTGCCAATGAATGCTGGAATAAGGCAGATATATAGCCGGACAGAGAGTGAAAGCGCTGCCGGGTTCAGCCCTGCAGCGCTTCTTTTACCATAGTATTCCCGGCCTTTTTCTCCGGGAATATTTTTTTCAGATCTATTTTCACGATATAGTAATACATCGCCAGCAAAAGGGCGGACGCCAGAATCCAGGCGGCCGGGCTGGCGAGGCAGACGCCCAGGTAGCTTCTCTGCTGTGCCGCGATTACGGCGACTGCGCCTCTTCCGATCAGCTCGGCCACGCCGGCCATCATGGGAAGCAGGCCGTAGCCCAGTCCCTGGATACCGTTGCGGTAGACGTTTACGATAGTCAGCGGGATGAAAAATGTCCCGACGCATTTCAGATAAATATCCACAGAATCCATAATCAGCGCTGCGTCTCCGGAGACGAAGAGGTAACTCATATATTTTCCCACGGTCATCACCAGGGCGGCGGCTGCGAAGGCGTAAATGATGCCGATGATGGTAGATGCCCGGAATCCCTGGCGGATGCGGGCCACATTTCCGGCGCCGATATTCTGGGCGCTGAAGGTGGCAATGGTTGTTCCCAGAGCCACATATGCCTGAGTGACCACCTGCTCGATCTTGCTGGCGGCGGTAAAGGCAGCTACCAGTGTGGAGCCCAGAATGTTCAGGGAAGACTGTACCATCATGGTGCCGACGGCAGTGATGGAATACTGCAGCGCCATCGGGATTCCGATGCCCAGCTGGGCTTTCAGGATGATTCCTGACGGATGCCAGTCATCTCTGGCCATATGGAGCATCGGAACTTTTTTCCATATGTAAACCAGGCAGAGAGCGCCGGACACACCCTGGGAGATAATGGTGGCGATGGCGGCGCCTGCTGTGCCCATGTGGAACACAATGACACAGACCAGATCCAGCACGATGTTGAGCAGGGCGGACAGAATGAGGAAGTACAGGGGTACTTTGCTGTCTCCCAGAGCCCGCAGGATGCTGGCCAGCAGATTATAAAGCATCTGTGCCAGGATGCCGCCGCTGATGATTATAATATAGGAATAAGCGTCGCTGTAAATATCTGACGGCGTGTTCATCAGGCGGAGCCACGGCCGCATCAGAAGCATAAAGGCGGCGGTTAAGAGCAGTCCGATGATCAGGGAGAGGATAGAGGCGCCTGCCACTGTCCGCCGCATGGCCGGCATATCGCCGGCGCCGAATTTCTGGGCAGTCAGTACGGTAAAGCCTGCCGTCATTCCCACCACGAATCCGTTGATCAGGAACATGATTGTCCCGGTGCTTCCCACAGCGGCGAGAGCGCCGGTCCCGACAAATTTCCCGACGATCACCGCGTCGGCCATATTGTAAAACTGCTGAAATACATTTCCGATGAAAATAGGCAGCGTAAAGCCCAGGATAATCCTCATCGGGCTTCCGGCTGTCATGTCATACTGCTTCGCTTTCATAATAGATAGCCCTTTCCGATTGTAAAAATCCAAGGGCTGATTATATAACGGATCGGCGATTTTGTAAAGCCGGATTTTGCATGGCTGATAAAGCGGCTGATATCCCTGATATTTACAGTTGACAGCCTGCTTTGCCCATGCTAAACTAAATGACAGCAGGAGTGGCTGCGCGGAAAATTAAGTGATACATATAACTGCATTGTTTGAATCATAACCGATTTTATAGGAGGCAAATTGAGAGCGAGGCTCGAAGTATGCCCTTTTATAAAATCGGTTTTTTCGTCTCATCTCAGTTTATTTCATTGCAGCTGATGGCAGATCAGATGCGGAACAGCTCCGGGGGAGTCAGAAATTGTTAGGAGGAAACGGATATGGGAAACAATTTTTCAAGCTGTGAGAAAAAGTATAACAGACAGCTGGCATCAGGCTTTGCAGTTTATATGATGGGCGGAAGCTTATTTCAGAAATGTATCTGCGCCAACCAGGCGGAGGCCCGGCATCTTTATCTTCATTATGCAGAGATGCCGGCGGCGAAGCAGCTGGCAGCGGAAGACGCTGTTCTGGCGGTACTGCGGCAGCAGGATCCGGAATGGCTGTCTGCAATGGAGCAGCTGTGGTGTGAAGCCCGGTTCTGCCCGCAGGGAGATACCTACCAGATATGGTTCGATACCAAAGGCTTCGGCAGGCTGGGCCTTGGCATCGACCCCAAAGGACGGATCAGAAAACTGGCTGTCTGAGGCGGGACTGTGCCTTTCTTTGGCCCGCTCAACCGCCGGTAGAGTGCTTTTCTTCGGCGGTCATGATACAATATATCTGTGCACAGAGCGGTTTCTGCTAAAACGCGGAAACCGCTGCGCATCCGCCGGAGACTATGGCTGCGGGAGCAGCCATGGTACAATCGCAGCAGGAAACATAGAGGGGGCATGAGAATGGATTTAAAACTGACTGGTGATTTTATCGCCGAATGCCGAAAAGAAAAGCAGCTGACCCAGAAGCAGCTGGGCGAGAAGCTGCATGTAACAGACCGGGCTGTGTCAAAATGGGAGAGAGGAAAATCGTTTCCGGACGCTGGTATTCTGGAGAACCTGTGTCGGGAGCTGGACATCAGCGTCAGTGAGCTGCTGGCGGGAAAGCGGATCCAGCCGGAGGACTATCATGAGGAGACGGAACGGCTGCTGGCAGCCTCCATTGGAAGCAGGCAGCTGTACAGCATTCAGATTATTATCTACATCCTGACGGTGATTGCGGTCGTCTTGATTTACATTCCTTTTTTGGCCAGAGGAGACGTCTGGATGCCGGCTGTCAGCCTGCCGAATCTTCTGTGCTGGCTGAGCGCTGTTCTCCTGGCTTTTTGCGGCTCCTGGCTGGATAAGGCGGTGCCGGACAGAATGTTCCGGATATCCAGCGTCTGGATAGAAGGAATTGCAGGCGGACTGTCTTTTATCGTAATGGAGGCGCTGATCTTTGCAAACATCGGCATCGAGGATCTGATGGCGGCGGATCCGGGGGAACGGATGTATTTGTTTCTGCTTACTGCGGGCGGGCTGATTCTCATAATTCTGGTTCGTGTATCACGCGCCAGAACGAGACGGAAAAATTTGTAATAGTTCAGCCATGCGGAAAGAATGCAGAAGAATGGGTATTTATCTCTTGAAGAAGACTGCCGGTCTGTGATAAAATAAAAAAAGATTGGACAGGGAGCAGGTTTTTCTGGCGAAAGGGATGGAAAAACAGCGGATTTCCCGGAAAGGAGAAGGTCGAGGGATGACGAAGGAAGTATTAGCTTATGTACAGGAGAAAACAAAGGAGCTGATGGCGGCTTCCTCTTGCTGCCAGGAGGCGAAGGACGCCGCACAGGCATGGCTGGACGCTGTGGGGACAGATAAAGAGGCGGAGGAAACGCGGAACTATATCGCGGAGCTGGAAGAGGATATTATTACAGTAGATGGCCTGATTGCTTTCGCCGGATCTGAAGCAGGAAAGAGCAAGTTCGGAGAAGAGGTGGCTGCCGGTATCGCCAAGCATGGCGAGGAGCTGAAGGCGGCGGGCGCAAAATACTGCGACTGCCCGGCGTGCGCGGCAGTAGAAGCGATTTTGGAGAAAAAAGAGGAAATGCTGAAATAACAGCCGAAAGGCCGGCCCGGCGGGGAGAACCTGCCGGGCATAATGGGAAAAGGACCGGGAAGAGGTAAAAATGGATAAAATCATTGATGTGGCTCAGTATTTATGCGCTGCTTACAAAAGGATGCTTGGCGAGCAGCTGGATGAAATGAAGCTGCACAAGCTCCTTTATTTTGCCCAGCGAGAATCTCTGGCAGTCTGGAACAGGCCCCTGTTTGCAGGGGACTTTGAGGGCTGGTGCTATGGCCCGATATGCAGGGAGCTTTGCCATTGCCTTCAGGTGAAGGAGGGGAAGACGGGGGAAGAAGAGGTATCCGATGAATGCCGTTATCTGGTAAATAATGTGGTTCTGGAATACGGCCCGATGGCGACCTGCAAGCTGTGCGAGATGTCCCATCATGAAAGCTCCTGGCTCAAGGCCAGGCAGGGGGTGGACGAAGGAAAAAACAGCGCGAAGAAGCTGGATTTGGAGGATATCCGGGAAGATGCCCGGAAGGTGCGCCCCTATGATTATGTATGGGATATGTATTACGACGAATTTGACGACGCTGAGGAGACCTGATGATAGGAAAAATTTATTCATCATTAACGCCATATTATGATATTAAGACAGGGCAGAATAAATTTAAAAAACGCCCTGTTTTAATCATTTCCGGGCCCAGGAACAATGATTATACGGTGCTGCCGATCTCCCGGATCTCCAGGAAAGAAAATATCGACCCTCATTATGACGTGGAGGTCAGCCCGGAGGAATATCCGAAGCTGAACCTGAATACGGTTTCCTATGTGCGGACCCATAAGCAGACGGTGATCCACCGGGGCAGCCTGGGCGGAGAGATCGGCGATCTGCGGACAGAGTATGAAGCGCTCTACCGGACGATACTGGAGCGTCTGGAAGAGTTTAACGCCTATATTCTGGAGAGCGCGCTGGAACAGCAGTAGCCGCGGTTTCCGGAAGCAAGGATGAGAGAAAGTATAGAAAGGAACATGGAATGCGTGTAACAGAAAAGCTGACCAGACCGCTGACAGAGGCAAAATATTTAAATGCGGATAATGCGGACAGATACCGTAGCATTATGCGCATTTTTTTTGAGCATTATGAGAAGCTGGATTACTGGCTGTACCAGGAGGATGTTTATGGAGAGATGGTGCAGGATCCTTATTTTTCCGGCTACCGGCCGGAACAGTGCCAGCAGGATCTGGCGGCGCTGACGGAGTGGAAGAATCTGACGGCAATCCAGGATACCAGAAAGGTGGCTACCCTGGAGGAGTTTAAAAATAAAAAGTACCGCTACCAGATGTCGGATTACAGTGTGGAAATTGAGCGCCTGGTAGTGCATCTGGAAAATCTGTTTATCGAGGGGGCTTCTCTGGAACCCACGCTTCTGGAACGGATCCGCCGCAGCGTGGAGCAGATGCCCCGGATGGCGGATGCGGATGCGGACAAGGTCTATACCTGGTGGAACGATCTGAACAATGATTTTATCCGGCTGAATCAGAATTATCAGGATTATATCCGGGATCTGAACAGTGTAAAGGCAGTGGAAATGATGCGCGCCAAAGAATTTCTGCTGTTTAAAGATAAGCTGGTGGAATATCTGCGCAATTTCGTTAAAGGACTGCAGAAAAATGTGGGTGTGATCGAGGAAAATCTCAGGCTGGCAGACGCCGGGATGGTGGAAGGCATACTGGAAAAGGCAGATCAGTATGAGCTGTCCATTCCCCGGATGGATATGGAAGTATCCCCGGAGCTGATCCGGGAGAGAACCAGAGGCCGGTATCACAGCATCCGCAGCTGGTTTGTGGCGGAGGGCGGACGGGAAAATGAGGCGGGGAAGCTGTTTGACGCGACCAATGAGATTATCCGCCGGATTACCCGGTACGGCGCCCAGCTCAGTGAGAAAAACGCTCTGGGCGCTAACCGGCGGGAGGAGTACAGGAAGGCGGCGGAGATTTTTCTGAAATGCGAGACGATGGATCAGGCCCATGAAATGGCGGCCATGATTTTCGGACTGGAACGGCCCATTCATCTGCGATGCGACCGGCCCAGGGAGACGGACAGCATGAACCGCAGCGTCTATGAGGAGCAGCCGGAGCAGCTGATCCTGAAGCCCAGGATCCGTACCTATAAGGAAAAATCCGGGCGGAGTCCGATCATGGATGCCAGGCAGGAAAAAGAAGCGGCCAGGGCCAGGCTGCTGGCAGAACTGCGGACAGACCGGGAGAAGGTGGGGCGGCTGGAGCAGGATGGCAGGATCGACTTTGCCCAGCTGCCGGTGATCGAGCCCAGGGTGCGGGAGATCCTGCTGAAATGGCTGTCGGACGCGATGGAGAATCCGGGCCATTCCGGCAGGACAGAGGATGGCAGAGCGTATACGCTGGATATGAGCCAGGCCCGGGAAAAGTGCGTGGTGCGTTGTGAGGATGGGAATTTTACCATGCCCCGATTAATGATCCGGTTCCTGGAAGAATAGGAAAGGAAGGCCGGCAGTCCGGCAGGAAAGAAACGGATATGGAACACAGATGGAGTAAAATAGAAAACTACAGGAGGATCGTGGTATGAGCGAGGAAAAAACGGGCATGAAAGAGCTGGAAATTCTCCTGAGCCGCAGATGGGTGCTGAAATCGGAGGATAAGGAGCTGTATTACCAGGTGAGGGACGCGATCGGAGAAATTCGCCGTTTTGCCAGAGAAAAACTGGGCTGCCAGGTCATTGAAAATGCTTTGCTGGTAAAGCTGGAGAAGATTCCGCCCATTCCCCGGCCTTTTATGGGAGCCATAGAGTTCACCTCTCCGGAGGAATATGCCTTTTTGTGCGTGCTGCTGATGTTTCTGGAGGATAAGGACGGGGAAGAGCAGTTTATTCTCTCCCAGCTGACAGAGTATATCAGCGCCAACATGCCGGGCCAGCCGGTGGACTGGACGCTGTTTACCAACCGGCGCAGGCTGGTAAAGGTGCTGCGCTATGCGGCAGCCCAGGGGCTGCTGCGGGTGACGGACGGCAGCGACGATCTGTTTATGGACAGGGAGACGGGAGAGGTACTGTATGAAAATACAGGGGCGTCCCGTTATTTTATGAGGAATTTCCCCAGAGATATTATGGGATATTCCAGGCCGGAGGACTTCCGGGAGAGCGACTGGTTCGGCGGAGATGAGGATCGGGGCGTCGCCAGGAGATGGCGGGTGTATAAACGGCTTCTTTTTTCTCCCGGCATGTACCGCCGGGAGGGGCCGGAGGAAGATTTTGAATATCTGAAATATTATGGCCGGCGTTTGACCGATGATCTGGAACAGACCTTTTCCTGTCAGGTTCACATTCATAAAGGCAGCGCTTTTGTGCTGGCTGGCCCTGACTGCCATATGGGGGATGTGTTTCCGGGCGGCAATGCTCTGTCGGATATTATACTGCTGTGCTGCGGACAGATCCGGCAGAAGGCAGAATCGGGCCAGTGGCAGGTGGAGGCTGATGAAACCATAGTAGTAAGCAGGCTGGATTTTGAACAGCTGCTGCGGGAGGTAAAGGAGCGGTTTGGCTCTGGATTTACGAAAAGCTACAGAGAACAGCCGGATGGTGAGTTCGTCCGGGAAGTGACGGAGGCGATGGAGCGGCTGACCTTTATCCATAGTGAAGGGCAGACCGTGACGGTCTGGCCCCTGGCAGGAAAGATGGAAGGCCGGTATCCGGATGATTATAAGGGAGGGACAAAGGCATGAACAGCAGATGGCAGGCAAATAAAATCGGACTGGTAAACTTCTGGTATTATGACGAGCAGGAATTTCCTTTTGTGAAAGGGCGAATGCTGCTGCGGGGCGCCAATGGATCGGGAAAGTCTGTGACCATGCAAAGCATTATTCCGCTGCTGCTGGACGGAAATATGAGTCCGGAGCGTCTGGATCCCTTCCGGTCCAGGGACAGGAAGATGATCAGCTATCTGCTGGACGAGGAGGATGAGCGGGAGGAGCGAACCGGTTATCTGTATCTGGAATTTCGGCGGGAAGAAAGCGATACCTATCTGACTGTGGGGATGGGCATACGGGCCAGGAGAGGGAAACCGCTGGATAAGTGGTATTTCAGCCTGACAGACGGGAGGCGGGTAGGACGGGATTTCTTTCTGTACCGGGAAGCGGGAGAAAAGCTGCCCCTGTCGAAAAAGGAGCTGGAAAACAGGGTAGGCGCCGGAGGCGTGGTGTTTGACCGGCAGACAGAATATATGGAATATGTGAACCGGCAGATCTTTGGCTTCGAGACGGCTGAGGAATATGGGGAACTGATCGATCTGCTGATTCAGCTGCGGACCCCGAAGCTGTCAAAGGATTTTAAGCCGTCAGTGATCAATGAGATCCTCAGCGACTCTCTCCAGCCTTTATCCGACGAGGATCTGCGTCCTATGTCGGAAGCCATTGAAAATATGGACGCCATGAATATGAATCTGAAAGCCAGGAAGGAGGGAAAGCTGGCGGCGGAAAAGATCAGCCGGGTGCTGGGCCAGTATAACCGGCTGACTCTGTATGAGAAGGCTTCTGATTACGAGGAAGGGCGGCTCCGTCTGGAGACAGCCCGGCAGGAGCAGGCGAAACGGCAGGAGAAGATCCAGGCGGGAAAGGAGGAGGCAGTCCGCCTGGAGGGGGAGGCGGCCAGCCTGGACGCCCGCCGGGAGGCGTTGGAAAAGGAGCGGGATTCCCTGAATCAGAGCGATGTGGTAGGACTGAAGCGAAAGGAGCTGGAGCTGGCAGAGGGGATCCGGGAGAAGGAAAGGACGCTGAAGGAAAAGGAGAGTCAGCTGGGCCAGAAAGAGGAAAATCTTCGGGATACAGAGCAGAAACAGAAAAAAGAGGCGCAGCGAAGGGAACAGAAGCAGGAAGAGCTGTACGGACTGCTGGACGAGATGACGGAATACGCAGAGGATATGGCTTTTGAGGAGCATGCCTTTTTTGCCGAAGAATTAAAGGCGGGTTTTCAGTCCTCTTTTGACTTCCAGTCTCATCAGAGCCAGCTGGAGGCAGCGTCCCGCGGAATCAGGGAAGGCAGGGAGCTGCTGTACCAGGAAAAACAGCAGAAGCGGCAGGTGGATGAGCGGATGCTGGAACGGGAACGGGAGCAGCGCAGGATTGACAGCGCCCAGAAGAGGGCTGCCGAGCTGGAAACGCTGCTGGCTCAGACCCGAAATGAGTGGAAAGAGGCGCTGTACAGCTGGAACGGAAAGAACCGGGAGCTGATTCTGGAGCCAGACCAGCTGCGGCAGCTGTCTCTGTTCGCAGAGGAATACGGGGAGCATTCTGACTTTAACAGGGTGCGCAGCGCTGTGGGGGACGTATGGCTGGAGAAGAAAAATGAACTGGCCCGCCGTCTGGAGGAGAAAAAGACAGCGCTTGGCCAGCTGGCGGAGCAGTACGAAGAACAGAGGAGGCAGCTGGCAGAATGGGAAAATCATAAGGAGCCGGAGCCGCCCAGGCGGGAGGAAACCGTCCGTAGCCGGGAGCGGCTGCAAAAGCTGGGGATTCCCTTCCGGGAATTTTATAAGGTACTGGAATTTGGCCCGGATCTGGATCAGGCAGCCTGCGGCCGTCTGGAGGAGGCGCTGCTGGATATGGGTATCCTGGACGCTCTGGTGATAGAGGAGCAGTACCGGGAACAGGCACTGCAGGCAGCGCCGGGCTGCAGCGACAGATATCTGTTCGTTCAGAAGGGACGGGCGGAAAAAAGCCTGCTGGATGTGCTGGACCTGAATGATGAGGTAAACGATATCTTTTCCAATCAGCGCATTACCGGTATTCTGGGAAATATCGCCTATGGCGGGGAAGGAGTTACAGCTGTCGCTTTGGATGGCACATATCAGCTGGGGGTGCTGGCAGGTACGGTCACTGGAGAGCATGAGGCAGAATATCTGGGAACCAGGGCCAGGGAGCGCAGCCGCCAAGCCAGAATAGCGGCCTGCCGGGCGGCTATGGCAGAACTGGAAGAGGAGCGGCAGGCCAGAGAGCAGGAAGCGGAAGAGCTGGAGAAACGGCTCAGCCGTCTTCAGGAGGAATACGAGGCTCTGCCTGGCGATCAGGATCTTCGGGTAAACTGGAAGATGCTCCAGGGCGTGATGGGAGAGATCAGCCAGATGAAGGAGCGGGCCGGGAAACTGGAGGAGCAGATTCGGGAGATGACAGAGGCGCTGAACGAACTGCGTTCCCAGGCGGTACAGATCGCGGAGAAGCTGTATCTGCCATGCCGTTATGATACATTCCAGCGGGCCGAGGAAGCGGCCATGGCCTATAAGCCGAAATTTTATCAGCTTTGCTCCGGCCATGAGCTGTATCTTCAGCTGTGTGCTTCTGTGGAAGAGCTGGGCAGGCGCCTGGAGGATCTGGAAGGAGATATGGATCAGATCCGTTATGATATGGGCAGGACAGAACGGGGGCTGAAACGGGATCAGGAGGAATATCAGTCTGTTCAGGAGCAGCTGAAGCTGACAGATTATGAGTCGGTCCGGCAGCGGCTGGACAGCTGTATTCAGTGGCTGGAGGAATATCCCCGCCTGATTCGGGAGTGCGCCTCTGCCAGAGCCAGCCTGGAGGAACAGGTGAAAATGCTGGGGAGCCAGCTGGAGGAGGGAGACTGCCTGATCCGGGAACTGGAAGGGCGGGAGAAATATCTGGAACGCCGCTATACAGGCGAGCTGGCCCTGGATTATGTGGCGCTGCCGGAAAATCTGCCGGGAGAGGGGGCAGGCAGCGCCGGTCAGGTTCGGGCTTATCTGGCGCCAGAAGCGGGACAGATGCAGAAAACGGCTCTGATTCAGAGCCTGAACCAGGTTTTTTATGAAAACAGAGGCTTTCTCAGCGAATATCAGCCGGCCCAGACAGAGCTGTTTCAGGAGCTGGATGAGGAGGGACGGCAGAACCATTACCCTTCGGCGAAGCGGCTGGATATCCAGGCCCGGTATCAGGGCGCGAGGATTCCCTTTCACCGGCTGACAGCCCGGCTGGAGGAGGAAATCCAGCAGCTGCAGGAGCTGATCCGGGACGGCGACCGGGAACTGTTCGAGGATATTCTGGCCAATACAGTCAGCCGGAAGATCAGAGGAAAGATTAATGGCTCCAACAGCTGGGTGGCAAAAATGAACAGCCTGATGGGGGCTATGAATACCTCCAGCGGCCTGCGCCTCAGCCTTCGGTGGCGCAGCAGGACGGCGGAGACAGAAGACCAGCTGGATACCAGGGAGCTGGTAGAGCTGCTGAAAAAGGACTACCGGCTGATGGGAGAGGCCGAAGCGGAACGGCTGTCCCGCCACTTCCGGTCGAAAGTGGCGGAGGCCCGGCGGCGGGCCGGAGACAGCGGCGGCATGGTTTCCTTTTATCAGGTAATGAAGGAGACGCTGGATTACCGTAAATGGTTTGAGTTCCAGCTGTTTTCCCAGAAGCAGGGGGAGCGGGTGAAGGAGCTGACCAACAGCGTATTCGGCACCTTCAGCGGAGGCGAGAAGGCTATGGCCATGTATGTGCCTCTGTTTTCGGCGGTGGCGGCCAAATATGAAGGCGGCAGGATGGACGCGCCCCGGCTGATCGCCCTGGATGAGGCATTCGCCGGTGTGGACAATCGGAATATCCGGGATATGTTCCGGCTGATGACGGAGTTTGGATTTAATTATATGATGAATTCCCAGGTGCTGTGGGGCGACTGTGATACGGTGGACGCTCTGGCCATTTATCAGCTGGTGCGGCCGGAAAACGCCAGGTTTGTGACGGTAATGCCTTATCTGTGGAACGGGAAAACGAGGGAGATGCTGGAAAATGAGCGAGAAGTGGAAGAACAGGCGAACGGATCCGCCGGTCAGTGAATGCGCGGCGTATCTGAAAAGCGCGCCGGTGTTTGACCGGCTGCTTCAGGGCTTCCGGGAAAAATACGCTTCCTATGGCTCCTTTACCGGAACTGTGGTTTTGCGGGGATTAACGGAGGCGGATCGGGAGGCGCTGGAAGGCTTTTTCGGGAAAAGCTATCATGGCCAGAAGTCGGCCTCTGTTTGTGCAGGACGGTTCCGGAAAGCGCTGGAGGAGAGCCGTTTCCGGGGAATTGACCCCAAAGAGCTGCTGGAAGCCTATTTCCGGGAGCCGGTAGCCGGGAAGAAAGAGCTGCGGGAGGAACGGGAGAGACTATGGAGACAGCTGGCGGAAGAGACGGCTGCAGAATTTGACGGCACGTCCGCAGGAGGCTGGATCCGAACAAACATGGAAGAAGAGGCGGAAGGCGGGCAGCCGGGACCGGCATGGCTTTATCTGCGGAAACGGTACCGGGAGGCCGGTGAAACAGCCAGGGAAGGGAAACGGCTGTTTCGGCTGGCGGGAAAAATATTAAACAATCTGCCCGGACAGCAGGGCAGGACAGAATATCTGGCTGTGTTTGCCGCTGTGGCAACGGGCAATCCCCATGCCTTTGACGATGGAAGGAAAGATGGCCAGCTGCTGGGACTGCTGATCCGGGAATGGGCCGGGCCGGAAGGGAAATCTCCAAAGGAAGCCGGCGGGATGTCTTTGTTTCCTGCGTTAAAGAGGCAGCGGGAATATCTGGCGGCGGGGATTCTCCGGGACGATATTTCCAATTATGTTATGGCCTGCGGCATACGGGCCTGGAAACGGGACGGAAGCTCCCACCAGGGAATGGACGGATTTTGCCGGGAAGGGGATATGGTGCAGATCCCGCTGGCGGTAATCGCCGGATGGAGCAGGGCGGATTGTCCCCGGGGACGGATTTTTATTGTGGAAAACCCGTCGGTATATGCCATGCTCTGTGGAAAATGGAAGGGAAAAGAAGCATGCATGTGCATGAACGGCCAGCCCCGGCTCAGCGCCCTGCTGCTGCTGGATCTGCTGGCGGCGGCAGGGACAAAGGTATATTATGCCGGAGACTTTGACCCGGAAGGGCTTCTGATCGCCTGGAAGCTGAAACAGTACTATCCCGGCGCCTTCCATTACTGGCAGATGACGGCCGAAGCTTACCGGGAAAGCCTGTCCGGGGAGGCAATTCCAGCGCACCGGCTGAAAATGCTCTCCCGCGTTCAGGATCCCTGCCTGGAAGAGACGGTGGAAGCGGTAAAAAGGGAAAAGAAGGCGGGCTATCAGGAAAATATCTGGCAAAGATACCTTCAACCACAGGATGCGTCAGAAAGCTGACCCGGTTTTGCGCCGCGGCCTGTTTCAGGCGTCCGGGTCTTCCCTGTTTTCCTCTTCCTTTACCCGGACGATGGCGTCTGTAATTTTGTGATTTTCCACTGCGTTGACATGGATCTGCAGCCGGCCGGTTTCACAGTCAAAGGGAATGCCGTCTTTGGGAATCCGGTTGATAATGCTGTAAATCAGGCCGTTAAAGGTGTCATAATCCTCGCTGGGAATTTCAATGTCCAGCGCCTTGCTGATGTCGCTGATTTCCGCATCCCCTTTGACATACCAGCTGTCCGGGGAAAGCTGGCGGATTTTTTCTTCGGCAGGTTCATCCTCCTCATAGATTTCTCCCACCAGTTCCTCCACCAGATCGTGGAGGGTGACAATGCCGGCCATTTCGCCATATTCATTCACCAGGATAGAAAAATAATTTCTGGTTTTTTTCATTTCACTGAACAGGCGGGTAGCCTTCATGGTTTCCGGTACGAAAAAGGCAGGCTTGATGGCCTTTTCCGTAATGGCTTCCATCGTTTTTTCTTCCAGGCGGAAATAGTCCTTGGTATCCAGGATGCCGATGATATTTTCAGTGGTATCCCGGTAAACCGGATAATAGCTGTAGCGGTTCTGGTAAATGATTTCCTTCCAGTTTTCCGGCGTATCATCGGCGTCCAGGACGATGACGTCTGAACGGTGGGTACAGATCTGCTCTGCTGTGTTATCGTGAAATTCGAATACATTCTGGATAAACTCATTTTCCTGGGTATCAATGACGCCCTGTTCATTACCCTCTGACAGCATCATCTGAATTTCTTCTTTGGTAATCTGCTCCTCCTCATCGGTGGATTTAATGCCGAACAGATGGAGCAGGCCGTTGGTGGAAACAGTCAGCAGGGCGACGATGGGAGAAAACATCCTGGAAATGGCGTACAGCATGGAGGCCAGAGCCAGGGACAGCTTCTCCGGGTTTTTCATGGCGATCCGCTTCGGGATCAGCTCACCCAGCACAATGCTGATATAGGACAGCGCCACCGTAACCAGGAATACGGAGATGGAATTTAAGGCGCTGGCCGGGAGAGGGACGCCGGCAGATATCATGGCATCGGCAAGCAGCCCCGCGAAATTATCGGAGGCGAAGGCGCTGTTCAGGAAGCCGGATAAGGTGATGGCTACCTGGATGGTGGCCAGGAACCGGGAGGGCTGTTCTACCAGGGCGGACAGCTTTTTCGCCCGTTTGTTTCCCTCTTCAGTCAGGTATTTCAGCCGGGCCTCCTTCATGGAGATAACCGCGATCTCGGCGCTGGCAAATACGGCGTTTAATAATGTAAACAGAACAATCAGTAAAATAGAATTTAACATGTAAGCTTTTAATCCTTTCTCAATCTAAATCATCATGCACCGGCAGCTGGTGCGCCGGCACCAAAAAAAGTCTGGCGGTGCATCGGGCATCCCTGAATGAGTGCCGCCTATCCGGCGGCGGACTCTCAAAGTAAGCCTGCAGAATATTTTTTCCGAAAAAGCGCAAAAGGCACAGCCGGTTAAGATTGCTCTCACCGGCTATGCCTTTATCTATTCATAACTGTCTTTGCAGAAAGATTTTACATCTGTTTTTCCAGTAACGCTTTACGGTATGTTCATTGGCTGGGTCGTCTTCCATGCAAATATCACATCCTTTCTTCATCCCATAGATTCTCGTGGAATAATGAATAACATATTTTTTCGTCTGTGTCAACTATATCCTGAAGAAAAAATATATTATGGCTGAACTGCTGCTATCATAAGCCGCCTGCCTTGGCCAGCTCCGTTACTGCCAGAGGAACCAGGATCAGCGCCAGCCCGGCCAGATACAGCCGGCCTGGAAGGAGGATCAGGCCGAAGAGGATACGGACAGGCGTAAACAGTACCAGGGCCATGAGAAGGGACGACACTGCCGCCGCCCGGTTTAGCTGCCGGTTGGTGAAAAAACCTGTCTGGAACAGAGAATGGGCAGAGCGCATATTGAAGGCCTGGAGCACCTGGGACAGAGCCAATACCATAAAGGCCATGGTCTGCCCGCCTTCTGTCTGTCCGGTGCCTCTTTCTCCCAGCCAGAAGGCTGTCAGAGCCAGCAGTCCAAACAGAAGGCCCTGAAGGATGATGCGCAGCCCGAAGCCGTGGGCGAAAAGACTTTCCTCCTTTGGCCGGGGCGGCTGTTCCATCACATCTGCTTCCACCGCTTCCATGCCCAGGGCGATGGCGGGCAGGCTGTCGGTGACAAGGTTGATCCAAAGCAGCTGCATGGACAGCAGAGGGATTTTGCGCCACAGCAGCATGGCGGCAAATACGGCGATTACTTCGCCGATGTTGGTGCCCAGCAGAAAGCCTGTTACCTTTTTGATATTGGCGTAGATCCCCCGCCCCTCCCGAACCGCGTCTACGATAGAGGAGAAGTTGTCGTCCGTCAGAACCATATCGGCGGCGCCTTTTGCCACGTCTGTACCAGTGATGCCCATGGCGCAGCCGATGTCAGCCGCCTTCAGGGCGGGAGCGTCGTTGACTCCGTCGCCGGTCATGGCCACCACATGGCCCTTTTTCTGCCATGCTTTGACAATACGGATTTTATTGGCGGGAGATACCCGGGCATAGATGGAGATCCGGGATACCCGACTGTCCAGCTCCTGGTCTGTC
The DNA here is from genome assembly GCA_944383605.1 of uncultured Lachnospiraceae bacterium. Taxonomy (GTDB): domain Bacteria; phylum Bacillota; class Clostridia; order Lachnospirales; family Lachnospiraceae; genus Paralachnospira_A. The sequence continues at coordinate 17,187 of CALWQE010000008.1, forward strand.
ATATCGTCCAGCTCCATGCCGGTGACAGCCTCTTCGCCCTCTTTCAGTATGCCCAGCTCCCGTCCGATGGCAGAGGCGGTGGCCACATGGTCGCCGGTGATCATCACCGGGCGGATCCCGGCTCTGCGGCAGAGGGCGACGCCTTCTCTGGCTTCAGGGCGGGGCGGGTCGATCATTCCTGCCAGTCCCATAAAGGTCAGGCCGTTTTCGATTTCCTCCGGCGAAGGATGTTCCGGTACCTGATCGATGGCTTTGTATCCGACGGCCAGCACCCGCAGGGCGGCGGCGCTCATTTCCTCAGCTGCTTTTGCGCCCGCTTCCAGATCGCCGCTGATGCACCGGGGAGCCAGCATATCGAAGGCTCCTTTTACGATGGCCATGTAGCCTCCGTCTGTCCGGCTGATGACCGTCATCAGCTTCCGGTCTGAATCAAATGGAATTTCCGCCAGCCGGGGGTACTGGCTGTTCAGCAGTTCCTTTGTCATGCCATTCTGGTAAGCGGCCAGGACAATGGCGGTTTCTGTGGGGTCGCCGATATGCTCTTCTTCGGCTCCGTGAAAAACCACAGTCCCGTTGCAGCAGAGAGCGGCGAAGCAAAGCAGCTGCTTTACCGCCTCCGAATTGTGGGTGCTGATTTCCTCCGGCTCTTTTTCCCCGTCTGCCCAGGCTTTTACCAGGGTCATCCGGTTCTGGGTCAGGGTGCCGGTCTTGTCTGAGCAGATGACGGAAGCGCTTCCCAGCGTCTCTACTGCAGGCAGGCGGCGGATCAGCGCTTTCTTTTTTACCATTCTCTGAACACCGATGGAAAGAACGATGGTTACGATGGCGGGCAATCCCTCCGGGATGGCGGAAACGGCCAGAGAAACAGAGGTCATAAAAATTTCCATAAGTGGAATGCCGCCGGCCAGCCCTGCGGCGAAAATCAGGACGCAGGCCGCCAGCGCCAGGACGCCCAGGTGCCTGCCAAGGCGGGCCAGCTTTTGCTGGAGCGGGGTTTGGCCGTCTCCCTCATCCTCCAGCATTCCGGCGATTTTTCCCATCTCTGTATCCATACCGGTAGCGGTAACGATGGCGTCTCCTGTGCCGCAGGTAACGGCGCAGCCGGAAAATACCATGTTGGTCCGGTCGCCCAGAGGAGCCTGTTTTGCTATGGAAGCGTCCGCATCCTTTTCGGCGGGAACCGATTCCCCGGTCAGGGCAGACTCCTCGCATTTTAAGCTGGCGCTTCGCAGCAGGCGGGCATCGGCGGGGACAAAATCGCCTGCTTCCAGCCGGATGATATCGCCAGGCGCCAGCATAGCTGCGCGGATGACTTTTTCTGCTCCTTCCCGGATGACGCGGGCGTGAGGGGCGGACATGGTTTTTAGCGCGTCCAGCGCTTTTTCCGCCCTGTTCTCCTGAATCATTCCCATCGCCGCGTTCAGGACAACGATCAGCAGAATCAGGGCCGGTTCAAAAAACTCCTCCGGTTCCTGTTTTGCGCAGGCTATCCCAAAGGATATGGACGCTGCGGCCAGCAGAATCAGGATCATAGGATCCTGAAACTGTTCCAGAAACCGCCGTAGGCTGGTTTTCTTTTTTCTCTCCCGGAGCCTGTTCTCTCCGTACTCTGTCCGGCGTCTGGCGGCCTGGGCTTCGCTGAGCCCGGCGCTGGCATCGGACTCCAGCGCTTTTACCACTTCTTCTGCGGCCATGTGATGATATACCAAAACGGAACGCCTCCTTTTCTATTCTGAGATTATTATTATATGACCGTTCGGGCAGTCTTATGTACGGCGGCGGAATGAGAAAAAACAGTGTCAGGGACGTTTTTTTCTGAGAAACCAGGCGGCGCGGAGGGAATATCCGGTGAAATGGAGAAAGGGGGAAATTATTATAGTTTCTTGAGAAACTATCCATAAATCGTTTGTATT
>CALWQE010000009.1 GCA_944383605.1 uncultured Lachnospiraceae bacterium
TGGGAGCCACTGCCAAAAATTCCATCGGGTTCAGGTAGCTTGCCGTTATCATCAGCCACACAAACACAGCGGTAACAGGCAGCGTAATCAGAACAGGGCGGCCTGCGATGACAAGAGCCTCGATCCAAAACATTTTTCCCATCTGCCCCGGCGTCATGCCGATGGACAGATATCTCGCAAATTCTCTTTTCCTTTGCCGGACAAATCCCAGCGTATTGGAAAATACATTGGCGATCCCGATGAAGGCCAGCAGCACGCACAGCGCCCCGGCTACCAGCTTGTATCCGCTCAGCATGGCGTCGTTGTCTGTCTTTTCCTGAACCCGGTTTTCGGTCTCGAAAGAAATATCATGTCCCAGCACATCCGCCAGTTCGGCTTCAATCGTCCTCAGCTCCGTCAGGGTTCTCTCTTTTTTTGAAAGGATGCGGATATAGACGTCCGGCTCAGCATTTCCCACTGTTTCCTGAAGCTGCTTCCAGGTGGAAAGGGAGACAAATTGCACCAGAGCATAGTTATCATATTCTTCTCTCAAAACCGGCGGCTTTCGGGTAAAGCCCAAAACCGGGAGCGCCGCAGCCGCAGCCGTATCTTCCGGGTTTTGCAAGGTTATCGTATCCTGGCTTTCTGATAAAAACGGAATGTATTCCTTGTATCTGAAATTGCTGTTTATGCTGTCCCAAATGCGGTTCAGGACAACGCTTCCCTTTTCCGCCGAAGAAACGCCGGCCTGCTCACAGTACAGGGCAAAGCTGCTGTCATCCATGATTATAATAGGGGCCTGGATAATATAACACCCATTTGCCATACTGACATCGCTTCCGGCGATTGCTTCCGGACCTCCCAGACCTTTTACCCCTTCGCTTACAGCGTCCGCCGGAACAGCGCATACAGCGTCTGCCTTTTGATAGATTACACTGTCCGTGTCAGCCAGCGCATGGATTTCATCCGTATACGAAAAGTCCTCAAGCTTCGTGTCCTCAAGGACTGCCATCACATCCCAGGCATCCTGATATCGTTCAAAATAAGTATGGCCTGTACTGATTTCAGAGAGCGTAAAAAAGCTCAGCATGAGAGCAAAGCCCAGAAAAGAAAGGGTCAGCGACAGCGCAGCGGTTCGAAGAGATTTCTTCTGTGCTTTCAGCACATTCCCGGCAAGCTCTCCTTCGATTCCGAATAAAAACGCAAGAACAGGGGACTTTTTTCTCCGTTTCAGCTGTAAATCCCCTGTGTTTTTTATGGCTTCCAGCGGGGTCATCCTGCTTAATTTCCCAGCTGGCAGCCAGGCGGAAATCAGCACCGTCAAAAACGAGGTCAGAATCGTAACTGCAAAGACAAACGGATGATAGGAAAAAACAGCCTCATGCCTGCCGGCTATATCATCTGCAAGGAGATTGACCGCCTGGATGGTGCCAAAAGTCAGAGCAATTCCGATAAAACTCCCAAGCAGAACAGGGCCTGCGCAAAGCATCGCCGCTTCCTGTAAAAGACAGGTACGAATCTGCCCCGGCGTCGCCCCAATACTGGAAAAAATGCCAAATTGGTGTACGCGGGCATTCATCGATACCGCAAACGAATTATGAATGATTAAAATCAAAGACACCGATACGAGCAGGAGTATAAAGAGGCAAAAAGCCATCAATAAGGGCGGATCGCTGTCCTGGGGATCGTTGATGAAATAGGCTGACAGCAGCGATTCATGATAGGATACGGAAGTTTCCGAAAGGCCTAGCTGCCGGGCGATAAGCGGCATGTCCTGATACACCGCCCTCATGTCATCAAAGCAAATATCAACGGTAAGCGTTTGTCCCTCTGATAAATCCTCATTGATCACAGCCGTTTTTACATTGGCGAAATTTTCAATTTCGGACACTTTTTCTTCTTCAAACACCCCGCTGATGCGTCCCTGCCAGTTTCCTTCTTCTAAAACAACCGATTCTATTTCATAGTTCCAGAAGTTATAAAACAAGCCGCACAGCAAAGAGAGAAACAGAGCAGAAATAAACGCCGCCGCCAGAACAGATACGCTGGAAGCCCGGTTCTTTTTGATAAATCCGATCGAATAGTCCTTCCACATATCCTTCACCGCCCTTTCTCCGCATGGATGTCTTTATGCCATCCGGCTGTACGGCGGCAATGGTCGCCGACGATTTTCCCATCCTCTATGGTAATAATGCGATCCGCCTCCAATGCGATCTTTTCATCATGGGTAATCAGAAGAATCGTCTGTCCCAGGTTACGGTTGGATAACTTCAGCAAGTCAATCATTTCCTCTCCGTTTTTCCGATCCAGGCTGCCGGTCGGTTCATCAGCAAGCAGGAGCGCCGGACGATAAATCAGAGAACGGGCGATAGCAGCACGCTGCTGCTGTCCGCCGGACAGCTGGCTGGGCAGCGCTTCCAGTTTATCCTCGATTCCCAGGGAATGCACGATCTGCTCAAAGTATTCCTGATTGGGTTTGCGCCTGTCTAACAGAAGCGGCATAAGAATATTTTTTCGGACGGTAAGGGTGGGAATCAGGTTGTAAAACTGGTAGACCAGCCCCACCTTCCTGCGCCGGAAAATGGCTGCCTGCGTCCGGTTCATGGCAGACAGTTCTGTCCCCTCGATCAGAACCTTCCCTTCTGTCGGCTTATCCACACTACCCAAAATATGCAGCAGGGTAGATTTTCCCGAACCGGACGCCCCTACGATAGCCACAAATTCACCTTTTTGTACAGACAGATTAATATGATCCAGCGCCACGACCTGATTGTTTCCAGAGCCATATACCTTTCGGACATTTTCACATCTTAGTATTTCCATGTCACTTTCTCCTTTTTTTGATTTTGCCCACTAGCATAACAGCACACCCGACGGGGGGCTTTGCTGAATGGTCTTAGGCACAGTATAACAAAGTAAAGTGACATTTCAGTGACTGTATATCCTTATCGCAAAGCAGGCGCCGCCATTTTGCAAATTACAGGCGGTTATGGTTCCGTTCTGCAGTTCAAAAATAGAACGGGCAAGGGCCAGTCCAATTCCGATCCCATCGGAGGCCGCGCGCCGTCCCCGATAAAAACGGTCGAAAAGATGGGGCAGGTCCTCTGTGTCAAAGCCAGCCCCGTCATCCCATACCCGAATTTCTGCATAAAGAGGATTGCCTGCGTAGTCACAATGAACCTGGCCGCCCGGTTTGGAATGTTCCATACAATTCTTGATAAGATTGATGAGGGCTTCCATTGTCCACTCCAAATCTCCCCAAAATTCAATACATCCATTTTCCGGGATATCAACAGAAATCTGATTTTTCCGCAGCAGATCGCTCAGATTGTCCGCCGCCAGATTTAACACAGTATAAAGATCCACCTTTTCCCGCCTGAGCGGCAGCGTTCCAGCATCAATTTTAGAAAGCATCAGCAGCGATTCTTCCAGACGATTTAATCGCTTCAGCTGTTGTCTGACCTGTTGCGCGTAAGCCCCCGGAAGCTCTTTTTCCATCAGCTGCAGCGACAAAAAGGCGGCTGTGATCGGCGTTTTCAGCTGGTGGGCGATATTGGCCAGGTTCTCTGCAAAATTTTTCTTTGCGGCAACTGCCCTTTCCCTTGTCTGATAAAGCATCGTGACCGTCTTGTATATCTCGTCCTGCAAATGGGAATATTCATCTTCCTTCATTTGTATCAATGTCCCGCCGGCGCCGATATTGACCTGCTCCAAATACGCCGTCAAATCAGCGATCCTCTTTCGATTTTTTCTGCGGGACAGAAGGCTTCCGGCCCCAAAAGCACCGGCTGCCGCAAGGAAAAACAGAATCGGGAAAAGCACTGTATCCGGCGGAAAACCATAACAAAAATCATTGGCCCGGTATCCGTATCGTTCCAGATAATCGTTCCCGCTGAGTTCTTGTTCCGTCAATGAATGGTACTCTTTCATAACCGCTAATAACTGCGGCTCGGCCTCGGGAAAGTTCGCCAGTATGGTTTCGCATAATGCCGAAGTGCGTTCAAATGCGATCTGCCGGTATGTGCGCAGGAAGACAGCTGAGGTAAATATCATGCCCGCTGCAAGAACAGCAAACGGAAACATCAGAAGTATTGTTTGCTTCCATTTTTCGCTCATTGTGTGTCCTCCATACGGTAGCCAAAGCTTCGGATCGTTTTCAGGCAGGCCGGATGATTCAGCTTTTCCCGCAGTCTTTTCATTGTCACCGTCAGCGTATTGTCGTTTACATAGTTCCCGCTGCAATCCCAGACCTGCTCTAACAGCTGATTTCTGGTGATCGTTCTCCCCTTGTTTTCCATCAGAATCAGGAGAATGCGGTACTCCGGCTGACTTACAGCGATTTCTTTCTGGCCGTCATAAACAGTCCTTTTCTCCTGATCCAGCATCAGGCCGTCGCAGAACAGCTTTGTGCCGGCTGCGCCTTCGGTTCTTCGCAGCAGCGCCAAAATACGGGAATGCAGAACGGCAAGGTCAAAGGGCTTCACCACATAATCATCCGCCCCGTTTTGGAAACCGGCAACAATGTCATGGGAATCGCCGCGAACCGTCAGATAAATAACAGGCAGGGACTTCCATCTTTCCCGAATCCAAATGCACAATTCATTGCCCTGCCCATCCGGCATATTCCAGTCCAGCAAGACGACCGCAGGCAGATGACCGATCAGCGCCTTCCTGACATCGGCAATTCTATCAAAAACTGCCACTTTGCAATTCTGCTGCTCCAAATATTCTTTTACAGATTTGCCAATCGCTTCATCATCTTCCGCATAATAGACTTCAATCATGCCGTCCTCCTTCTGATTTTCCAGCAGATCTTCTCACTCCGTCTAATGGCTTTGCAGCATTCAGGCGAAAAACAGGATGGGGGCTTATCTATACATATTTAAAATATGCCTGGCAATATCCTTGCCAGGAAAAATCCAGCTCCGAATGATACCAAATTTGCCGCAAACGAATAAGCCACATAATACCAATTCTTCTTTTGCTGTTCGGATACCTTTTGCAGGGTCTTGCAATACAGAACGGCCTCCAGTGCAAAGACGGCAATCTCAAGAAGTACATAAAACTCGGTGAAGGCCAGCGGCCCG
>CALWQE010000010.1 GCA_944383605.1 uncultured Lachnospiraceae bacterium
CACAATCAGGAAAGAGCCTGCCTTTCTGACGATTTTCAGCTTCCGCTCCAGATAGCGGACGATAGGGTTTCCGATCATGGCGATAATCCAGCCGATTACAAAGGGCATAAAGAACAGCGCCCCCCGCCAGAGTACCCACAGCGTCAGCAGGAAGCCGGCGGCGGGCAGCAGGATTTTCAAAAAGATTCTCAGATACTTTTTAAAGGTTTTCATAGGCAGCCCCTTCCAGCGCCTGGTACAGCCGTTCCATCTCCTCGTCCCTGCCGATGGTCATCCTCAGATACTCGAAGATCCTGGGGCTGTCAAAATAGCGGACATAGATCCCCTTGCTTCTCAGATACTGAAACAGCTTCCCGCCGTCATATCCGGGGTGAGCGGCAAAAAGGAAATTGGCGCTGGAATCCAGGCACTGAAATCCCAGCTCTGCCAGCCTCTTTGCCGCCCGTTCTCTGGTCGCGGTGATTTTCCCGATCACCTGGCAAAAATAGTCTTCTTCCGCCAGAGAAGCCGCTCCCAGCTCCAGGGCTGTCTGATCCATCGTATAAGAATTATAGGAATATTTCACATCGTTCAGCGCCCGGATCAGCTCCGGGTTCCCCATCGCGTATCCGATCCGCATCCCCGCCATAGACCGGGATTTGGAATAGGTTCTGACCACCAGCAGGTTTTCATATTCCTTCAGCAAAGGCAGCGCCGTCTCCCCGCCGAAATCAATATAAGCCTCGTCCACAATCACCACGGCGTCCTGATTATGATCCAGAATATCCCGGATAAAATCCAGCGTCACCGCGATGCCGGTAGGGGCGTTGGGATTGGGAAATACCACGCCTCCGTTTTCTCTGTAATAATCCTCCGCCCGGAGGCGGAAATCCTCATCCAGGGCAGGCGTTTCAAAGGGAATCCGCAGCAGATCCGCCCACACTCTGTAAAAGGAGTAGGTAATGTCCGGGAACAGCACCGGCTTTTCCGAATTAAAAAACGTCATAAACGCCATGGCCAGCACATCGTCAGAACCCACGCCCACAAAAATCTGTCCCGGCTCCAGCCCGTGGTAAGCTGCCAGACTGTTTACCAGCAGCCCGCAGGCAGGATCGGGATAAAGCCGCAGCCTGCCCGGATCCAGCCGTTTCAGCGCCTCACAGACTGCTGGCGCGGGGGGATAGGGATTCTCATTGGTATTCAGCTTGATGATATTCTGTTCCTTCGGCTGTTCCCCCGGCACATAGGGCTCCACTTTTCTGATATTATTCTTCCATTCCTTCATATTCTCTTTTCTCTCCTCACCTTTATACCGGCTTTTCAGCCCCTTTTCCAGGATTTATAACTGTAAAAAGGGACACTTCCGCCATGAAAATGTCCCCTTTGACAATCATCCTTTTTGGGTCAATCGGTTAAATGATATTCCTCTGCCAGCTTCCGGAATCCGGGCAGGGAATTTTTAATGGTATCGTAGGATACGCAGTAAGCGATCCGCACATAGCCGGGGCAGGCGAAGGATTTTCCGGGCACAAAGAGAATATTATATTTCTTTGCCGCTTCGCAGAACTGGCTCTCATCCTCCACAGGGGATTTCACAAAGAGATAAAAAGCTCCCTCCGGCTTCACACAGGTAAAGCCGCACTCTGTCAGCCCCTCATACAGCAGCTTCCGGTTTCTGTCATAGGCCTCCAGATTAACCTCGGCGTCAATACAGCGGATCAGCATTCTCTGCATCAGAGAAGGAGCGTTTACATGGCCCAGCACCCTGTTCGCGATCGTAGCCGCAGAAAACAGATTTTCCCCATCGTCCGCTTCATCGGGAATCACCACATAGCCGATCCGCTCGCCCGGCAGAGAAAGGGATTTGCTGAAGGAATATACCACAATCGCATCGTCATAATACTTTGTGATAAAGGGTACCTTCGCCCCGTCATAAACCAGCTCCCGGTAAGGCTCGTCAGAAATCAGGTAAATGGCGCGGCCATACGCTTTTTCTTTTTCCCGCATCACATCTGCGATCCCCTGTATGGTCTGCTCGCTGTAGACCACGCCGGTGGGATTGTGGGGATTATTGATCAGGACCGCCCTGGTTTTTTCCGTGATTTTCGCCCGCAGTCCCTCCAGGTCAGGCTGGAATGTAGATGTGTCAGGCGCAACCTCTGTCAGGACGCCGCCGTAATTGCCCACATAATTTTTATATTCCAGGAAATAAGGAGCAAAAGTTACCACTTCATCGCCGGGATCCAGAATCGATTTCAACACGGCGTTTAACCCGTCCGCCGCGCCGGATACCATCAGAATATTCCTCTCACCGAAGCTGGTGCCAAACCGCCGGTTCAGGGATGCGGCCACCGCCTCTCTGGTATCGGAAAATCCCGCGTTGCTCATATAGCCGTGAACCATAACGGAGTCCTCTTCCTTCAGCACGTCGATAATCGCCTGATTCACGCAGTCAGGGGCGGGCACATTGGGATTGCCCAGGCTGAAATCATATACATTTTCCCGGCCATACAGCTTCGCCAGCCGGTTTCCTTCCTCAAACATTACCCGCACCGCGGAATTGCCGTTTACCAGCGGCTTCATACTCTGTGAAATCATCTCTTTCGCTCCTCCTTTATCTTTTTCTCCGGGGACTGGCAAAACCGGCAAAAGCCGTCTTTCCGTCTCCCCTTATTCTGCCTCGTGGCCCTTCTGCCGGATCACATTGATCACCTGATCCACATACCGGGCGCACAGCTCATCTGTTTTTGCCTCTACCATAACGCGGATCACCGGCTCTGCGCCGCTTTCCCGCACTAGAATCCGGCCGTCGGCGCCCAGCTCCTTTTCCACCTGGCTGACTGCCGCCATCACATCCGGATCCTGTCTGGCTTCCGGCTTGCTCTTTACCCGGATATTCTTCAGCACCTGGGGATAAATGTCTACCGGCTGGATCAGCTGGCCCAGCGTCTGCTTCTTCTCCAGCATAACCTCCATCAGCTTCAGGGATGTAAGGATGCCGTCTCCGGTGGACGCAAACTTGCTGAAAATAATATGCCCTGACTGCTCGCCCCCCAGGCAGTGGCCATTCTGCGCCATATTTTCATAGACATATTTGTCTCCTACCGCTGTTTTCACATAGCGGATGCCGGCGATGTCAAAGGCCTTGTACAGGCCCAGGTTGGACATAACGGTGGTCACTACCGTATTGGTATCCAGCATTCCCCGCTCTTTCATATACAGGCCGCAGACATAAAGGATCAGATCCCCGTCTACCACCTCGCCGTTTTCATCCACCGCCAGGCACCGGTCCGCGTCCCCGTCGTAGGCGAAGCCCACATCCAGCCCTTTTTCCTTTACCAGCTGCTGCAGCGCCTCGATATGGGTGGAGCCGCAGTTCATATTGATATTGGTGCCGTCCGGCTCGTTATGGATCACATAGGTTTTCGCGCCCAGCGCGTCAAAAATACTTTTCGCCATCATCCAGGAGCTGCCGTTGGCACAGTCCAGCCCCACCTTCATCCCCTTAAAGGATCTGGTGGCCAGGGAAATCAGATAGCCGATATAACGGTTCCGCCCCATCACATAGTCGGTGGTGCGCCCGATCTTTTCCTTTACCGCAAAGGGGATCTCCCCTGACTTCCCGTCCAGGTAATCTTCGATTTTCCCGATCACATCCTCAGACAGCTTCTCGCCTCTGTCGTTGATGATCTTAATGCCATTGTCATAAAAAGGGTTATGGCTGGCAGAAATCATAATGCCGCAGTCAAAATCCTCTGTCCGCGCCACATAGGAGACGCTGGGGGTGGTGGTTACATGAAGGAGGTAGGCGTCCGCCCCGGAGGCCGTCAGCCCTGATGCCAGAGCATACTCAAACATATAGCGGCTTCTTCTGGTATCCTTTCCGATTACCACCTTGCACTTGTGATCCTGGCCGTAATACCAGCCCAGGAACCGTCCTACCCGGTAAGCATGTTCTACTGTCAGATCTACATTGGCTTCTCCCCGGAAGCCGTCTGTTCCGAAATATTTTCCCATAATATCCTCCTTATGCCTCTGCCCTGTCCAGCTCTTCCAGATAACGGGAGAGGGCGTCCTGCCAGGAAGGCAGCCTGGTAAATCCGTTCTGCTCCAGCTTATCCTTGCTCATCCGGCTGTTCATCGGCCGCTTCGCCTTCGCCGCATATTCTCCGGAGGAGACGGGCGTCACATCCACAGAAAGGCCGGCCTGACGGAAAATCTCCACAGCAAACTCATACCAGCTGCACAGCCCCTCATTGGTGGCGTGATAACGGCCATATTTATCTGTCTGAATCATATCCGCCAGCAGTCTGGCAAGGTCGTAAGTATAAGTAGGGGAACCGATCTGGTCGTCTACCACGCTTACCTTTCCCCGCTCTTTTCCCAGCCGCAGCATGGTTTTGATAAAGTTTTTTCCATTTATGCCGAATACCCAGGCGATTCTGACAATAAAATATTTCTTCAGCCATTTTTCCACCGCCAGCTCGCCCTCATATTTGGCCTCGCCGTACACATTCAGCGGCTCTCTGGGGTCATCGGGCTCCCAGGGCCGTTCTCCCTGGCCATTAAAGACATAGTCGGTGCTGATATACATCATCGGGATATCCAGACGGGCGCATACCTTCGCGATATTTTCCGTTCCCTCCCCGTTGATCTTTTTGCACAGCTGCGGGTTATCCTCCGCCGCGTCCACCGCGGTGTAAGCCGCGCAGTGAATGACCGCGTCCGCGCCGGAGGCGGTGATCACCCGGTCTGCTGCCTCCGGGTCGGTAATATCCATCTCTTCTATATCCACGCCGATCGCATCGATCTTCCGCTTCGCAAACTCATTCATCAGATCATGGCCCAGCTGGCCCTTCGCCCCTGTTACCAAAACTTTCATATTGCACAAAACCTCCACAGTCTCTGTTTCATTCATTGCTCCGGATTGCGTCTGTTCCCATCAAAATCTCCCGTCAGGATTCACGGGCGAACCCTGGACAGACGGCAAATTTTACAGTAATAATATAACACAGGGGAAAAAAATATACAATAAAGGATACGAGATTTTCCATTTTCCGGCTTCCGCCCTTCCCGCCGCACTTTACATTTTCCCGCAAGATTGGTATGATAGAGCTATCTTAACTGATGAATCAAAGGAGACAGGGTATGAAGAGAAAAACAGTACGAAAAGCAGTCATCCCCGCGGCTGGGCTGGGCACCCGGTTCCTGCCGGCAACCAAGGCGCTTCCCAAGGAAATGCTGCCGATTGTTGACATCCCGACTATACAGTACATCGTGGAGGAAGCAGTGCAAAGCGGGATCGAAGAGGTTCTCATTATCACCAATTCCAATAAACACTGTATGGAGAACCATTTTGACAAATCCTATGAGCTGGAGGACCGCCTCACCGCCTCCGGCAAGATGAAGGAAGTGGAGATGATTAACCGGATCGCCAATCTGGCCAATATCTATTATGTCCGCCAGAAAGAGCCCAGAGGACTGGGACATGCTATCCTCTGCGCCAAATCCTTTATCGGCAACGAACCCTTCGCCATCCTGCTGGGAGACGATGTGGTAGTCAACAAGGAAGGCGACCCGGCGCTGCTCCAGCTGATTAAGGCTTACAGCAGCGTAAATGCTTCCATCGTCGGCGTCCAGACAGTAGCCGAGGATCAGGTAAGCAAATACGGCATCGTGGCTCCTTCCGAATATGACAGCAGCCAGGGCCGTCTGAAAAAACTGTACGATATGGTGGAAAAGCCTAAACAGGAAGAAGCCCCCAGCCGCCTGGCCGTTCTGGGCCGCTATGTGCTGACCCCTGAGATTTTCGACCTGCTGGAAAGCCAGACCCCCGGCGCCGGCGGAGAAATCCAGCTGACCGATGCGATCAAACGGCTGATGACATCTCAGGCCGTATATTCCTATGACTTCGAGGGAACCCGCTATGATGTGGGCGACAAATTCGGCTTCATTAAAGCTACCATCGACTTTGCCCTGGATCGGGCAGACCTGCGGGAGCCTGTAGCCGCTTACATTAAAGAAATCGCGCCGAAGCTCTGATATTCCGGCGCAGTGCAATCTTACGGAGCATTTTTGTTTCATAGGGAACGCCGTTTCCTATGAGACAAGAAACGGAGCCGCAGGGCCATAGATATTGCTTTTATCTACAGCCCCATGGCTCCGTTTTTGATTGAACCGGATCAGGGAAGTCCGCCCGGCCCGTCCTATCTTGTCTTTAAGTAGTCAGAGTATGTTTTCAGCGATACAGAAGGCTCATAATTGCTGATGCCCAGGTTTTCTCTCCATTCTACAATCGTTGCCTCCAGATCATCCGGCACCAGATAATAGGTTCCGTTGATCTTTTTCCCTGTACCGTTTTCATTGCTGAACAGAAGCACGTTTTCCATGGAATCCAGCCCCATGCCCATGATATCTGTCGCCAGGCTGATGCAGTCTGCCAGGGAAGCGTCTGTATACATGTAGTCATAAATGGTTTTCAGCATACTGGGATATGTGCTGACAGAGACATTTTTCGCCTTCTCGTATAAAGCCATCAGCACCTTATACTGCCGCTCCGTCCGCTGGAAATCGCTGTCAATCATACGGACGCGGCAGAAAGTCAGCGCCTGGATTCCCGTCAGGTTATTTTCTCCCGCATGGGTTCCCGGCACACCGAAAAAGTCCCGGATATTATCGCTCTCCGCCTGGGTCAGCGTCATGGGGATGCCGCCTACCAGGTCTACCAGATCCTCCATCCCGTCAAAATTAATGGTAAAATAGTGGGCGATATCAATATCAAAGTTGTTCTCCACCGTCTCCATGGTCAGCTTGGCCTGCCCATAGGCATAGGCATGGGTAATCTTGTCATAGCCTTTGCCTTCAATATATACATAAGTATCCCGGGGAATGGAGGTAATCACCAGCCGCCCGTCATCTTCATTTACCGAAAGGATCATAATCGCGTCGCTCCGTTTTCCCTTGAAGCCGGACTCCACGCCGTCCAGACCCAGCAGCAGATAATGGGTATAGCCCTTATCCTTTGTCAGATCGCTGTCCAGTCCCTCCAGCTCGTCAATCGGATCCTCCGCAGCTGTAATATCCTCTATCCCTTCCTCCGTCTGAGCGGGATCCTCACCCTCCTCCGGTTCCAGGGTAATGTCAAAATCATAGCCTGTATTGGGTTCAGGCTTGCTTCTGGTCATCACGAAAACAATCGCCGCACACAGAACCAGAATCACCGCCAGCGCGATCACCAGTCCTTTATGTCTTTTTATAAACCCGCCGGAAGAAGCTTCTCTGCGGTGAACCAGTTCCTCCCGCCTTCTTCTGCCTTCGCTCCGTTTATCGCTCATTTGTCGCCTCCATACTGATTAATGGTATCATTATACCCGATTCTCCATCCATTATCAATGAGAAAAGAATCCTGCCTGATCCGCAGCCGTCAGACTGCCTCGTTCATATTCGCCAGCTTCGCCGCCTGATCCGCAGCCGTCAGGCTGTCAATAATCTCAAACAGGTCTCCGTCCATAATCGCGTCAATCTTATATAAGGTCAGCTTGATTCTGTGCTCTGTCACCCTGCCCTGGGGGAAATTATAGGTACGGATTTTTTCAGAACGGTCGCCGGTTCCGATCTGGCTGCGCCGTTCCTGGGCTTCTGCGCTCTGCTTCTTCGCCAGTTCCAGGTCATACAGCCTGGAGCGAAGCACCTTCAGCGCCTTTTCCTTGTTTTTCAGCTGAGATTTCTCATCCTGGCAGGAAATAACGATTCCAGTGGGAATATGGGTCAGCCGCACCGCTGAGTCAGTGGTATTGACACACTGGCCGCCGTTTCCGGACGCCCGGAATACGTCAAATTTGCAGTCGTTCAGATCCAGCTCCACATCCACCTCTTCCGCCTCAGGCATGATCGCTACTGTACTGGTAGAGGTATGGATCCTTCCGCCGGATTCGGTAGCGGGCACCCGCTGCACCCGGTGGACGCCGCTTTCATATTTCAGCCTGGAATAGGCCCCCTGGCCGGTAATCATAAAGACCACTTCCTTGAAGCCGCCGATGCCGTTCTCACTGACGCTGACCAGCTCCGTCTTCCATCGGTTCCGCTCCGCGAACCGGCAGTACATCCGGTACAGCTCCGCGGCGAACAGCGCCGCTTCATCACCGCCGGCTCCGGCCCGGATCTCTACGACCACATTTTTATCGTCATTGGGATCTTTCGGCAGGAGAAGGATCCGCAGGCGGTGCTCCAGGCTCTCGATCCGGGCTCTGGCGTCTGCCAGCTCCTCCTTCGCCAGCTGGCGCAGCTCTTCATCGCTTTCCTCCTCCAGCATCAGCAGGCTGTCATCCGCGTCCTGCTTCGCCTTTTTATAGGACTGATATGCTTCCACGATCGGCTGCAGGTCTGCCTGTTCCTTCATCAGCTTCCGGAATCTGACCTGATTTTCCACCACGGAAGGATTATTCAGTTCTTCCACAATCTCTTCAAAACGTTTTACGATATCATCCAGACGGTCAAACATGCTTTCCTCCTTGTTTACTCTGAAAATCTGCCGCCGGACAGGCGGCGTCCATTCAGGGATGCCAAATGCGCCCGCCAGATCCCGGCTACAGCCCGATCCAGCCCGGCCAGATCCTTCAGGATTTCCACCGCCTCATAGCCGCTGCTTTCCAGCAGCTCCTTTACCGCAGGCCCCTGCTCAGAGCCAATCTCAAAACAGACCCGGCCTCCCGGCTTCAGATGTCCTCCGCAGTCCCTGGCCAGTCGGCGGTAAAAATGCAGGCCGTCCCCGCTGCCATCCAAAGCCAGCCGGGGCTCATAGTCCCGCACCTCCGGCATCAGCCTGGAGATGTCTCCGGAAGGAATATAAGGCGGATTGGACACGATCCAGTCGAAATCCCTGTCCTCTATCTGTTCCAATAAATCGCTGCGCACCCACCGAATCCCGGGGCAATTCAGCCTCCGCCCGTTTTCCCGGGCCACCTGGAGAGCTTCCTCTGAGATATCCGCTCCCATGACGGAGGCTCCTCCCAGCACAGCCAGGCTGATTCCGATACAGCCGGAGCCGGTACACAGATCCAGCGCCTTTTCCCCGGGCCGGAGAGCCTTCAGCACATATTCCGCTACCGTCTCCGTATCCTGGCGGGGAATCAGCACAGCCGGCGTTACATAAAAATCCAGCCCCATAAACTGCTGGCTTCCTGTAATATACTGGAGCGGCTCCCGGGCCGCCCTGCGGTCCAGCCAGCTCTGATACCGCCCCTCTCCTTCCCGGTCATTCCATTCCCGGTCCGGCTCCATATAATATACCGCCCTGCCAACGCCGGACGCCTGGGAAAACAAGTACCAGGCGTCCAGCCCCGCTTCCGCCACCCCGGCCATCACCACCCGCCCAGCGCCGGCAGACAGCGCTCCCCGACACCTCATAGCACCCCCCCGCCCCCACCCCCTCCCCCCCCCCCCCCCCCCCCCCCCCCCCCCCCCC
>CALWQE010000011.1 GCA_944383605.1 uncultured Lachnospiraceae bacterium
CTGGTAACGCTACCGCTGGTTATTATGCTGATCTGAGAGAAAAACGGAAAAAGAAGAGCGGATTCTGTGTTTTGCGGAATCCGCTCTTCTTTTTTCTGCAAAACGCTGAAAAAATATTTCTGAAAAATTTTTATTTTCAAAAATTGGCCCCAGCTTTCTGAACGCCAGGAGGACGAGAGAGGGAGGGTACGATATCTGGGGCGTACCGTTTGTATCCAACCGGGAAACCGGCTACGGCGCTTTGCCGGAGCCGAACCATTTTATCCTGGATGATATCAGAAAATGGCGGGATGTGGTAAAGGCGCCTGATTTGTCCGGGATCGACTGGGAAGCGATGGCGAAGAAGGATCTGGAGGATCTGGCCAAAAGAGGAATCGACCGGAATGAAACAGCGCTGATGATGTCTCTTCATGTGGGCTATTTCCAGGAGCTGATGGCGCTGATGGGATTTACGGAAGGGCTGTGCGCCATGTATGAGGAGCCGGAGGAGGTTTACGCCCTGCTGGAGTATATGTGCGATTTTTACTGTACGGTAGGAGAGAACATAATTGACTATTATAAACCGGATATCATGAATGTAACGGACGATACTGCCACATGGAAAAATTCCTTTATTTCCCTGGATATGTACCGGAGGCTGATTAAACCGTTCCATGCAAGGCAGGCGGAGATCGGAACCAGGCGCGGACTGCCTGTGGAGATGCATGACTGCGGGAAGTGCGATGATTTTATCGATGACTGGCGGGAATTTGGCGTGGTGCTTTGGAACCCGGCCCAAAGCTGCAATGACCTGAAGGCGGTAAAAGAAAAATACGGCAATTCTCTGGCGATTATGGGCGGCTGGGACGCAGTAGGCAGGCTGGGACTGCCGGATGTGGATGAGGAATATTTTAAGGAATCTGTGAAAGCGGTAATCGACCAGCTGGCTCCCGGCGGCGGCTTCGCATGGTGCAGCAATATATTCGGCGATCCGGAAGATGAATCTGTAGTTAGGAGAAACCAGTGGATCTATGATGTGGTGGATACATACGGAAGAGAGTTTTACCAGAAGTGAGGCAGCCTGTCTGCCTTACTGCGGCAAAATGTGAAAAAACAGAACCGATTTCCTCAGATACGAGGATAAGCGCTGGCTTGTTACGAAAAATTTCACGGTTTGTTTAAAAGATATCGGAAAATTCAACTTATATACTATTTACAAAAAAATATAAAAATATTATAATAAAATATGCAATATATACAGAAAATATTTCCTGCAGCCGGGAGGGGCGGCAGTACAGCCGCAGCGCTGCGAGAGAAGGAGGGTAATGCATGAATAAGATTCCATTTGATGAGAAAGAACTGAAGGTTGTACAGGAGGTTCCTGCTTTTGGCGGCGGCACTACGCCGATTTATGATTTCCCTGTGTCAATGCGGGAGGCCAGCATCGCGGCTTACCGTGATAAACAGCCGGTCTGGCTGATGACAGGCATCGAGCAGAACCTGTTTACCCCTTCTATCATACCGGACAACTGTGCCAGAGGCTTTGTGATTGAGGCTGCGCCTTATCCCAGAGAAAAATTCGGCGGCAAGGATATGTTCGGCGTAGAGTGGAAGTTTGTCGACGTAGCCGGCGGCTCCATGGTGGTTCCCGGAAATCCTATGCTGGAGGACGTAAACGACTGGAAAGAAAAAATCGTGTTCCCTGATATTGACAGCTGGGACTGGGAGGGCAGCGCGAAGCTGAATAAAGAATATCTCAGCAATGGCAAAGCGAACCTGATGTGGTTCCTGAACGGCTGCTGGTTTGAACGTCTGATTTCCTTTATGGATTTCGAGGAAGCGGCTGTGGCCATGATCGATGAAGAGCAGGAAGACGCGCTGAAGGAGCTGTTCCATGAGCTGACCTCCCTGTATCTGCGTCTGGTTGACAAATCTCTGGAGTATTTTGATCTGGATGGCTTCTGTATCCATGACGACTGGGGCTCCCAGATGGCGCCGTTCTTCTCTGAGGAAGCGGCCCGCAAGCTGATCCTGCCTGAGATGAAACGGTTTACCGACTATATCCACAGCAAGGGCAAATATGTGGAGCTGCACAGCTGCGGCCATGTGGAAGACCGGGTGCAGGTATTTATTGACGCCGGATTCGATATGTGGACGCCTATGCCTATGAACAATACAGTGAAGCTGTATGAGGAATATGGCGACAAGATTATCCTGGGCGTGGTATATGACAAGCCCTTCGATCCTGCCACCGCGACTGAGGAAGAACAGCGGGCGGCGGCAAGAGATTATGTGGAGCGGTTTACGAAACCGGGCAAGGTTTGTACATGGTCCAATTACAACAATCCGGGCCTGATGACAAGAGCGTTCCGTGAGGAGCTGTATAAGGCTTCCAGAATCAGCTACAGCAAATAATCCTGCTGCTCCAGTATCCTGCAGGAAAGCAGGAGATGGAGATAAGTATCAGGATTTTCCAGGCTGATGCCGGTCAGTTCAGAGATGGCTTTGATCCGATAGATCAGAGTCGTCCGGTGAATAAAAAGCTCCTCGGAGGTTTTCGTGGCATTGCCCTGGTTATATAAGTAAGATTTCAGGGTCTGATATAAATCAGACCCTTTTTTCCGGTCAATTTCCATCAGCGTAAACAGAGCCTGACAGCAGACGTCCCGCGCGGGATACGGGGTGGAGAGAAGGTGCTGCAGCTGATACTGGCTGAACAGATAACACCACTGGGTGGGGTTATATTTTTTCCCCAGGCTGAGGGCCTCCTCCGCCTGACGCCGGTACAGGGGCAGTTTTTTCAAATCTTTAAAAATCATACTGAAGCCGGACTTGATGACATTTTCGCGGAGAAAGTAGATCAGCTCCTGATGAAAGTCCTCTTTGTTATAAAGGCTCAGCCGCAGATTCCGCACGCAGAACAGGCGGGAAAGGGCCAGCATGTCTTCCAGACTGCTGCCCATGCGGGCAAATAGTCTGGTGAGCGCAGCAGGAAGCTGGCTGTCAGGAATTTCCCCCGTCAGGCGGGCGAAAAAACGTCCGTTCACTTTCAGGTTTAAGCAGAGCAGCAGCTGGCCGGTGCTGCTGTCACGATAAATAAACGGCCCTTCCTCCGGTCCCCTGGATGCCGGATCACGGCGGGCCATGACCAGCTCCTGAATATATGGTTCCT
>CALWQE010000012.1 GCA_944383605.1 uncultured Lachnospiraceae bacterium
CCACCACGTCCCCCGCCACGATTTTGCCGCCTTTGATCGCGGCGATCGCGTCCTCCTCACAGTCAAACACTCTGGCCGGCCCTTCATGCTTCAGCATCTCAGGTGCTACGGCAGATCGTTTTACTACCGCAGTATCCGGCGCCAGATTGCCCCGCAGCACCGCGATGCCGCCGGTCTGGCTGTAGGGGTTTTCCACAGGGCGGATCACCTCAGGGTTCCGGTTCACGCAGCCTGCAATATTTTCTCCCACAGTTTTTCCTGTCACCGTCATCAGGTCGGTAGCCAGCAGCCCCTTCTTATTCAGCTCATTCATCACCGCATACACGCCGCCTGCCTCATTGAGGTCTTCTATATAGGTAGGGCCTGCCGGCGCCAGATGGCACAGGTTAGGGGTCTTTGCGCTGATTTCATTGGCAATGTCCATGTTCAGCTCAACCCCCGCCTCATGGGCGATCGCCGGCAGATGGAGCATACTGTTGGTCGAACAGCCCAAAGCCATATCTACCGTCAGAGCGTTCAGGAAGGCCTTCTCTGTCATAATATCTCTGGGACGGATATCCTGCTTCAGCAGCTCCATCACCTGCATGCCGGCGTGCTTCGCCAGCTTCAGCCGCTCGGAGTAAACGGCGGGGATGGTTCCGTTGCCCTGCAGTCCCATACCCAGCGCCTCTGTCAGGCAGTTCATGCTGTTGGCTGTATACATACCGGAGCAGGAACCGCAGGTGGGACATACCTTATTTTCAAATTCCTTTACTTCCTCTTCTGTCATCGTCCCGGCAGCGTAAGCGCCCACCGCCTCGAACATACTGGACAGGCTGCGCTTCTGGCCCTTTACATGGCCGGCCAGCATGGGGCCGCCGCTGACGAAAATCGTGGGGATATTCACTCTGGCCGCCGCCATCAGCAGGCCGGGCACGTTTTTGTCACAGTTGGGCACCATCACCAGAGCGTCAAAAGCATGGGCCAGCGCCATACACTCTGTAGAGTCAGCAATCAGATCTCTGGTTACCAGAGAATATTTCATGCCCACATGTCCCATGGCGATGCCGTCGCATACAGCGATAGCAGGAAATACAATGGGGGTTCCCCCCGCCATGGCTACGCCCATCTTCACCGCTTCCACAATTTTATCCAGGTTCATATGCCCCGGCACAATTTCATTATAAGAACTGACGATTCCCACCAGAGGCCTGTTTAATTCCTCTTCCGTCATCCCCAGCGCATTAAACAGAGAACGGTGGGGCGCCTGCTGCATACCTTTTGTTACCGCGTCACTTCGCATATCTGTTACCTCCCTTGCCATTTTTCTCCTGGTACAGATACTCCCGGAATCTCCCGGCCTGTTTCAGCCGGAAAAGTTCCGAGAGCATCCCGTTTTCTTTATAGATGTGTCTGTCAGATCTGGGCTGCGATCAGATCGCCCATTTCCTTTGTCCCTGCCTGACGGCATCCCTCTGCCATAATATCAGAAGTTCTCCAGCCTGCCGAAATCACCTTCTGCACCGCCGCCTCAATGGCGTCAGCCGCCTCGTCCAGATCAAAGGAATACCGCAGCATCATTGCCGCCGACAGAATCGTAGCGATCGGATTCGCCAGGTTCTTTCCCGCGATATCGGGAGCGGAGCCGTGGCTGGGCTCATACAGTCCCAGCTTTCCCGCGCCCAGGCTGGCTGAGGAAAGCATTCCGATGGAACCGGTAATCATACTGGCCTCATCGGACAAAATATCGCCGAACATATTTTCCGTCAGGATCACGTCAAACTGGCCCGGATTCATCACCAGCTGCATCGCACAGTTGTCTACCAGCATATGGCTCAGCGTTACCTCAGGGTAATCCTTCGCCGTTTCCTCCACCACAGACCGCCACAGCCTGGAGGAATCCAGCACATTTGCCTTATCTACGCTGACCACATTTTTCTTCCGCTTCATGGCGATCTCAAAGGCCTTCACCGCGATTCTGCGGATCTCATTCTCATCATAGACCAGCGTATCGACAGCCCGTCTTACGCCGTCTACCTCTTCGGTATACCGTTTTCCAAAATAAAGCCCGCCGGTCAGCTCCCGCACGATTACCATATCGAATCCGTCCCCGATCACTTCTTTCTTCAGCGGGCAGGCTTCATTTAATTCCTGGTACAAATAAGCCGGGCGGATATTTGCGAACAGCCCCAGCCCTTTTCTGATGGCCAGCAGACCCGCTTCCGGCCTCAGATTGGGGGCCACGTCATACCAGCGGGAATTTCCCACGTTTCCGCCTACCGCTCCCAGCAAAACCCCCTCGCTGGCCTTTGCCTCCTCCAGCGTCTCATCGGTCAGGGGCACGCCGTGAACGTCGATGGAAGCCCCGCCCATCAGCAGCTCTTTATATATGAAACGATGTCCAAACTTCTCGCCGGCCCGGTCCAGAACCTTTCTGGCCTCTCCCACAATCTCCGGCCCAATCCCGTCTCCGGGAATCAAAGCAACCTTAAATTCCATAATATCCTCCAATCTCAGGATGGTATACGCCTGATTTTAATATAGTAATCCATTTTTTCACAGATTTCAACTATAAATTCGCTTTTCCACGCATATCCATTAATTATGGCAGGTATTCTCCCGGCGGGCAGTAAAAATTTTTGTACGCTGATACGCGGACAGGAGGGGGATTTGGCAAATCTCCCTCCTGTCTGCGTTTATGATTCGGTTTTCTCCTCTGCTTCTCTGACCCACCCGGTTCCCAGACTGTCGATGATGGTTATCACCAGCCCCTTAATACTGTTTTCTGTCGTCCGGTAGGGGGCGATTCTCATGGTATAGTACTGGCCGTTGGTCGCCTCTACCTCCCGGTCGATGGGCGTCAGCGTTTTCAGCACATCCTGGGCGTCCTCCACGATTTTCTCATAAGGAAAGCTGTGGGCAAATATCTGGATGGAACGGCCGATATCCTGCTCCATCAGCTGAAATTCCCGTCCGATATATTCTGTGAATTTCCGGATATTCAGATTTCCGTCCACGAAAAGGATGCCGATCATGGTGGAGGAAAGGAAGTTGGACAAATCGTTGGTCATCATCGTCAGTTCGTCCACCTTCTGCTGATATTCGGTATTCACCGTGTACAGCTCTTCATTGACAGACTGCAGCTCTTCATTGGAGCTTTGCAGCTCCTCGTTGGCCGTCAGCAGCTCTTCATTGGCCGCCTGAAGCTCCTCATTTACCGTTTCCAGCTCCCCGATGGTTTTGCGCAGGTCATTCTGAGACTCCTGCAGCTCCTGCTCCAGGTCTGTAATCCGCCGGGCCGCCGTGGTGTCGATATCGTACTTTTCCCGTACCTCTCCATCCCCCTCCTTCTGTGCCTGATGCTCCCGGAACAGCATGGCCGTCAGGCCGCTTTCCTCCTTGCGGGGAACCGGGATGGGGTAAACGCTCAGGTCGATCACCCTGCTGCCCGTCCTGGTATCCACGGTAATCTCCGAATAGGTGACGCCGGTATGCTCCGCCCGGCACCGGCTCAGCGCCGTGGAAGCCGCCAGACTCAGATCCTTGTTCAGGATATGGAACAGGTTAAAGGAGGCCTTGCCCGGCGCGATGGATACATAATCCATATAATTTCCGAAGAAATGAATGACGTTATTGGACTCGTTGATCACCAGGGTGGCAGGCATATATTTTTCCAGGAACCGGGTGTATATGGTCTCCATCTCATACTCCGGATTTTCCCCGCCCTGCATAGCGGACACTCTGGGCGTCACCGGCTGAAAGCTGGGGATGCTGAAGGTCGGAGTAGACAGGTTATCCGTCTTCCCGGCGCTGTTATGGATATAAATTTTTTCTGTGCCGCAGGCGGGCTTGAACACATCGGAAAATTCATTGGCTGTCTCGCTTTTTCCCAGGAAAAGATAGCCGCCGTTTTTCAGCGCGGAGTGGAAGATGGCGAACAGCCCCCTCTGGAGAACCGGCTGGAAATAAATCATCACATTCCGGCAGCTGATCAGATCCAGTTTGCCGAAGGGCGGATCCGACAGCATATTATGGGGAGCGAAAATAATCATCTTCCTGATTTCCTTGGAAATATAATACCGGTCGTTCCGCTTGGTAAAATATTTGGCCAGCCGCTCCGGAGATACATCGTCGATAATATTTTCCGAAAATATTCCCTTGCCGGCCTGCTCGATGGCCTGCACATCGATGTCTGTGGCGAAGATTTTAATATCCCGCTTCACCTTCAGATCTTCCAGTATTTCATGGAAAAGGATCGCCAGGGAATACGCTTCCTCCCCGGTAGAGCAGCCTGCGCTCCAGACACGGATCGGCTCGTCCTCCGCCGCTCCCTGCACGATGGGATAGAGGGCCTTTTCCTTCAGCTTCTCAAAAAAGGCGGGATCCCGGAAGAAATTGGTCACGCCGATCAGGATTTCCTTCACCAGGATATTTACCTCCTCCGGATCATGATCCAGCATTTTCGCGTATTCCGCCAGGCTGACGCAGTGCGTCACCACCATCCGCCGCTCGATGCGGCGGAATACGGTCGTCCGTTTATAATGGGTAAAGTCGATCCCCTTCACCTTTTTCAGCACAGAGTAAATGTGGGTAAAGCTTTCCTCATCCGTAATCAGCACCGTCTCCTGCTCCGGCTCCATAATAATCCGGTACCTGGAATAATGAAGGATTTCCCCCGCAATATCTTTGGGAGACAGGACATAATCCACCAGCCCCGTATTAATGGCGCTGCGGGGCATACCGTCAAACTTTGCAGTAACCGGATCCTGGACGATGGTCAGCCCTCCCTTTTCCTTTACTGTTTTCATGCCATTGGTTCCGTCCGAGCCGGTTCCCGACAGAATCACCGCGATGGAATGTTCCCGCTTCCCTTCTGCCAGGGAGTTGAAAAAGACGTCGATCGGATGGTTCAGCTTTCCCTGGTCATAATCGCTGGGAAACAAAGAGCCCTCTGCAAAGGTCATATTCTTCTTCGGCGGGATCAGATACACCCGATTGGGCTCCACCCGCATCCCATCCTCTGCCTGTACCACGGTCATATCCGTATATTTTCCCAGGATGTCCGCCATCAGGCTCTTATAATCCGGCGCCAGGTGCTGCACCACCACAAAGCTCAGGCCGCTGTTGGGCGGCACAAACCGGAAAAACTGCTGGAGCGCCTCCAGGCCCCCGGCGGAGGCGCCTACGCCTACCACAAACAGCTCCCTGCCGGCGCCCCGGCCCTGGCTCCCCTGTCTTTCTTCCATTCCCTGCATCATGATTCTATTCTCCCTTCTTCCTTCCCCTGAAAGTACTGTTCCTCAAATTCCTGTACCGGCATCGGCCTGCCGTAATAAAATCCCTGGGCGTACCGGCACCCCGCCGCCATCAGCGTCTCCGCCTGCTGCCGGGTCTCCACGCCCTCCGCGATGCAGACCATCTCACACTGCCCGCAGAGCTTCACCATATCTTCCATCATGATCTTTGACACGGAATTTTCCGTGATATTCCGGATCATGCTCCTGTCCAGCTTCACCGAATGGAACCGGAGATTGGCCAGCATGGACATATTGGAATATCTGGAGCCGAAATCATCCAGAGAAAAACGCATCCCGTACTGCCCGAACCGGCTGATCATCTCTCCTAACGTATTGCTTTCAAAATCCCCCGCCGTCTCGGTGATTTCCATCTCCAGCATATTCTCCGGAATATCCGGGTAACGGCTCAGGATCGCCAGCACTGACGCCAGAGAGGAGGGATTCAGCAGCGTATTCCTGGAAAAATTGCTGGACATGGGAACCAGCCGGTAGCCCTTTTCCTTCCACTGATGGAGGGTGTTGACCATTCTGTCGAATACAAAATAATCCAGCTGCTGAATCGTTCCCCGGTTTTCCATTTCCTCTATGATCCGCCCATGGGGCAGCAGGTTGCCCTGACTGTCCATACCCCGACCCAGGGCTTCTGCACCTGCCAGGCCGCCGGTCAGCATATCCACCTTGGGCTGCAGATAAATCGTAAACTGCCAGCTCTCCCTGTTTTCCATCCAGTCTTCCTGACGCAGGGGCCCAGAGCCGCCCTGACCCGTCTCCTGGCTGCCGGAAGGATCGCTGCACTGCATAATGGAGCGGGCCTTCTGCACCAGATCCCTGGCAGTAAAGATTCCGTCCGCCCATGTAAATCCCATCCGGAACGCTCCCTTATACTGTTTTCCCATCAGCTGTCTGACCCGGGCGCAGTGGTTCCAGAAGGTCTCATAGGTGACATCGGTACACAGCACCACAAACTCCGCCTCCCGGGTATGAAAAAGCATAGAG
>CALWQE010000013.1 GCA_944383605.1 uncultured Lachnospiraceae bacterium
GCCGTAGACATGCCGATAGTAGGAATAAAAAGGAAGCTGACCAGCTTTCCTACCACGCCTACCGCAGCGGATACCACCACGCCCATACCGTTGATAATCATAGTAATCAGCAGGAAAGAAATCTCCGTCAGAGAATTTTGCAGCACCATCGGCGTCCCAATCCGCAGAATCGCTCTGACCTGCTCCCAGTGAAATCCGATATCCCGGAAGGTGAACGGAAAACCCAGCCCCCTCTTTTTCAGATAAAGCAGGGAAAACAAAAAGCTCATCCCCTGGGCAAAGGAGGTGGCAAAAGCAGCGCCCCAGGCCCCCAGGCCAAAATTCCGCACCAGAATAATGTCCAGTACAATGTTAATCACGCAGGCGATCGCCACAAAAAGCAATGGTGTTTTGGAATCTCCCAGCCCTCTTAAAATGCCGCACACTACATTATAGCCGCCTACCAGCGGCAGGCCGAAGCTGCACACCAGGATGTAATCCAGCGCCGGCGAAACCGCCTCCGGCGGCGTATTCATCAGCCGTACAATCGAGTGGCGGAACACAATCATCACCGCCATCAGCAGCAATCCCGCCGCCAGGAAGAAAACCACCGCCGCTCCCATGGTTTTCGACAGCTTTTTCTCCTGCTTCGCGCCAAAATATTGTCCCATTACCACCGTCACAGCTGAAGCAAAGCCCAAAATAAAGAAAGAAGCCACATACATAATCTGGCTGCCCATCGAAACCGCCGATACGTCCGCCGTCTGTCCGAACTGGCCCACTACCATCAGATCCACAGCCCCGTACAGCGCCTGAAGCAGCTGCGCCAGCATAAATGGAATGGAAAAGCTAATTAACGTTTTATATACATTTCCCTCTGTCAGGGATCTCTTCTGTGCCATCGTTTCCTGTCCTCCACCGTATTTCTGATCAGATGAGAGATATGCCTCCCGCCGGAATCATACCGTTCCGATTTCGCCTGAAATCTCCTTTCGGTGAAAATCCGGGTTTTTTCCTGCCTTAAACAGATTGACCATCTCATAAGTCAGGCTGATGGAAGGATAATCCCCAATCTCCTCCCTGGTAAACCATCTGGCCTCAGACAGCTCGCTTTCCTGGATCGTAACCTGATCCTCGCCGTCCAGCTCAGCGAAAAAGCCGATCATCTCCGTATCAGAAAAGGCCCAGGGCTGGCTCTTATAATAAATCAGGTTTTTCACCTTCAGCCCTACCTCCTCCATCACCTCCCGATGTACTGTCTGCTCAAAGGTCTCCCCTACTTCCACATACCCGGCGATCAGGGCGAACTGACGAAAGGAGCCCGCCGCGCTTTTTGCCATCAGCAGCCGGTCGCCATGAACCACTGCCACGGTCACTGCAGGGCTGATCTTAGGATACTCCACATTTCCGCAGACCGGGCAGCACATGGAACGCTCCACAGTGCCGTATTCCATCCGATGACCGCATTTCCCGCAAAATTTCCGGGACTTGCGGAAGCGGTAAATCTGGCTGGCCGTAATGCCGGCAAATCCCATAAACTGAGGATCCATGTTCCGGAAAATGGACAGATCACAGATACACAGCTCATCCTTTCCATCAGCTGTCCTGCTGCCTGCCAGCTGCATCAGCCCCAGTGTATCCCGGGCAGAATAATAGGAAATATCATCGATGCAAAACAGATACTCTGCCTGCCGGATCACCTGGCGTCTCAGCTCCGGATCCTGCACATCCTCAAACGTAATCATGGACGGAGCGCCGTCTCCTTTGCGCATCAGCACCTGGTTTCCTTCAAAATAGAGAAGAAAATCCCGAAGCCCCGGCTCCTTTACCGCAAATTCATTATGGTACTGGCGGGGCGCGATATCCTGTATCATGTACTTTATCCTCCCATCTTGCAAAAGAATCCTGCTCAGCAAAAAACATTCCGGCGAATGCCCGCTGGCAGAAAAATTATAAATCCAGAACAGCTCTGTCAGCTGTAAATCAGCTCAAATATATCACAAATCTGCCGTTCACACAATCCGCAAAACCAGTAAAACTCCCCCTGTTTTTCTTGACATCCCTTCGCAGGCGTGCTAGAATCAGGATACAAAGTTTTTCGCTGTGGATATTTGTTAGAGGTATTCTATTTTTCGCCACACAATTATCGTCTGATAGTTGTGTGGCTTTTTTTGCCCGTCCCAAGCGGCCGCTGCCGCGCCAGATTCCTCTTTGCCGCAGCGCTTCAAAATCGCCGCGGCCTGCGGGCAAATCCTGAACAGATACACAAAGGAGACATCAATTATGGATCAGACATTTATGAAAAAGAAACCTGTTTTCGGGCTGCTGCTGTCCATGTCGCTGCCCATGGTTATCTCCATGACAGTCAATTCCCTGTACAACATTGTGGACAGCTATTTTGTCGCCCAGATCAGTGAGGACGCCATGACCGCCCTCTCCCTGGTATACCCCATGCAGAACCTGATCAACGCGGTCGCCGTTGGCTTCGGCATCGGCGTCAACGCAGTAATCGCTTATTATCTGGGCGCCCAGAACCAGGAGAAAGCAAATGCAGCCGCCAGCCAGGGAATGCTCTGGAATATCATTCACGGCATTCTCCTGACCATTGGCTGCATCGCCGTCATGCCTGCCTTTCTCCGGATGTTTACTGAAAGCGAAGCCGTTGTCAGCCTGGGCCTGCGGTATTCCCGCATTGTATTTGCCTTCTCCATTGTCATTACCATGGGCATTACATACGAAAAAATATTCCAGTCTGTGGGACGGATGGCCGCTTCTATGGCCAGCATGATGGCAGGCTGCATTACCAATATTATTCTGGATCCCATTATGATCTTCGGCCTGGGCCCCTGTCCCGCCATGGGAATCGAGGGCGCGGCCCTGGCTACAGGCATCGGCCAGGTGGTTACGCTGATTCTTTATATCGCCATTCACCTGGTTCACCCTTTGCCGGTACAGATCAGCCGGAAGTCCCTCCTCTGGCAGAAGAGCCTGATCGGAAAGCTCTATGCCGTAGGCATTCCCGCCACCCTGAATATGGCTCTGGCCTCTGTGCTGATTTCCTCCCTGAACGCCATCCTGGCGGCTTACTCTCAGATTTATGTGGTTGTCCTGGGCGTATATTATAAGCTGCAGACCTTCCTCTACCTGCCCGCCAACGGCGTGGTGCAGGGGATGCGCCCTCTGATCGGCTATAATTACGGCGCCGGGGAGCATAAACGGGTCCGCCAGATCTACTCCATTACCCTGGCTATGGTTCTGGCAATTATGGCGGCCGGCACTCTGCTCTGCCTGATCCTCCCCGGACAGCTGATCGGCCTGTTCTCCGATAACCCGGAAACGATCCAGGCTGGCGTCGCAGCGCTGCGGATTATCTGTGCAGGCTTTATTATCTCCTCCCTCTCCGTCACCTCCTCCGGTGCGCTGGAAGGGCTGGGAATGGGCCTGCCCTCCCTGATGATTTCCCTCTGCCGCTATGTGGTCATCATCATCCCGGCGGCTTTCCTCCTGAGCCGGACAGCAGGCCCCTCTGGAGTATGGCATGCCTTCTGGATCACAGAAGCAGCTGCCGCGGTGATTTCCACTCTGATTTACCGCCGGGCTACAAAAGGAATCCCCGGCAGAAGCCAGGACGGCAAACAGCCGACTGCCGGAAAATGAAGCGGCAGTTCTGCAGGCTGCCAGAAATGAAAGCTGCAAACATCCAGCTGCCAGAAGAGGAAGCTGCCCGGAACAGGCTGTCTGAGGACAGCCTGTCAGAAGCCCAGCTCTTCCCCGATCAGAACCACCTGAATCCTGCCGGCAGGGCGGCAGACTCTGGTGGTCAGGATCTGGCAGCAGATACAGTCTTCCGTCTTACAGTTGCCGCAGCTGCCTGTTTTCAGACAGGGTGCGGTTCCGCCGAATCTCTGTTTATTAATCGGCGCGGCTACGGTACGGGCACGCACCACAGCGCTGTCCAGATCTCTTGCCACCTTATTGATGCCCGCTACGATAATCACCCGTTCCGGCCCATAGGCAATAGCCGCTACTCTGTTGCCGTTTCCATCCACATTTACGATTTCTCCATCCTCACTGATGGCATTTGCCCCGGCGATAAAGCAATCAGCCAGAAGAGCCTGGCGCATAACAGCAGCCTTCTCCTCCGGCAGGGCCGCGTCCCGGTCGATCAGCCGGTAGCCTCCGCTATGTATCGCGTCCATCAGCCCGATCTGCTGAGCTGTCATACAGCCGCCCCAGGCCACTGTACTCCCCTCCGGAATCAGCTCCAGCGCTTTTTTCAGCCCTTCCTCCTTTGTCGCGCAGTAATAAGCGCCAAAATGGCGGCTCTCCAGAGCCTTTACCACCTTCGCGCCCAGTTTTTCATTTCGCATCGTTTTGGGTGTCATATCCATTCTCCACTCCTCCTTCACATTCGCATACCGCCTGCGGCAGCAGCCCCTTTCATATTATTATAACATAACCTTTCGTGCGCCGCAGGCATTTATTCGGAAATACCTGCGGTGAGGGATATCGGCTGCATGAATAATGCCTCTGTCCGCCATATAAATACATTTGTATGAAAGGGGTTTACAAACCCTTTTTTTTACGCTATTATAGGTAAATATCAAAATAGAAACACAAGATTATCATTATCGGAGGAATAAATATGTACTCACTGAATGATGTGGCTGCCGCTGACCCGGAAGTAGTCCAGGCTATCCGTCTGGAAACTGAGCGTCAGAACAGCCATATAGAATTGATTGCATCTGAAAATTTTGTCAGCAAGGCTGTCATGGCAGCTATGGGGAGCCCTCTGACCAACAAGTACGCGGAAGGCTATCCGGGAAACCGCTATTATGGCGGCTGCCAGTGTGTGGATATTGTAGAAAATCTGGCCATCAGCCGGGCGAAAGAGCTGTTTGGCTGCGAATATGCCAATGTCCAGCCCCATTCCGGCGCCCAGGCGAATATGGCTGCATTTTTTGCCATGCTGACTCCCGGCGACACAGTGATGGGCATGAGCCTGGCACACGGCGGCCATCTGACCCATGGCAGCCCGGTCAATATGTCTGGAAAATATTTCAACATTGTATCCTATGGCGTAAACGATGAAGGTTTCCTGGATTACGATCAGGTCAGAGACCTTGCCCTGAAAACCAGACCCAAAATGATCGTAGCAGGAGCCAGCGCCTATCCCCGGAAAATTGATTTTAAAAAATTCCGTGAAATCGCCGATGAGGCCGGCGCTTACCTGATGGTAGACATAGCCCATATCGCCGGCCTGGTGGCGGCGGGACAGCATATGAGCCCCATTCCCTACGCTCATGTAACCACCACAACCACTCATAAAACGCTGCGCGGCCCCAGAGGCGGCATGATTTTGTCCAGCAATGAAATCAATGAAAAATTTAATTTTAATAAAGCTGTATTTCCCGGTATCCAGGGCGGCCCGCTGATGCATGTGATCGCAGCGAAAGCTGTATCTCTGAAGGAAGCCCTGACCCCTGAATTTAAAGATTATCAGGCCCAGATCGTGAAAAACGCCAAGGCGCTGGCCGAAGGACTGCTTTCCAGAGGCTTTGACCTTGTGTCCGGCGGCACCGACAATCATCTGATGCTGGTTGACCTGCGCAGCAAGCATGTCACTGGAAAGGAAACGGAGCGCCTGCTGGATCTGGCCAATATTACCTGCAACAAAAACGCCATTCCTCATGACCCGGAAAAACCCTCCGTTACCAGCGGCATCCGTCTGGGTACCGCCGCTGTCACCACCCGCGGCATGAAGGAAGCGGACATGGATAAAATCGCCGAAGCCATCCGCCTGGTAGTAGAAGACCCCCATGGGAACCAGGCCAAAGCAGTGGAAATGGTTAAAGAACTGACAGACCGGTATCCTTTATATGAAATGCAGGATTAAAGCCGCCTTTGCCTGTAATGAAGCGCAGACGCCTGTCGGCGGCAGATTCCATCCGGTACAAAAAAGTCCCCATCCGATACGCGCTTTGCGAGGATGGGGACTTTTTCAGTTCTTTTCCATCTCCAGTCCGTAAATCCGGACGGCATTTTCATAAAACACTTTTTCGTGGTGTTCCTCCGGCACCAGCCGGCGGATATATTCCACATATTCCGCGATATTGACCAGGGGCCAGTCTGTCCCATACATGATCCGGCCATAATCCTCCGCGTATTCCATCCAGGTGCGCAGATAGGATACATACCCTGCCTGCTGCCGGAAATACCGGTCCAGATCCACCCGGCCCTCCAGCAGTCCGGACAGATCAGCGCATACGTTGGGATTTTTCTCCATAACAGCCGCTGCATCCTGCACCCATGGATTCCCGATATGACACATCACAAAGGTAACATCCGGGAAACGGGAAGCCGGCTCGTCTACCGTCAGCGGATGGCAGTACCGCAGCCGCCCCCGGCTGCCGGCCACAGCCCCTGTATGTATCGCTGCCGGTTTATGATAGTCCCCGGCCAGCCTGTATACAGGATCATAGATCGGATCTCCCACATAGCAGCTGCTGTAGCCGGGATAAAGCTTAATGCCCACACATTCCCTCCGCCTCAGATGAAGCTCCAGCTGATCCAGCGTCCGCTGCAGCCGTTCCGGCTTCAGGTCATCCACGTCCACCCCTGCACAGTAGACCAGAAAGTCCGGGTATTGATGCCGCTCCAAAGACAGTCCCCGGTTTCCCATCACAATCCCTTTTACAATATGGTTCCGGGAGAACGCCTCCCTAAGATGAGCTTCTGTATTTTCATGACCTGCTTCCCGCGCGATTTGGCAAAAGTGGGCCTCCTCCTCGCAGAAATGCAGATGGGCGTCGATCATATCCATGCCGGTCTCCTTCCTGACGCGCTTGCCGCGCCGCAATGAGCTTGTTTTTCTTTCCAATAAGTATTATAGTATATTCATCACGAATTTACAAATTATGAACAGGAGGTTCTTGTATTGGAGACGATAAAAAAAGTAGCAGACTCCATTACGGAGCAGACATTTGCCCTGATGCCGAAAAATCTGAACGGCCAGCATCGCCTCTTCGGCGGCCAGCTGATGAGCTGGATCGACAGCCTGGCCGGCATCGTCGCCAAGAGACATGCCCAGCGTACTGTTGTGACTGCCGCGGTGGACAACCTGAAATTTAAGGAAGGCGCCCGCGAGGGCGATCTTCTGGTTCTGATCGGAAAAATCACATATGTAGGAACCACCTCCATGGAAGTGCGGGTAGACACCTATGTAGAATCACTGGACGGAATACGCCGTACCATTAACAGAGCCTACCTGGTGCTGGTCGCACTGGATGAAAACGGACATCCTGCAAAGGTTCCCCGCCTGGAGCTGACCACAGAATCAGAAAAAGCGGAGTGGGAAGGCGGCAAGCGCAGAAGCGAGCTGCGCAGACAGAGAAGAATCGAAGGGTTTTAATCAATGATGGAACTGACTCTGGAATATCTGCAGTATCAACTGTACGGTTATGGCTATCTGAATACTGTCCTATGCGGAAAAAAAGAGGCTTCATTTCAGACCTACTATCTGTGGGACGGACAGCTGGCAGGCCGGGATTGCCTCTATATTGTTCCGCCGGAGGATATGCACCGGATCTCCCCGCTGGCTGCCGCCGGCTGCGCCTTTCTGCTCTGGCAGGAAGCAGAGGGGCAGGAACCCTGCGGCTTCGCCAATGCGCTGATCCTGAAAAGCCCCGCCAACATCCCTGCTCTGGTTAATATTTTAAATCATATCTTTTATGAGTACCATGACTGGGACAGGCTGCTGACGCTGGGAGGCCCGGACAGGCTGGAAGAGCTGTTCCGCCGCTCTCAGTCCATCTTCCGCTTCCCGCTGCTTCTGATTGACAAATTTTTCAATACAATCGCCCATACGCCTGGCGTCCATCCCCTCTCCGCCCGGCAGGAACCATATATTCAGGAGCTGGTCATGGCCCGCCGTGATCCGGCATCCAGGGGACCGGAGGAAGGGCCGTTTATTTATCGTGACAGCAGCACCGGCCAGCTGCTGCTCTGCTTAAACCTGAAAGT
>CALWQE010000014.1 GCA_944383605.1 uncultured Lachnospiraceae bacterium
CAGATAGGTTTTCCCGCTGCCCGGCGGGCCATAGAAGAAATAACACTGAACCGGACTGATCGCCAGCGCTTCATCGATCCGGTTCCAGCCCAGGCTGGCCGCTTCGTCCCGAAGGCGCTTTTTCAGCGTATCCATACCGGTAACATCATCTAAATTATGGGCAGGCTTCATTTTGTACCATTTCGCTATCGTATCCGCCGGCACTTCCCTGACAGCATTTTTTGTCTGAAAGCCGGAATTTCCCGTATCTTCCATCTTCATGACAGGCTGCCAGCTTTCGCTGTCTGGCTGAACCGGTTTCCGCTGAAAGCCGGTCTCCCGTCCGGAAACGTTTTCCTCTTCCTGAGGGGCCGGAGCCAGAGTTTCACTGATTTCCTTGACGCGGCCGGAACAGTCCTGCAAACGCAGCTTCCACTGGCCATAAACAGCCCGCTGGGAAAGGTTCAGATTCATAATCTCCTCGCAGACCCTGGCTGCCTGATAATAAAATACCGCCTCTTCTTTTGTCATCTGTCCCCCATGGGCGGCATTCACCCGCTCCGCCTGGCGGATCAGGTTATTATACTGGGTTGTTTTCATCTCCATCAAACCCACATAATCGCTGTTTCCAAGATCATATTTGTCTGTTTTGGCCATTATTTTCCCCCTTTATCTGTCTTCCGGCGGCCGGATATCACCCAGCGCGCTCAGATCCTCATCGTCCTCTTCATCCCCGGCATCCGGCAGGCTGTTCAGCCTGGCCATGTGCATGTCCAGGTCAGACACGCCCGAAGGCGCCGAAAGCCCCGGCGACACCATTCCCCCTGTGTAAGCGTTTCGCCGTTCTGCCTGGATATCGGATGCGTTTCTGGAAGCCAGAAGACAGCTCTCGATATCTCCTGTCTCCTTCAGACTCTCAAAAATACTCTCCAGCTGCTCTTCCTTTGCCCGCAGAGCCGCCTCGGATGTAATGTATCCATGGCTGTTCCGCTCCTTCCTGGCTGCTGTGCCAAAAGGAGCCGGCAGCTTTCCCTTTTTTCCTGACATCTGCCGTATGGCAGCTTCCAGCATTTCATAAGCATGAGACACACTGTCAGAAGAAGAAACGGTTTTCAGGGAAAAGATCGCGTCCTTTACCAGCATATAGCCGATGGCGCCGTCCCACAGCAGCTGCTCCTGAACAGCCGTATCCATCCCTTCTTTTTCCCCCTCTCTGATATGTCTGCTCTGCGCCCGTACCGTCCGTTCCAGATCCTTTCTGCATATTTCCAGCTGCCCCCTGCACTTTGCCAGCGCGCTCTGCAGCTCCGCCGCTTTCTTTCTTTCCATATTTGCCCGGTTAAATTTCTCTCTGCGCAGCAATTCCTTTACAGAATCCTTTGCCTCATTCAAAATATCCGAAATCGCCATCTTTCCCGTCCTTTCTTACTGGCCTACTCATCCAGTTCCTGAAACTCAGAAGCCTGAACTGTTTCCTGCATCATCTCATCCTCTGCCTGGTGCTCCTTCTCACTATTCCTGTCAAGCAGCTGCTTCAGCGCTTCGCTGGATAACCCGGCCTCCTTCAGATACTGATCCGCCCCTTTGCGCTCCTTCTGCATCATACCAATCTGCTCAGCCAGTTTTCTCGCCTGTTCGGCGGCTACCTCCCGCGCTCTGATTGCTCCGGGCGCGTTGTCCAGCTGCATGATCCGTCCTTCGATATCGTCTACTGTCTTCAGCATTTCGTCAACATCCGCGTCCCCGGCAGCCAGCTGCTCGAACACCTTATCCAGACTTTCCTGAAATTTATTCATGAGATCCGGATCAGATACAATGGGGACAGCTGCCACAGCTTCTCTCATCACATCGTATTTTGTCTCCACCGACAGCAGGTTCATCTCCTCCTGCTGAAGCAAACGGTCGCCCAGCTCCAGCACTGCCTGCTGTATCCTCTGATCCACCATCTGACGGTGCAGATCCCGCTGTTCAGGCGTCCATTTTGCCCGTTCCTCCGGCGTATCATGCTGCGACATATCGCGGAATGCCTCTGCATATCCGGGATTATTCAGGATCTCTTTTCCCAGCGCGTCAATTTTCTTTTTACGCTTCGCCTTGTCCTCCTCGCAGGCTTCTCTTCTCTTTTCTACGTTCTGTTTTGTCCTGTCCGCAATCTGGGCGAAGCCTACCAGCTCAATCCACTCATCCAGATACGCGGCGTTTTTTTCCACAAACTGTCCTGCCAGCTGGGGCTGATTCTGGGGAATACGGGCGCGGATTTCGTTAATTCCCCGCACCAGGGCGCCCTTGGCCGCATATGCCGCTTTCGTATCTCCCTGCTCCACAGCCTGCTTCAGCAGCAAAGTCAGAGTCAGCAGCCTTCTGTCAATCTCGCGGATATCTGTTTTAATCGTCTGAGGCTCCTTCAGCAGCTTGCGGATAATCGCCTGGCAGGCATATTCCAGGTCGCAGCAGCTCTGGTTTTTTCTGGTTTTCTCTTCCAGCACAGACTTAGGAAGCCTGCTGTGAAGAAAATCAATGGAATTTAACTGATCGATAATCGTTGTTTCATTTTTCGCGATTTCGTCCGTGATCATCCGTGACGCCTGTTCCTCCATTTCCCTGCGCCGTTCTTTTCTGCCCCGCACCCATGCCGCAAACGGGTTGGAAGGCTTTGTGTCAGCTGCCGCTTTCCTGGCGGTAAAATCTGGTCTCCCCATTTCTGATTCCTCCTTTTTATCATCTGCTATTCCCCGGCGGTTTGCCCTGAAAATCCGCCGCCGGATAGGCGGCATTCATTCAGGGATGCCCCATGCGCCCGCCAGATTTTCGTCTTTGCTGATACATCAGCTGCCGGGCGCATGCAGGTTCAATCTGCCGGCGGACTGTAGCTATAATCACTTTCCTCCAGAATATATTCTTCTTCCTCTGTTTCCTCTTTTTCCTGCAAAGCCGCCTGGCTGAAGCCTGCCGAAAGAGCCATGATCGCCAGATTTATGGCCTCTTCCTCTTCTTTTAGCTTCTTTTCCCGTTCAGCCGCCTGCCTTTGAATTTGATGGAGAAGCATGGCTCCCTTGCCGCTGGAAAATTGCTTCTGACTGTTTAACCTGATTTCCCGCTGCTGCCTCCAGAGCCACTCCGCCGTCTCTATATTCTGTTTCAGCATTTCCACAATATCCAATACCTGGCCTTCCTTTCCACTGTTTTCCCGGACGCATATCCAGTCCACGCAGAAGTCTAAAGACTCAAGTATCCGCTTATAAGTATGGCTATCTCCGAAAGAAACCGCCCTCAGCCTTTGCAGGAAATCCAGCCCATGTTCTGCCATCCGCGGATTTTCATCCCGGTTTTTTGGATTCAGCAGCTTCATCTGAAGGGCAAGTAAAATATCCTCCGCTTTTTTCTCATCCGTTTCTCTGTCCGCCTCCTGCAGCCACTCCGGTATCCGCAGCATAACGCACTGTTCTCCAAAACTGCCCTTCTCTCTGATGACCGGACATTCCGCCAGCTCCCGCATCTGAACCGGCTGCCTTTTTTTAATGTTTCCCCCACAAGGTTCTCTTTCTTCAGAACAGCGGAAAACCAATCTCTCCCATGTGCCCGGCGCCGCCAGCTGCTCCGCCAGCTGCCGGAAAGCCATGCAGATCCCCGGCTGCTGCCCGGGGAACAGAGGCTCCTCCCTTTGCATCTTCCTGTCTGAGAGGTAACATTCCAGATATCCGGCCATCCTGTCCGTTTCCTCCCGGGAGCAAAACCGGTTCTGCTCCAGCATCGTCCGAAGCAGAACCGCTGAAATCCGTTCACGGGTAAAGCGGTTCAGGAAAATACACGCCTCTGCCTTGCTCTGCCTGAGGGCCGGGTACAGCCCTCTGGCCTGTCCCGCCCTCGCTCCCAATACTCCGCTGTCTCGCAGCTGATCGAATACCGGACTGTGAAGCAGCAGGCTTCTGCTTTTTTCCACCTCCAGCGGGACTGTCAGTACAAAAATCCCAGTCCGCTCCCTTTCACCGGCAATCGTCTCCAGAAACTCCGACCAGTCCTGCTGCTCCAGTACACTGCAGAAATCTTCCAGAGAGCATACAAAAGCTGCCCTCTCCTTTCCTGTCCCCGTCAGCTGCCGGCACAGCCATTTTCCCTGGGCGCTGATCGCTTTGTCAGCCGTTTTCCGGTAAATACTGCCTACCCGTTCCCCGATCCGCTCCCAAATTCCATAAGAGGGCGGTTCATAGCGGCTGCCGGCCCCGCCATAGCAAGTCACAGAAAACACCTTTTCCGCTTTACGGAGGAAAAAAACAGCCGGATAGTCCTGACACAATTCCCTCCATAAATATTGGCGCAGGTTCAGCCGCAGCAGATCATCACAGTAATACACATCCGTCTCATCCCC
>CALWQE010000015.1 GCA_944383605.1 uncultured Lachnospiraceae bacterium
TTTTTCAATCAGGGGATGCTCGGGCGCCATTACCATAAAGGTGACGCCGAAGAGGGTGTCGGGACGGGTGGTGTAAATTTCCAGCTTTTCATCGGTGCCATCGATGGAAAAGTCTACGAAAGCGCCGGTGGATTTGCCGATCCAGTTGATCTGCTGCTGTCTGATGTTAGGCGGATAGTCTACCTGCTCCAGCCCTTCCAGCAGCTTGTCGGCATATTCTGTAATCCGCAGATACCAGACGTCTTTAGAGCGCTGTACCACATCGCTGTGGCAGATATCACATTTACCGCCCTGGCTGTCCTCGTTGGAGAGAACTACCTTACAGGAAGGGCAGTAATTCACCCACGCCTTGTCACGGAATACCAGGCCATGCTCGAACATTTTCAGGAAGATCCACTGGGTCCATTTATAATAGTCTTCTTCTGTGGTGTCGATCTTCCGGCTCCAGTCGAAGGAGAAGCCTACCCGTTTCAGCTGTTCGGAAAAGTGGTGGATATTCTGGTCTGTGATGACACGGGGGTGGGTATGGGTTTTAATGGCGTAGTTTTCCGCCGGCAGGCCAAAGGCGTCGAAGCCGATGGGGAATAATACATTGTAGCCCTGCATACGGCGTTTTCTGGATACGACCTCCAGGCCGCTGTAAGCTTTGATATGGCCTACATGCATACCGGCCCCGCTGGGATAGGGAAATTCCACCAGCCCGTAAAACTTGGGCTTGTCTGTATTGTCAGAAGCCTCAAAAATATGGGCGTCTTCCCATTTCTTCTGCCATTTTCCTTCAATGGCCTTAAAATTATACTTCATAATCCTTATGAGTCCTTTCCATATATATATCCTGCATGTATGTCCGGTCTATGGAACATAATCTTATCCTATCATATTTCAATGCCCGTCTTGTGTCAAGCGTCAGGCGGAAAAAAACGTAAGGCGGCCAGCCATTCCATCACCTGATCCCGGTATCCGGCAAATTCCGGGTTTTCCGGCGACAGGGACAGTACCCACTGGATCTGCCCCAGCAGGGACTGGAGATAGGCCTGGGGACTGGCAGTATTCTGGCGGGCAGTCAGATGGGCCTGGACTCCGTACCGGCGGCAGAAGTAGATTTCCTGGCGGAGGCGGCGCCGGTATGCCCGGTCTGCCTGGGCCTTCTGGTTTACTACTGCGCCGGTGACGGTCTGGCGGCGGCCGGCAGGGATAATCAGGGTTTTTTCTTTGTTCAGCTGAAATCCCATGGCCTCCAGAAATCCGCCGGCTTTCCGATAGACAGCCTTGCTGTCAAACTGGCCGGAGAAGGTGATGTCATCACAGTAGCGGCTGTACCGGATGCCCTGATGCTGGCACCAGCTGCCCATGCAGTCGTCAAAGGGGCGCATCACCAGGTTGGAGATATAAGGGGAAGCGGGAGAACCCTGGGGCAGGCGTTCCTCCAGGCAGCACAGGCTGGTCAGCAGCATACCGGCGGCCGGCGGCAGAAGCCGGCTGGAGAAGGCCCGCTGGTATACCATGGGAAAGGTGATATTGGGGAAGAAATCTTTAATATCCAGCTTCATAATCAGCGGGGCACCGGTGTGAAACCGGGCGTTCTGGCCGGGGGAGCTGCCTTTTTTGTAAGCGGCGGCCCAGGGGGATACTGCCTGCTCCTCCAGGAAATGCCTGAGAATATTGCGCTGAACGGTTTTCAGAAGACTGTCCGGGGCATGCAGGATACGGAAGCCGCCTCTTTTTTTCGGAATACGAAGTTCCTGATAGTGCTGCTCGGGGCGGCGGCTCAGATGATAAAGGCAGGCGATCTGCCCTTCTTCGCTGACGGACAGGCCGCTGAACAGATTCAGGGAAATCAGCAGCTGGCGGCAGTGTTCGGATGTGCAGTATTTCCACAGGTCGTACATCGATTTTTCCTCCTTTTGAACTCTCAAAAAGACTCTGTCAAAAAGCAGGCGCCGGCATACAGAGACTGCGATGGGACTCTGTGTGCCGGCGGGCGGGCAGCGTAGGGCGCACCAGAATGACGATGGGGCAGGCAGCGCAGATGTACGGCGCCGCAGGCGCGGCACACCCTCTGGTGTGCGGAAGTACATCGGAGCGGCCTGGCCTCCGCGGCGCTGCCGCGGTGTCTGTATTTTACATTTCCTGACGGCGACTCGCCGCCGGACCGGATCTTTCATTTGGATAAACGAAAAGCTTCGGAAAAACTATGCCGTTCCCTGCCCGTTTTACGGACATTGTATCATAAGCGGGCGGAAGGGGCAACTGGTTTGTATTTGTGTTAAGGTAGCCAAAAATAATGGTCTGTGCTATACTGGCGTCATGGGAACATGGAAAGTGAAAGATACAGATATTGATTGCCGCCGCGCCCTTTCTGAATTTTGTGTTCCCTGCATGAAAGGGCTGTTTTGCTGACAAAGCAAACCAGCATGCGCCCGGCAGCTGACGTACCACCAAAGATGAAAATCTGGCGGGCGCATTTGGCATCCCTGAATGAATGCCGCCTAATCGGCGGCGGATTTTCAAAGTAATAAAGGAGAATAAAACATGGCTACATTAACAGTAAGCGCGGAAGAC
>CALWQE010000016.1 GCA_944383605.1 uncultured Lachnospiraceae bacterium
GCATGTCTGAGCGTAGCGGCAAGAAAAGGCGGAATCCATGTGGAGGAAATGCTCCAGCGGTATCCCCGTATCATGGAGCTGCCCTTTGATTCCAGGAGAAAGCGGATGGCCACCATCCATCAGCTGCGGGAGCCCTTCGAGGGGAGCAGCCGAATCGCTTTTGTAAAGGGCTCGCCCAAAGAGGTGATGGAGCTGTGCGATTTCTGCTATGACGCCTCTGCCTCCCGGCCGATGTCCGATACAGACCGCAAGAGGATTATGGACGCAAATGACCGGTATGCCAGAGAAGGGCTGCGGGTGCTGGCTGTGGCTTACCGCCCTCTGAGCCGGAGAGACGGCAGCCTGCCGGAATCGATCCGAGAATATACGCCGGATAATATCGAGGGGAAGCTGACCTTTATCGGACTGGTCGCGATGCAGGATCCGCCCCGGAATGAGGTGAAGGACGCGGCGAAGCTGTGCCGCAGCGCCGGCATCAAGATTATTATGATCACCGGCGATTATGGCCTGACGGCGGAGAGCATTGCCCGGAAGATCGGCATCATAGAAGGAAAAGACGCCCGGGTGATTTCCGGAAGCGAGCTGGCGGCCATGGATGACAGCCAGCTGAAGGAGGCGCTGGCAGGCGAAGTGGTATTCGCCAGAATGGCGCCGGAGCAGAAATACCGGATCGTCTGCGCCCTCCAGGAGATGGGAAATGTGGTGGCGGTGACAGGAGACGGCGTCAACGATGCCCCCGCCCTGAAAAAAGCAGATATCGGCATTGCCATGGGCATCACCGGAACCGATGTGGCGAAGGAAGCGGCGGATATGATTCTCAGCGATGATAATTTTGCCACCATTGTCCGCGCCATTGAGGAAGGCAGGGCGGTATACAATAATATCAGAAAGTTTATCCGGTACATCTTTGACAGCAACACGCCGGAGGCGGCGGCCTCTGTGGTTTATCTTTTCTCCGGCGGGCTGATTCCTCTGCCTCTGACCATTATGCAGATTCTGACGATAGATATCGGAACAGATATGGTTCCGGCTCTGGGGCTGGGAGCGGAGGCTTCGGAGGCCAGCGTTATGGAGCGGCCGCCCCGTTCGCTGAAAGAGCGGCTGCTGAATAAAAATGTCATGGTGATCGGC
Organism: uncultured Lachnospiraceae bacterium; assembly: GCA_944383605.1. Taxonomy (GTDB): domain Bacteria; phylum Bacillota; class Clostridia; order Lachnospirales; family Lachnospiraceae; genus Paralachnospira_A. Next base: position 1,132 of record CALWQE010000016.1, read on the forward strand.
TTTATCTGGTATGGCCTGCTGGGCAGTATATTCGGGCTGGGGGGATATTTCCTGGCAAATCTGATGAACGGCTGGCCGGGCGTGCCGCTGGCGGCAGAAGGCACTGAAGTTTATGCCCAGGCGACGACGATGATGCTGGGAGGCATTGTATTCTCCCAGATCGGTATGGTGCTGAATAACCGGACGGATTATGAATCCGTATTTCGGAGAGGATTATTCTCCAACCATTATATCAATGCGGGAATTATCATTGAAATCCTGCTTCTGGCGGCGATTATATATATTCCATTCCTGAACGGCGTGTTTAACACAGCGCCGATTGCGCTCAGAGAGTGGCTGTATCTGATCTGCATTCCGTTTATTGTATTCGGCGCAGAAGAAGGCAGAAAGAAGCTGCTCCGGAAAAGAAGAGAAGAAAGGGGAGAGAGAAATTGAAGGTAATTGTAATAGGATGCGGGAAATTTGGCATTACCATTTCCGAATATCTGAACAGACAGAACCATGACGTGACGGTGGTAGACAATAACAGAGAGGCGTTTCACTCCTTTAATGAGGATTTTACAGGGAAGATGATCTGCGGCTTCGGCTATGACAAAGAGATTCTGGAGCAGGCAGGCGTGACGACGGCGGACGTGCTGATCAGCTGCGCCAGCAATGATTCCATGAACGCGGTGATCGCCAGCGTGGCAAAAAACATTTTCCATGTGCCTACCGTGATTGCCAGAATGTATGATCCGATCCGGGCCCGCATGTTTGAGGCGATGGGTATTTACACGCTGTCAGTGACCCGCCTGGAGGTGGATAACATCGTAGAATATCTGGAGGACAATAAAAACTGGCGGGTGATCCGGAAGCTGGGCAATGAGGATATCCAGATCGTAAAGGTTCGGGCAGATTCCAGCCTGGAGGGAACGGCGCTGTCCAATCTGTCTGTGGAGGGGAAAATGCAGCTGATTGCCCTGGAGCGGCGGGGCAGATCCCTCTTCCCCGCACCGGATATGGCCTGCGAATATCATGACATGCTCTATCTGGCGGTGCAGCGGGGCTTTATCGTCCAGGCGAGAGAGCTGCTGAAGCTGTAAAAGGAGGAAGAGGAAGATGAAAATTATCATTGTGGGCGGCGGGCAGGTAGGCGGCTATATCGCCAATCTGCTGGTAAAGGATCATCATAGCGTGACCGTGATCGAGAACAGAGACAAGGCGCTTCAGGCGCTGAAGAAAAACGGGTTGCCGGACGAATGTATCCTGACAGGGGACGGCACTGACGCAGCTACGCTGGAGAAGGCCGGGATCACCCGGTGCAATGCCCTGGTATGCGCTACCGGCCTGGATGAAACCAATCTGACAGTGGCCATGATGGCGAAATTTGAGTACGATGTGCCAAAGGTTGCAGCCAGGGTGAACAATCCCAACAACGCCTGGCTGTTTAACGCAGGCATGGGGATCGACGTAAAGATTAACCAGGCGGATATTATCGGCCATATGATTGCGGACGAGATGAATTATCAGTCCATTATGACGCTGATGCGGCTGTCAAAGGGAGAGTATTCCATCGTGCGGGTCCGGGTGGATTACCAGTCCTCCAGCGTGGGAAAAACAGTAGCGGAGCTGTCGCTGCCGGCACAGTCGGTGCTGATTGCCATTTACGAGGAGGAGGCGCTGATTATCCCCCATGGGGAAACGGTGATCCGGGCCGGTCAGTTTATCCTGGCATTTGCCGATGAGCAGGCGATGGAGGAGCTGAACCGGATATTTGGATCAGGAACGATAGAATAAAACATTGCATTTCTCTTGACAATCCATCTTTTCTCAGGTATACTTCAAATTGTCCGAATCCATACAATATGTTTTCGGACAATTTGGAGGCGATCAGAAAGAATTGGAAGAAAATTTAATTGTTCCGGATGAGCTCCTGACATTCTGGGAGGTATCCAAGGAACTGGATCATGCCTACACCCTTTTTGCAAAGGCGTGCGGGCTGTCAGAGGCAGCCTACTGGTCTTTGCTGACGATTTCAGAGGGGGCTGTGACCCAGAGCCAGATCTGCGGCCAGCTGTATTTCAGCCGCCAGACAGTAAATTCAGCCTTTAAGCAGCTGCAGCAAAAGGGGCTGATCCGTCTGGAGACCTGCGAGGGCAATCAGCGTTCCAAGCAGGCGTTTCTGACAGAGAAGGGAAAGGCGTTTGTAAAGCGGTATGTCGTTCAGATGTACCAGGCGGAGGAACGGGCCTGGTCGGCGCTGGACGAAGAAGAGCGGGAGGCTTTAACCCGCCTGACCGGGAAGTTTTGCGGGCTGATCCAGAAGGAGCTCCGGGCAGTACAGGAAAATCAGAGAAAGTGAAGGCCGGAGGGCCTGCCGCCGCGGCGGCAGCGCCGGAGAAGGCCCCGGGCGCGCTCGATTATGCAAACATAATCGGGCGCGTTTTGCGCAGCAGGAAAAGCTCTGTTTTCCCTGGGAAAGGACGGATTATCATGAGGCTTATCATTCAATTTTTAAAGCCCCACTGGAAACTGTTTGCTGCGACTGTTGTATTGCTGACGCTGGATGTGATGGGCGGTTTGTTTATTCCTACGCTGGCGGCCCAGATGCTGAACCTGGGGACGGCGGGCGCGCCCTTTGCCCGGCTGTGCCGGACCGGCGCGCTGATGGCGGCGGCGGCGCTGGCTTCCGGCGCCTGCGCCATCGGCGGAGGATATCTGTGCGCTGTGCTGGTGTCCCGGGTCAGCAGGGATATCCGGGTTGCGCTGTATGAGAAATCGCTGAAGCTGTCTATCTATGATTTCCGGCATTTTGGCACCGCGTCCATTACAACCAGGACGGTTTCGGATGTGAATACCATACAGATGGCCCTGACCAATACGGTGCAGCTGATTTTGCCGGTTCCCATTATCTGTGTGACAGCGCTGATTCTGTGCTTCCGCCTGGATGTCCAGATCGGCCTGGTTTTGCTGGCGGTAATCGGCGTGCTCTGCCTGCTGGCCGGCGGGATTTTATACAGCGCCGTTCCTCTGTTTCAAAAGCTGCAGAAGCTGCTGGACCGGATGTCCCAGGTATTTCTGGAGAATATTACCGGCGTCCGGGTAATCCGGGCTTTTAATAATGAAGAAAGGGAAGAACAGCGGACGGATGAAGCCTTTGGAGATTATGCGGCGACTTCTATCAAGGCAAATCTGCGTTTTGCCAACCTGGACGCATTATCCTTTTTCTTTATCAATATTTTTATCATTGCCGTTTATTATATGAGCGGCGCGAAAATCAGCGTGGGAGCTCTGGAGATCGGAGATATCACCGCTATGATTGAATATGCCATTTTGGTAATGTTTTTCCTGATGATGGCACAGATGGTGATTCTTACCCTGCCCAGAGCATTGGAGTGCTGCGGGCGGATCCGGGAAATATTAGAGCACACGCCGGAGATTCTGGATCAGACAGAGGAAAATCCCCGGGAGAGGGACGTGCCTGCGGAGGCCGTACTGGAGTTTCGGGACGTATCCTTCCGTTTTGCCGATGCCCAGGAGGACGCCCTGAGCCATCTCAGCTTTGTATGCCGGAGGGGAGAAACGACAGCAGTAATCGGCGGAACAGGCAGCGGGAAGTCTACCATCGCTTCGCTGGCGCTTCGGTTCCATGATGTGTCAGAGGGCCAGGTGCTGTTAAACGGCATAGATATCCGGAAAATGCCGCAGGCCTATTTACGGGATCATCTGGGCTATGTCCAGCAGAAGGCCTGGCTTTTTTCCGGCACCATTGCCTCAAACCTCCGGTACGGCAATGAAGGGGCGTCGGAGGAGGAGCTGCTCCATGCTCTGGAAGTCGCCCAGGCTGGGGAGCTGATCCGCTCTCTGCCGGACGGGCTGCAGTCTTATGTGGCCCAGGGCGGCGCCAACTTTTCCGGCGGCCAGAAGCAGCGGCTGTCTATCGCCAGGGCTTTGGTGAAGAGGCCGGAGCTGTATATTGTTGACGACGGCTTTTCTGCCCTGGATTTTAAAACAGACGCGGCGCTGCGAAAGGCGCTGGCAGAGGAAACAAAGGATGCGGCGGTTCTGATTATCGCCCAGCGGGTCAGCACCATACGCCGCGCTAGCCAGATTATTGTGCTGCATGACGGAAAAATGGCGGGGATCGGAACCCATGAAGAGCTGATGGCGCATTGCCGGGTTTACCGGGAGATCTATGAGTCGCAGACAAAGGAGGCGCAGGAGGAATGAGAAGCGGAACGAGTAAAGGTACGGCTGCCCGCCTGTTTGGTTATCTGGGGGATCAGAAAATCCGGCTGACAGTGGTGGCGGTTTCGATTGTGCTTTATGTGATCCTGAGTATCTGGAATCCCATGTACAGCGCAGTGGTGGTAGACCATCTGTGGGAGAATATACAGGCTGCCAAAAACAGCGGGCAGGTGTTTGCCGTGACCTGGGAGCGTACCGGGGCTGAGCTGGCCCGGCTGGCTCTTCAGTATTTTCTGGCATGGCTCTTTTACTATCTTCAGGTTTATCTGATGGCCAGCGTAGCGGAGACGATGATTCTGAAAATGCGCAGGCAGATCGCTGCAAAGCTGAATCGGCTGCCTCTGCGTTTTTTTGACCGGAATAAAGCGGGGGAAATTCTCAGCCATGTGACCAGCGACCTGGATAAAATCTCAGAGGTGATGCAGACCGGGCTGCTGAAGCTGATTACGGCGCTGGGAACCATCATTGGCTCCCTGGCGGTGATGTTTTATTACAGCGCAGCCCTGACGGCGCTCTTTTTGGTTTTTATGGCGGTCTGTATGGGCATCACAAAAATTGTGTCAGAGAGAAATCTGAAATACGCCTCAGAGCAGCAGGAAACCATTGGCGCGCTGACCGGTCTGGCTGAGGAATATTATAATGGAAGAAATGTGATTAAGGCTTTTCGCCATGAGGCGGAAAGTATCCGGGATATCCAGCAGGCGGCGGAGCAGGTGCGGATCGCCAACCAAAAGACAGGTTTTCTGACCAACTGTGTCAATCCGCTGATCCGCCTGCTGACCAGAATGTCCCATGTGGTGATTGCCCTGATTGCCGGCCGGGCCATGCTGGAGGGAAGGATGACCGTGGGCGTGGTGCAGGCATTTTTCCAGTATATCAACCAGACTGGGGAGCCGATGACAGAGGCGTCTTATATGATCAATTCTCTCCAGACGGCCTTTGCGTCAGCAGCGCGGACCTTCCAGCTGCTGGATGAGGAAGAGGAGAGGCCGGATCCGGCCGTCCCTGCCGATATCGGGAGAGCAAAGGGAGAGATCAGCTTTTCCCATATCAGCTTCGGCTACGAGCCGGAACGCCTGCTGATGAAGGATATCAGCTTCACAGCCCGGCCAGGCCAGAAAATCGCCATTGTGGGCAGTACCGGAGCCGGAAAAACCACGCTGGTGAACCTGCTGATGCGCTTCTATGAGGTCAGCGGCGGGCAGATCCGGCTGGACGGCGTCAGTACGGCGCAGATGAGCCGGAAGGGGCTGCGGGAAAATTTCGGCATGGTGCTGCAGGATACCTGGCTGTTTGGCGGAACTGTGGCGGAAAATATTGCCTATGGCAGGCCGGACGCGCCGCGGGAAGAAATCATCGGGGCGGCAAGGGCTGCGAAGGCAGACTATTTTATCCGTACCATGCCCCAGGGCTACGACACGATTGTGGATCATGAGGCTGCCAACCTTTCTGCCGGCCAGAAGCAGCTGCTGACCATCGCCCGGGTATTTCTGGCAGATCCGCCGGTGATTATTCTGGATGAGGCTACTTCCAGTGTGGATACCCGCACCGAAGCGGAAATCGGAAAAGCCATGAAGCTGCTGATGACAGGCAGAACCAGCTTTGTCATCGCCCACCGGCTCTCCACCATCCGGGACGCAGATCTGATTTTGTACATGGAACACGGGAATATTCTGGAACAGGGAAATCATAAGGAGCTGCTGAAGAAAAACGGCAGGTACGCAGCCCTTTATTACAGCCAGTTCGCTTAAAGGCAGCGGCAGGAGAATCAGGGCTTCAGGCGCGCAGGGGCAGCCTGAACCCCTGATTCTCCTGCTGTTTTTTATTTCATTTCATAGGAAACTGCGTTCCCTATGAAACAAAAATGCTCCGCAGGATACTTTTTTAAGCAGCTCCTGTGAGAAACAGGGCCGGCAGCTTTCCGGGAGATTACTGAGCAGCCTTTTCAGAGTAGACGGTGGTGATCAGTTTGTCATAGGGAACCTTTTCCTCTAATTCGCCTGCTTCTATCAGGATATTTTGGAGAAGGTTAAAACTGTCTTCGGTAAAGACGGTGTCCTCCTTCCAGGTATCCTGGGCCTGGTAGCGGCCGATGATGGCGGCGATGGTATCCAGGTCATTTTCCGGAAACTGAGGGTGGATGGTTTCCGCGATTTCCTCCGGGGTATGAGAATTGACATAATCCATCCCCTTCTGAATGGCGTTGGTGAATCCCTGGATGATTTCCTCATGGCCTTCGAAGTAGCTTTGCTTTGCACAGTAGGCGGTGTAGGGCACATAGCCGGAATCAACGCCCAGGGAGGCCACCACATAGCCCTCCCCCTCCTGTTCCAGGCTGGTGGCATGGGGCTCAAATTCTACGGTGTAGTCTGCTTCGCTGCCGGGAAAGGCCGCCGCGGTCAGGCCGAAGTCAATACTCTGGTCGATGGTCAGATCGGCAGCCGGATCGATATTGTTTTTCTTCAGGATATATTCAAATACCATCTCCGGCATACCGCCTGCCCGGCCGCCCAGCACCGTTTTGCCTTTCAGGTCGCTCCACTGGAAATCCGGGTCAGGCTCCCTGGCTACCAGAAAATTGCCTGCCCGCTGGGTCAGCTGGGCGAAATTTACCGCATAGTCTTCTTCGCCGTTGACATAGGTGTAAATAGAAGCTTCCGAGCCCATAAACCCGATGTCCGCTTCTCCGGCGATCAGGGCCGTCATCACTTTATCTGCGCCAAAGGCGTTTACAATTTCCAGGTCAATTCCCTCTTCCGCGAAATATCCCAGCTCATAAGCCGCATACTGAGGCGCGTAAAAAATAGAGTGGGCCACCTCGCTCAGGGTGACGGGGGTCAGCCCTGTGGCCGCTTCCTTTTTGCATCCGGTGAAAAGCCCTGCCGCCAGTATCATGGCAGCCAGCGTCAGTACCGCGATTTTTTTCATTCATCCTCCTGGCCGGTGTGCCGGCGGTCAGCCATCGGCAAAAGCGGACGGACAGCACACCGCTGAATCATGCTTTCCTGTTAATATATGTCCGGCTCCGGGAGAATGTGCGGGAAAAGAGCGTTTTTCTTCGGCTCCTGATAATGCTGCTCCAGCATGGCGACATGGGAGAGAAAATCGGCATCGTCAAAATATTTGGCCTGCTGGCTGCATGAGCGGACACACCGCTGGCATTTGATACATGTGCCGGGCACCTCGGCCGGGTTTTCCGCAGAGATGGCCCCCATGGGACAGAGGCGGGCGCAGGCGCCGCAGCCGGTACACCGGGCAGGGTCTGTCTTCGGCTTCGCTTTCAGAAATTTAGCCGGCTGGCCATCCAGCCGCCTGGGGACATAATAGGGCGCGGCGCTGTCTCCGGGCACCTGAATGGGAGCGGGAGCGGCGTCGGAGGACTGGATGATGGCTGCGGCCTGTTCCGCCAGCGTCTCCATTTCCGCCAGGTCGGCCTCGTCAGGCCGCCCTTGGGCCAGCCGGCCGGTGAAGGCGTGGCGGGCTGCGAAGGCGCCGGCGGCTACGGTGTGGAAATGATTTTGCTCCAGTACGGCGCACAGCTCTGCCAGGGCATTGTCAAAGCTGCGGTTTCCAAAGGTGACTGCCGCTACTGCCAGCGCGCCGTTTCCAAAAATCCGGGACTGTAAATAGGGCAGTATTTTATTCGGCAGTTTCCCCGCGTAGGTCGGCAGGCAGAAAACCGCCGCTTCCGAAGCGGAAAAGGACAGATCCGATTCCCTGGCGGCAGGCAGTGTAAAATCTCTGATCTCCAGGCCGCAGCCCAGACGCTTAGCCAGCTTTCCGGCGATGGTTTCCGCTGTTTTCCGGCTGTTGCCTGTGGCGCTCCAGAAGACAGCGGATACCTGACTGATTTTCATGAAAATTCCTCCTTCCGAATCCCGGTAGTGTCAAATACTACCTGTTTTTTTGTTTCAAAATATAATAAAAACCTTGATTATAAGGGAAATCTGCAATAAAAAGAGCACTGACCTCCCTTTTTTGGTATAATGTCTATCGCCAAACAAACCTTACACACGAAAGG
>CALWQE010000017.1 GCA_944383605.1 uncultured Lachnospiraceae bacterium
CCTCCTTCTCTCAGTATGCTGACAATTAATGCTATGACGACGGCGGATACCGTTCTGGTGCCGATTCAGTGTGAATATTATGCGCTGGAAGGGCTGAGCCAGCTGATTTACACGATTGAGCTGGTGAAAAGACGTCTGAATCCGAAGCTGGAGCTGGAAGGGGTTGTTTTTACCATGTATGATGCCCGCACCAATCTTTCTCTTCAGGTTGTGGAAAATGTAAAAAATAATCTTCACCAGAATATTTATAAAACCATTATTCCGAGAAATGTGCGGCTGGCTGAGGCGCCCAGCCATGGCCTTCCCATCCAGATGTACGACGCCAGATCTGCCGGGGCGGAGGCTTATCAGCTGCTGGCACAGGAGGTAATTGAGAGGGGGGCAGAAGAGTGGTGAAAAAGGGACTGGGCAAAGGAATAGAATCTCTGATTCAGAGTCAGATACCTGAGGCGATCGAAGAAACAGCCAGGGAAAATCAGCCGGATACATATCTGAAGGTTACGATGATTGACCCGAATAGAAGACAGCCCAGAAAGAATTTTGATGAAAACGCTATGGAGGAGCTGGCTGATTCAATTAAGAAATATGGGATCATTCAGCCTCTGGTGGTAAGGAAACAGGGAGAACGCTATGAAATCATAGCCGGTGAGAGAAGATGGCGCGCCGCGAAAATAGCCGGACTTCGGGAAGTACCTGTGATTATCAGAAACTATACAGACCAGGAAATTATGGAGATTTCCCTGATTGAAAATATTCAGCGTGAAAATCTGAACCCCATCGAAGAGGCCATGGCATACCAGATGCTGATTCAGGAATTTCATCTGAAACAGGAGGATGTGGCGGCCAGGGTATCCAAAAGCAGAGTCTTTATTACCAATACGATGCGGCTGCTGAAGCTGGATGAGAGAGTGCAGAATATGCTGGCGGAAACGATGATTACCAGCGGCCATGCCCGGGCTTTGCTGGCCATTGAAGATCATGATTTGCAGTATGAGACCGCTATGAAGGTATATGACGAAGGCCTGAGTGTGCGGGATGTAGAAAAGCTGGTAAAAAAGCAGAATGCGCCAAAGGAAGATTCAGAAGAGAAAAAATCAGACAGCAGGGCGGAACAGTACCGGGTGATTTATGAAAATGCGGAAAATAAACTGAAGTCCATTATGGGAACGAAGGTAAATATTAAAAATAAAAAGGATAATCAGGGTAAAATAGAAATAGAGTATTATTCTCTGGAGGAACTGGAAAGAATTATGGAATTGTTTGAACGGATCCAGTGAATGACGGATTATTTGCCGCCGCACGCCTGTGGCTGCTCCATGGGCGCCGCGGCCTGTCTGCATAGACATAAAAACTACATGGCAGGAGGAAACAATGAAAAACAGTATGCTGAATAATTTGATTTTTGACCCCGCATATATTCTGATTGGCATGGGAGTCCTGACGGTGATGTTATTCATTGCTGTAATAATCTGCATTGTCAGGACAAAAAAACTGTATCGGAAATATGACGCTTTTATGAGAGGCAGGGATGCGGAATCTTTGGAGGAGAGGATTCTTGAGCAGATTGATGAAATTAAAAGTCTGAAGCTGGAAGACAGGGCCAATAAGGATAATATGAAGGGAATGAATAAAAGACTGCAAAAGTCTTATCAGAAGATGGGGCTGGTAAAATACGACGCGTTCAAGGGAATGGGCGGCCAGTCCAGTTTTGCCCTGACACTGCTGGATCAGATGGATAATGGAATTGTGATGAACGCAATCCACAGCAGAGAAGGATGCTATCTGTATATCAAAGAAATTAAAAGCGGTGAATCTGAGATTGTTTTAGGGAAAGAGGAAGAGGCGTCGCTGAAAAAAGCGTTGGGCAGGCAGTAAGGCGGATGTGGGATTGAACCCCACATGATTGATGCAGCCCGGACGCTGCCATGCAGGGTACAGGAAAAGAGACGCCGCTTGTTGCCAGGCTGGACGGTGGTGCTTGCAAATGTTTCACGTGAAACATTTGCCGGCACTTTTTTTATAGGAAACTGCGTTCCCTATAAAAAATGCTCCGCAGGATTCTTTATATATTGGATTTGCATCAGATGAGAGATGTGGCCTGCATGGCTGAACGGTCGTCCTGACTTTGTAAGAATTAATTAAGGAAATTGCGGATGATATATGATAAAATATAAACATATAAGACAGCTTGAAAGAAATACAGAAAGAATTACCGAAAAATCCGATGACAGGAGGAAATGATGCAGAATACGATTTTGATTGTAGATGATGAGAAAGAGATTGCAGATCTGGTTGAAATATATCTGGTCAGCGATGGATTTCGGGTATTAAAGGCCTGCAGCGCAAAGGAAGGCTTTGATTATATAGAATATGATACGGTAGACCTGGCGATTCTGGATATTATGCTGCCTGAAACAGATGGATTGGAAATGTGCCGGGAGATCAGGAAAACAAAGAATATTCCTATTATTTTTCTCAGCGCCCGCTCTACTGATCTGGATAAAATTATGGGGCTTGGCATGGGAGCTGACGATTATGTTACCAAGCCCTTCAGCCCTCTGGAATTAAGCGCCAGGGTGAAATCTCAGCTGCGGCGTTATCATGAGCTGAATCCGGGGAGCCAGAAATTCCAGGATCACAAAGGATGTATTCAAATTCACGGCATTACCATTGATAAGGAAAACCATATGGTTACAATCAATGACGAGGAGGTGAAGCTGACGCCCATTGAGTTTGATATTTTATATCTGCTGGCGTCTAATCCGGGAAAAGTGTTCAGTACAGATGAGATATTTGAACGGGTGTGGAATGAAAAGGTATATGAGGCAAATAATACGGTTATGGTACATATCCGCAGGCTGAGAAGCAAGCTGAAGGAAGATCACCGGAAGGATAAAATTATTACAACAGTATGGGGGGTAGGATACAAAATTGAAAAATAGTTTTCGGTCTGGATTCAAAAAGCAGATGATAAAAAATGTTTTTGTCAGCGGTGTGATTACTGTTGTGGCGGAATTTTTTCTGGTGATGAATCTGTCTATGATCGGAAAACTGATGGAATACCGCAGCAGATTCAATGGGATCTATTACAGAGAAAGCTACATTTATCTAATCAGCTGTATTGTTCTGATTCTTGCGGGGATTCTGATCTTTACCGTCAGCTTCCTCATCCTGGAAAACAAGGAAATTAATCTGATTGCGGAAATTTATGACGGAATCAAGAAGCTGTCGGGAGGCGACCTGAATGTTCATGTGAATGTGGTGGGAGATGATGAATTTTCGGAGATGGCTCTGGAAATTAATCATCTGGGAGAAGAAATTAAAAATCTGATTGAACGGGAAAGAAAATCTGAAAAAACCAAACATGAGCTGATCACCAATATTGCCCATGACCTGAGAACTCCTTTGACCTCTATTATTGGCTATATGGAGCTGCTTCATACCAGGGATGATCTGACGGAAGAGCAGCGGAGTCAATACACCGGGATTGTGCTGACCAAGGCGAAACGGCTGGAGCATCTGATTGAGGATCTGTTTGGCCTGACAAAGCTAAACTACGGAAGGATCACCATGAGCGTGGAGCGGATCGATGTGGTAAATCTGCTGGCCCAGCTGCTGGAGGAAGCGTATCCTGCCTTCGCAGAAAATCATCTGGAATATGAACTGAAAACAAATGAAAGAAAAATAGAAATCAACGGAGATGGCAATCTGCTGGCCCGTCTGTTTGACAATATTATTTCCAACGCGGTGAAATATGGAAAGGAGGGAAAAAAAATCATAACAGAAATCGAAGGAAAAGAAAAATGTGTGACTGTGACGGTGACAAATTACGGAAAAATGATTCCAAAAGAAGAGCTGCCCTTTATTTTTGAAAAATTTTACCGCGTGGAACAATCCAGGTCTGAGGAGACAGGAGGAACCGGCCTGGGCCTGGCGATTGCCAGAGATATTGCACAGCTTCATGGCGGAGATATTCAGGCGGAGAGCTCTCTGAAAGGAACAAAGTTTATCATCAGGCTGCCCAGAGATTTCGACCCGGAAAAAGAAAATTTTGAAAGGGTGGGCGTATGACGAAAAAATTAAAATATCTGATATTATGCATCTGTCTGGCCCTGCTGTGTTCCTGTCCGGTATTGGCGCTGGGAGAAGAAACTCCCGTTCAGGTTTCAGCAGATTTTGGCATATATCATTCTGTGAAATCGGGAAGGTATGTGCCCGTCCATATTCGGGCGGAGAAAAACGGAGATTTTGAAACAGGAACCGTCCGTCTGTCTGTTCCGGTGTCTTATCAGGAATCCTATATTTATGAAAAAAAGCTGACATTTCAGAACCGGTATATTGAGGAAGTAATTTTTTATGTGCCTATTTTTTACAATACCAGAAAGCTCCAGATAGAAGTTTTGGATCAGGAGGGGGAGCCGGTATATTCCAGCGTTGAAACATTAAATATCCAGAATGATTACGGAGAAATTTTTACAGGGATTCTGGACAGGCTGGAAAATGATGAATCCAGGCTGAATCATCTGATTATAGAAGACAATTTTGATTTAAGTATCCGGGAAATTAATATTTCCACAGACAGCTTTCCGGAACATGTGCTGGATCTGAACCTGATCGATGTAATGATTGTAAATCCATCAGCGGAAAAGATTTTGACAGCTGAAAAAAGAAAGGTTCTGTGGCAGTGGATTGAACAGGGCGGCGTCTGTATTATGAATGAAAGCAGCCAGGAAGATTGGAAAATATATGGAAATGGCTGCTGCTATTATTATTCAGGCGATTTGTTCAGCCAGGATGAGGAAGAAATAAGAAAAATTTTCCGGTCTGTTATGGGATCAGAGCGGCTGGATCATATCAGCAGCAGCGCGCTGATGGGCAGCGGATATGATTATTGGGATGCAGCCTCACTGATAAACGCTTCTGATGCAAAGAACGAGCCTCCTCTTTATCCATATGCCGTTTTGCTGGTGCTGTATATGTTTGCGGTATGCCCGCTGATCTTTTTGTATCTGCGTAAAAAACGAAAGTCTATTTATTACGGATATCATGTCCTTTTTTGTGCCGGCCTCTTTACGGTACTGATTTATGTGGCGGGAGGAAGAACCAGAATATATGGGCCGGTGGTACAGTACTGCCGTGTGCTGGAGTTACAGGGGGACTGGATCAGAGAAGACAATTTTATTGGAGTAAAATCGCCGGACAATAAAGAAAATGAAATTGCCGTTGATTCCTCCTACGCGATTCTGCCGATTCAGAGCGGCCTGGACAGCTACTATCTGGACGGAGAGCAGTATGATTTTCAGGATTATATTCTGAAGATTGAAAGCAGGGAGGATTGCAGCGCGATTAAAATCAGAAACAAAGAGGCTTTTGAGACCTCCATGTTTCTGATGAAGAGGACAGAAAAAAACAGCGGCCACAGCATGCTGAAGGCCAGCCTGCATATTTTTAACGACAAAATCGAGGGAGAGGTGGAGAATCAGACAGGTTACAATCTGACGGATGTATTTGTTGCGGGATACGGTCATTTTTATTATATCGGTGATCTGGAAAATGGAGAAAAAGCAGAGATCAAGGATCAGGAAATGGAGCATTATACGCCGGAATATTTTTCAACGGTCAGCGGGGCACTCAGAGAAGAAAACCGGGGAAGCGGAGAATATTTTATTTCTTCTGTCTTTGGCAAACCGACAGAACAGTTTATGGCTGCAGGCTTTGTGCGGACTGAACCATCCTTTCTGGAGAGTGAAGTATATGAGACAGATGGGCTTACCATTGTCAGCCAGGAATGTGAGACAGCTTTTACAGAAGGAAATCAGGTTTATTATCCTGTGCTGGAAAGGCGGCCAACGGTTATCTCCGGGACATTCCGCTATGAGAGCTGGATGATGGAATCAGAAAGCTGTGTGATCCAGTATAGTCTGGGCTCAGATCTGCTGATCGATTCTGTTGCGTTTCATGTCAATCCATGTACTTCCGGTGAGAATACGCTGTACCGGCATGTGTTTGACGGTTCGGCCTGGTTTATGAACTGGGAAAGCGGCCAGTATGAAGAGGCGGGAAGCCTGGAAGGAATCATGACAGCAGAGCAGCTGGCGCCCTATCTGAATGAAAACAATCAGCTTCAGATTAAATATGAGGATACAGATTATGGAAACAATATTTACAGCATAGGCCTGCCGTTTATTACGGTGACAGGGAGGGAAAAGGATGCTGGATATTAGAGGGCTGACGAAGCGGTACAAAAAATTTGTAGCTCTGGATCATTTTGACCTGCATGTAGACAGAGGAGAGCTGTTTGGATTTGTCGGGCCAAACGGGGCAGGAAAAACCACAACAATGAAGATTGTTGCAGGCCTGCTGCGGCCGGATGGCGGTTCTGTGACGGTGGAGGGGCATAATATCCTGAAGGAGAGGGCTTATGTCCGGGAATGTATCGGTTATATGCCGGATTATGCAGGAGTATATGATAACATGAAAGTGTTTGAATATATGGAATTTTATGCCGCGGCCTATCAGATTCAGGGACTTCAGGCAAGAGAGCGGTACCAGCAGCTGCTGGAGATGGTAGGGCTGTCCGGAAAAATCAATGACTATGTGGAGGATTTGTCCAGGGGAATGAAGCAGAGACTGAGCCTGGCCAGGGCGCTGATCCATGATCCCAGGCTGCTGATCCTGGACGAGCCTGCTTCCGGCCTGGACCCTCAGAGCCGGTATCATCTGAAGGAAGTGCTGAAATACCTGAGCAGGGAAGGAAAGACCATTGTGATCAGCTCCCATATCCTGTCAGAGCTGTCGGAAATGTGTACGGATATTGGAATTATTGATAAGGGAAAAATGATCCTGCGGGGAAGCCTGATCGACATTATGGATCAGGTAAACCAGAATAACCCGCTGGAAATAACGGTATATGACGGAATGGAGGAGGCGGCCAGAATCCTGCGGGAACATCCGAAGGTACAGACCGTTTCCTTTAACTATCATAAAATTGTGGTGAACTTTTCCGGCAGCCATGAGGAGGAGGCCCGGCTGCTGAACAAGCTGGTCATGAACGGAGTGCTGGTATATGAATTTATCCGCAGGCCGGGAAGCCTGGAAAATTTGTTTATGCAGATTACAGAAGGAAAAGAAGAGGTTATGATACAGCGCTTTCACCAGGCGGAGGAAGGAGAGTAGATCTGTGATGAAACCAAATCCTGTTTATCAAATGGAAAAAATGACGTCATCCAGAAGCGTAAAGATGGCAGGGATTATATTCGGCATGAATCTGCTCCTGACGGCGGCGGCGCTGATGATGCTGTATGGAATGATCCGGGAGATCCAGTATACAGGGGAAATCCCCTATCAATCGCTGATCCGGCTGTATGAGACAATCGCCGGCTTTGAATTTGGACTGGTAATGTTTATTGTACCGGCGCTGACAGCCGGCGCTGTTTCAGGGGAGCGGGAGCGCCGGACGCTGGATCTGCTGCTGAGTACCAGAATGAGCTGCAGGGATATTATCGTGGGAAAGCTGGCGGCTTCCTTCCGCACTATTTTGATCGTCACTTTGTCCGGAGCGCCGGTGCTGTCCCTGGTTTTTATCTATGGCGGCATCAGAGAGCTGGACTTTATTATGCTTTTTCTGTATTATATTATGACAGGGCTGTTCAGCGGCAGCCTGGGACTGATGATGTCGTCTCTCTTTCAGAAAACCTCGGCGGCTACAGCGGTTACTTATACAACGCTGATGATTTTGAATGCGGGCACCTCGGCTGTGGTTTATCTGATTTATCAGCTTTCGTATATGCAGGCGGTAAACAGCGCAGATTACACGGTTATTCCCTCTGCGGGAAGATGGGTTTATCTGCTGCTGCTGAATCCGGCGGTTACTTTTTACTGCTTCCTTACCGGGCAGACAGGAAGCGGCAGGGAATTTGGTTTTCTGCTGGCCAGGTATGGGACGGAGGCAGCGCCGCTCATGAACAGATGGTGGACGGAAATCGGCGCAGCCATACAGATTTTGTGTACCGTGGCCTTTATCGCTGTAGCGGCAAGAAAAATTAATCCGCTGAAAGGACAGATCCTGGACAGGAAATAATTTCCGGTTAGGGATGAATCATTCCCGTTTCGGGAAGATGGCATGGAAAGGAGAATGGGGCGATGGCCGGATCAATATTTGGAACCATATTAAAAATTTCTACCTGGGGCGAATCTCACGGGAAGGCGGTAGGGGTCACGATCGACGGATGTCCATCGGGAATCCGACTGGAGGAAAGCCACATCCAGCAGTGGCTGGACCGAAGGAAACCGGGACAGAGTAAATTTACGACAAAGAGGAAGGAAGAAGATCGGGCAGAAATTCTGTCAGGGGTATTTGAAGGGAAAACCACAGGGACGCCGATTGCCATCGTGATCCATAATACGGATCAGCGTTCCCGGGATTACAGCGAGATTGCTTCTTATTACAGACCAGGCCATGCGGATTATACTTTCGATGCAAAATATGGATTTCGCGACTATAGGGGAGGAGGACGTTCCTCCGGCCGGGAAACCATCGGAAGGGTGGCCGGAGGCGCAGTCGCCGCCCGGATTCTGGAACGGGCCGGCATTGATCTGTATGCTTATACGAAGGAAATCGCTTCTGTTTCCATAGATGCAGGAAACTTTTCCAGAGAAGCGATTATGGAAAATCCTCTGTATATGCCGGACCGGGAAGCGGCAAAAAAAGCTCAGGAGGCGCTGGAAAAGCGGATGGAGGGACAGGATTCTGCCGGAGGGATTATTGAATGTGTCATCCGCAATGTTCCTGCAGGACTGGGAGATCCGGTTTTTGGCAAGCTGGACGCCAGACTGGCGGCAGCGATATTTTCGATCGGCGCGGTGAAAGGCTTTGAAATCGGGGATGGATTTCAGGCAGCCAGATCCCGGGGCTCAGAAAACAACGACAGTTTCTGTATCCGGGCAGATGGCAGCGTAGGAAAGAAGACCAATCACGCAGGCGGCATTCTGGGAGGAATCAGCGATGGCGCCGATATTATCTTCCGGGCGGCAGTTAAGCCGACGCCCAGCATCTGCGCGCCCCAGCAGACGGTAAACAGGGCGGGAGAGGAGATCACCGCAGTAATAAAGGGACGCCATGACCCGGTAATCGTACCCAGGGCAGTGGTAGTGGTGGAAGCGATGGCGGCTCTGGTAATCGCTGACGAGCTGCTGCTGAATATGGGGACGCGGATCGACGATGTGGAGAAATTTTACCGGCGCAGGTAAGGGCGCCAGCCTGGAAGGAAGGATCAGTAAGAGATCGGGATCGCTTCCTCCAGGCCATCGGAAAGATGAAGCTTTCCGTCTTCCGTAATAAAAATGCCATAGCAGTCCGGGATAGTTTCCACCAGCTCCATACCATCCTCTAACCCCAGGCAGAAACAGGAGGTGGCCAGGCCGTCTCCGTCTACCGATAAGGGTGAGATAATCGTAACAGAAGTAAGGCCATTCTCATAGGGATATCCAGTAGAAGGATCCAGCAGATGATGGTAACGCGCTCCATCTATGGTAATATACCGCTCATAAACGCCGGAAGAAACAACAGACTGGTCTGTAATCTCCAGGTAGGCGGCATTTTCTCCCTGTTCGCCAAAGGGCTTTTGCACCGCGATATGAAATGGCTGGCCGGAAGGCTTTTCCCCCACACATAAAACATTTCCGCCCAGATTGATGATAGCGCTGTTTACGCCTTCTGAGAGGAGAAAGTCCTTCAGCCGGTCGGCGATATATCCCTTGGCGACAGCGCCCAGATCAATAGCCATCCCCTCCTCACGGAAGACAACTTTCCTTCCCTCTACAGAGACGCCGGTGTAATCTACTTTTTTTAAAGCCTCAGCCAGCGCTTCCGGTTCCGGGAGAGAGGGATTGGTATTTCCGGAAGAAAAATCCCAAAGAGAGCTGACAGGGGCGATGGTAATATCAAAAGCGCCGCCGGACAGCTTGCTGTAATACAGGCCGGCCTGAATCAGGTCGGCTGTTTCCTGAGACACTTCTGTAATTTCCCCGTGATTCAGCCGGTACAGCTCTGAAGATTCCAGGGTGCGGCTGAACAGATTCTCATATTTTTCGCACAGGTCAAAACAGCGGTCGATGATGGATTCATCCGATGAATCATAAATCTGTATGGTGATAACTGTGTTAAAATGATAGGATGTTTTTGCAATGTACGGATCCTGATTCTGAGACTGTCTCTGGCAGGCGGACAGACAGAGAACAGGCAGCAGGAGCAGGAGAAGCAGTCTGACTGTTTTCATGGTTAATCATTCCTTTCGGTTTCTTTCATCTTCATTTCTTCTGATATTTTAGATGAGGGCGGAAAAGCTGTCAATATTAAACATTTCTTAATAATTGTCCTTTCTGAAATTAAAAATTCACTGATATACTGATGATAACCGAAAAAAGTAAATAAGTTACTGTGGCCGGACCGGCAGCAGGCGTGATATAATCAGGAAGCGAGGTGATCGGTTTGGGAACAGGTTCCCCAAATTACCTGGATGGCGCGGCTGGCGCGCCAGGAGGAGGAAAGTATGTACAGAATTTTAGTATGCGATGATGACAGAGAAATTGTGGAAGCGATTGAGATTTATCTGCTCCAGGAGGGATATGAGGTGCTGAAGGCCTATGACGGCATGGAGGCGCTGGATATATTAAGGAAGGAAGAGGTTCATCTTCTGGTAATCGATGTGATGATGCCCAGGCTGGACGGGATACGGGCCACGCTGAAAATCCGGGAGACTAACAGGATTCCCATTATTATCCTGTCTGCGAAATCGGAGGACGCAGATAAGATTCTGGGCCTGAATATCGGCGCCGATGATTATCTGACCAAGCCCTTTAACCCGCTGGAGCTGGTGGCGCGGGTAAAGTCTCAGCTGAGACGGTATACCCAGCTGGGCACCATGCCGGAAAAAAGCTCGAATATTTTCCGTTCCGGCGGTCTGTGCATCGATGACGACAAAAAAGTAGTGACCGTAGATGAGGAGCTGATCCGGCTGACGCCTATCGAATACAATATCCTTCTGTTTCTGCTGAAAAATGCGGGAAAGGTATATTCGATCGAACAGATTTATGAAAACATATGGAATGAAGAAGCAGTAGGAGCGGATAATACAGTGGCGGTTCATATCCGTCATATCCGGGAAAAAATCGAGATCAATCCCAAGGAACCCAAATATTTGAAGGTAGTGTGGGGCATCGGCTATAAAGTTGAGCAGCTGCCTGTATAGGGAGGAGAGTACAGATGAAGGGAAAGAATTTGAATCAGAAAAAAATGGCGGTTACGATTATCCATGTGATTGCCGTAATCTGCCTGGTTCTGTCGCTGTGCGGCATTACATACGCGGTGGATTCTGCCGGGGGAAGCGTTTTTGTCTTTTATCAGCCAGAAGAGGAGACAGAGGAAACCGGGAAAAATGATGAAGAGACAGAAAAGGGCGGCGAAAAGGACGAGACGGCAGAAGAGCCGTCGGAAGCCGGAACGGAGGACGGCAGTGAGCCGGAGACAGAACCGTTGTCAGAGAATGTTTCTCTGACCGATGAAAATTTTCAGGAGGAATTTTACAGCCAGATTCAGGAGGCAATCGAATATACCTGGTATGTCCATGCATTTGAGGATGGGGAAGGGCAAATCGATCTGAACAAAACGGTAGTCAATGGAATCAATGCTGTGGATGAGTCTGTTTCCTATTCCATCCGGGATCTGATTCATTTTACCGAACAGTACGGTACTTATGACACCGGACAGAAAGAAACATCGGGGGACGCTTTTGCGGAATCCTACTGGAATGACCTGATTGGCGTGAATTGGTGCGCTTTTGACCTGACCTTTGACCTGGAATATAATCCTGGCGCGCCGGTAGCCTATGAAAACCGTCTGGTAGGTATTACCAATGTATTTAATGAGCAGATGGAGCGCTACAGCCAGCTGAAGGAAAAATATGAAGGAAAGGAGACTGGCCTGTTCTTCCGGGTTTCCTACTATATCGGGGAAAGCCCTTATCCGACGGCTGTGGATAATTATCAGGATGAGATTGATTATACGCAGATGGACGCCTATTTTATCCTGCATATGCCGGATTCAGAGGTGGAAACCAATCTGTCCGGCTATGATACCGGTATGAGCTATTATGACCTGCCGGAGATTACCGGGACGGCCCACCAGTATAAGATCAGCAGCCAGCCGGTATATACCATTGAGGCCGGATGGGCGGAGACAGCGGATGTGCTGAGAGCGGCTCAGACCTCTGCCCGCGAGCAGGCAGAATCAGAAGAAGCGGCCCGGGCAGAGTCCGAAGCGGCGGCCAGAGCGGAGCGGGAGCTGAATCAGGCGCAGCTGGCTTTTTATAAAAATATTTTTAACGGATGTCTGATCGTTTTCCTGGTATCGGCGGCGGTATCGGCCATTACGCTGGTTTGGCTTACCTTCCGCACCGGAAGAGCCTTTAACCGGGCAGGCGAGGAAGTTACCATACTCTCAGGCATGGATCTGTGGTATATAGAAGGAGAGCTGGCAGTGACCGCAGGTCTGCTGCTGTTCTGGAATTGGCTGCCGGTGATTCATACAGAGGGCGGGCTGTTCCCGGTTTCCAAGGCAATCAGCTGGCTGGGCAACTATTTTATCCTGCTGACGGGAGGGCTTAGCTTTATCCGGCGCATCCGGGCCGGAAAGCTGTGCGAGCCGTCTCTGCTGCCGGGGCTGGCCAAAAAGGCCGGGCAGGCCATGGAGGAATTTTCTGCTCATCAGAAGCCGGTAGTCCGGACGGCGGCGGCCTTCCTGGGCTGGACGGCGGCCAATGTCCTGCTGGGTGCGATGCTCTGGCATGGCAGCGCTCATTTCCGGGAGGCAGGAGAGAGCCGGTATCTGTATCTGGTGATGCTTGCGGCAATTTTACTGATTGTCCTTTATGCCATGGTACTGGCGGCCTTCCTGCTGAAAGCGGTGCAGAAAGAGAAAATTCTCGATGGCGTAGAGGCCATCAGCAAAGGAAAGCTGGAGAGCAAGATTGACCTGACGAAAATGACCGGAGAAGAGCGCAGGCTGGCGGACAGTATTAATCATATTGGAGACGGACTGATGTCGGCGGTGGGAACAGCGACTAAGAGCGAGCGGATGAAGACAGACCTGATTACCAATGTGTCCCATGATATTAAGACGCCGCTGACTTCCCTTATAAATTATGTGGATCTGCTGAAGCGAGAGGATATCCAGAATGAGAAAGCCGCAGGCTATATCAGGATTCTGGAACAAAAATCTCAGCGGCTGAAAAATCTGATCGAGGATCTGGTTGAGGCGTCCAAGGTCAGCTCCGGCAATGTGGCGCTGGATCTGGAACGGATTGATTTCTGCCAGCTGGTAAAACAGATTGACGGGGAATTTCAGGCCCGTTTTGATGAGGCCCGGCTGCAGATGGTCACTACAGTTCCGGAGAAAAGCATTTATATCGAAGCGGATGGGCGGCAGGTATGGAGAATTCTGGAGAATCTGTACCAGAATGCATTGAAATATGCCATGAGAGGCTCACGGGTATATATCGGGGTAGTCCAGCTGGAGGATCAGGTATCTTTCGTCATGAAAAATATTTCCGCTTCTCCGCTGAACTTTGACGCGCAGGAGCTGACAGAACGGTTTATCCGGGGGGATGTGGCCCGGGCAACAGAAGGCAGCGGCCTGGGACTGTCCATCGCCAAAAGCCTGACCGAGCTCCACAACGGAGCGTTTCAGGTATACCTGGACGGCGACCTCTTCAAAGTAAGCGTCAGCTTCCGGGTGTCGCCGTAAAGAAAAAGGGCTAACGAAAATATGACCTGGGTATTGTGGGAAATAGAAAAGCCTACTTGACGAAAGAGAACTTATCACCCATAATTGATAGGGAATAAAATATAAAAGGAGGTTTGGGTGAATGGTTACACTTTTAGAGGGCGGCGCTTATCTGGCGGACAATGAGGTGATTGCCGGCACACCGGAAGCCCCTGCCAAAATTGCGGCAAAAACAGGATGCCCTGCTCCTTCGAAGGAAGAAGCGGCCAGGGCAACGATGGCATATGAAATTTTGCAGGCCCATAATACATCGGGTGATACAAAGAAGCTGAAAATTAAATTTGACTGTCTGACTTCCCATGATATTACTTATGTGGGGATCATACAGACAGCCAGGGCCAGCGGGCTGACGGAATTTCCCATTCCCTATGTGCTGACCAACTGCCATAACAGTCTGTGCGCGGTAGGCGGGACGATTAATGAGGATGATCATATGTTTGGCCTGACCTGCGCCCAGAAATACGGCGGAGTTTATGTTCCGCCTCATCAGGCGGTTATTCACCAGTATGCCAGGGAAATGCTGGCAGGCTGCGGGAAGATGATCCTGGGTTCAGACAGCCATACCCGTTACGGCGCCCTGGGTACGATGGCCATCGGAGAGGGCGGCGGCGAGCTGGCCAAACAGCTGCTGGGCCGCACCTATGATGTAAATATGCCTGATGTGGTAGGCGTTTATCTGACCGGCAGACCGGAACCGGGGGTAGGCCCCCAGGATGTGGCGCTGGCAATTATCGGCGCGGTATTCGCCAATGGCTATGTGAATAATAAGGTAATGGAATTTGTAGGGCCAGGCGTGGAAAATCTCAGCGTAGATTTCCGGATCGGCATCGATGTCATGACCACAGAGACTACCTGCCTGTCTTCTATCTGGACAACAGATGAAAAGGTAGAGGATTATCTGGAGATTCACGGAAGGAAGGATGCTTACAAAAAGCTGAATCCTGGCCGGGTGGCTTACTATGACGGGATGATTCTGGTAGATTTAAGCCAGGTAAAGCCTATGATCGCCATGCCGTTCCATCCCAGCAATACTTATACGATTGAGGAACTGAAAGCGAATCTGGACGATATTCTGGCTGATGTGGAACAGAAAGCGAAGGTCAGCTTGGGCGATCAGGTTTCTTTTACCCTGAGGGATAAGGTGGTGGATGGCAATCTGTATGTAGACCAGGGTATTATCGCCGGGTGTGCCGGAGGCGGATTTGAAAATATCTGTGCGGCTGCGGATATTCTGGAGGGAAAGAGCACTGGCAGCGGAAAGTTTACTCTGAGCGTTTACCCGGCCAGTATGCCTGTGTATATGGAGCTGATTAAAAACGGCGCGGCAGCGAAGCTGATGGAAACGGGAGCTGTCCTGAAGACTGCTTTCTGCGGGCCCTGCTTCGGTGCGGGAGACACGCCTGCCAACAATGGCTTCAGTATCCGGCACTCCACCAGAAATTTCCCTAACCGGGAGGGCTCCAAGCTGCAGAGCGGGCAGATCGCTTCGGTAGCGCTGATGG
>CALWQE010000018.1 GCA_944383605.1 uncultured Lachnospiraceae bacterium
ATTAGCAGACGCGGCAAGAGAAGCTGGTCTGGAATTCTAATCAAGGAGGAAAACACATGAAACGTACAATTGTTGATGCCAGCCAGTTAGAATTAACAGAAAAAGTTGTTGCGATCAAGCGTGTTACGAAGGTAGTAAAGGGCGGTCGTAACTTCAGATTTTCAGCTTTGGTTGTCGTAGGCGACGGAAACGGCCATGTAGGCGCAGGCATCGGAAAAGCAGCGGAGATCCCGGAGGCGATCCGCAAGGGCAAAGAGGATGCGGCAAAGAAACTGATTACCGTTCCTGTTGATGAGAATAACAGTATCCCCCATGATTTCCTGGGCAAGTTCGGAAGCGCTACCGTTCTGCTGAAGAAGGCTTCCGCAGGTACCGGTGTAATCGCCGGCGGCCCTGTGCGTGCGGTGGTAGAGCTGGCAGGCATTAAAAACATCCGTACCAAATCCCTGGGCTCCAACAACAAGCAGAACGTGGTTATGGCAACGCTGGCTGGTCTGGGCGCGCTGAAGGTTCCCGAGGAAGTGGCGAAGCACCGCGGAAAATCTGTAGAAGAGTTAATCGGCTGAAGGAGGGAAATAAAATGGCAGATAAATTAAAGATCACATTGGTGAAATCTCCTATTGGCGCTGTGCCGAAGCAGAGAAAAACTGTCGAAGCCCTTGGCCTGAAGAAAGTAAATAAGACAGTGGAGCTGCCGGATAACGACGCGGTAAGAGGCATGATCTGGCATGTAAAGCATTTGGTTAAAGTAGAGGAAATCTAATTACAGCAAGGAGGTGCAGGGAATGGATTTATCAAACTTACAGCCTGCGGAAGGTTCCAAACACAGCGATAATTTCAGAAGAGGCCGCGGCCACGGCTCAGGAAACGGAAAGACAGCGGGCAAAGGCCACAAGGGTCAGAAGGCTCGTTCCGGCGCTACAAGGCCCGGGTTTGAAGGCGGTCAGATGCCTTTATACAGAAGACTCCCCAAGAGAGGCTTCACCAACAGAAATTCCAAGGTAATCGTAGGAATCAACGTGTCTGCTCTGGAGCGGTTTGAGGACGGCGCCGAGGTAACAGTAGCGACTCTGATTGAGAGCGGCGTGGTAAAGAACCCCCGCGACGGCGTGAAGATTCTGGGCAACGGCGAGCTGACCAAGAAGCTGAACGTTAAGGTAAACGCTTTCAGTGAAGGCGCAAAAGCAAAAATTGAGGCGGTAGGTGGAACCTGCGAGGTGATCTAATATGATAAAAACACTTAAGAAAGCATTTCAGATCGAGGAGATACGGAACAGAATCTTATTTGTGTTTTTCATCTTAGTCGTAGTCAGAATCGGATGTGAAATTCCGGTTCCAGGTGTAAATACCAATTATATTGCCAGTCTGCTTCAGGGGCAGGCTGGCGATGCCTTTAATTTCTTTGACGCGATTACAGGCGGCTCCTTTATGTCCATGTCGATTTTCGCACTGAACATCAGCCCCTATATTACGTCATCTATCGTAGTACAGCTGCTGACCATCGCGATTCCGAAGCTGGAAGAGCTGCAGAAAGACGGCGAAGACGGCAGAAAGAAAATCGCGAAGCTGACCCGGTATCTGACTGTGGTGCTGGCTCTGATCGAAGGCTCCGCTATGGTAATCGGATTTGGCGGCAGCGGACTCCTTCCGGTATACACCTGGTATACAGTAGTGGTTGCGGTAGCAGCCATGACAGCAGGCTCTGCCATGCTGATGTGGCTGGGCGAGAGAATTACGGAAAAAGGCGTTGGAAACGGTATTTCTGTAATCCTGCTGATCAACATTGTCTCCGGCCTTCCGGATGACTTTATGACACTGTATCAGAGATTCATCGCAGACGCAGATGTGGCAGTGAAGGTTGTGGCAATTATTGTGATTGCCGCAGTGCTCTTTGCTATGATTCTGTTTGTGGTGCTGCTTCAGGATGGCGAGAGAAGAATCCCGGTTCAAAATTCCGCAAAAATGTCTAATCGTATTATGGCGGCCGGACGTTCCTATAATAAGCCGCTGATTCTGAAGGTAAACACCGCGGGTGTGATACCGGTTATTTTCGCTTCTTCCCTGATGACGACTCCGGCGGTAATCGCACAGTTTTTTGATGTGGATTATACCTCTGTCGGCGGACAGATTCTGATGGGGCTGAGCTCTTCCAACTGGTGCCGTCCTGACGCTCCGGTTTATTCCCTGGGGCTGCTGGTGTACTGTGCGCTGATTATTGTGTTTGCGTATTTCTACACATCCATTACGTTTAATCCCATTGAAATCGCGGATACCATGAAGCGCCAGGGCAGCTTTATCCCCGGCATCCGCCCTGGAAAGCCGACGTCAGATTATCTGCACAGGATCCTGAACTATATCATCTTTATCGGCGCGGTCGGCCTGCTGATTGTGGCGCTGATCCCCATTGTATTCTCTGGTATTTTCAGCGTGTCCCGTCTCTCCTTTATGGGAACCTCTCTGATTATTATTGTAGGCGTAATCCTGGAGACCCTGAAGCAGATTGAGACGATGATGCAGCAAAGAAGCTATAAAGATGTCCGTTCGGAGGGACTGTTTATTAATTACTGATCCTTTTTATGCAGAAGGCCTGCCTTAGGCAGTCTTTCTGCATTGCATATATTTTCCAAAATATGTCAACAATATAGGAGATAAGGGTATGAAAATCATTATGTTAGGAGCGCCTGGAGCGGGAAAAGGCACCCAGGCCAAGATGATTGCGGATAAGTATCAGATCCCCCATGTGTCTACAGGCGATATTTTCAGGGCTAACATTAAAAACGGAACAGAGCTTGGGAAAAAAGCGAAGACCTACATGGACGCCGGCGAGCTGGTGCCGGATGAGCTGACAGTGGATCTGCTGATGGATCGGATCAGCCAGCCGGACTGTGCGGGCGGATATGTACTGGACGGCTTTCCCAGAACCATTCCTCAGGCAGAGTGTCTGGAGAAGGCGCTGGAGGAGCGTCATGAGGCGGTGGATTTCGCGATTGACGTAGAGGTGCCGGATGAAAACATTATCACCAGGATGAGCGGCAGAAGAGCCTGCCTGAACTGCGGCGCGACTTATCATATTGTACATATCCCGACGAAAGTGGAAGGGATCTGTGACAGATGCGGAAGTCCGCTGGTGCTGCGGGATGATGATAAGCCGGAGACAGTGAAAAACCGGCTGGCGGTTTACCATCAGCAGACCAAGCCGCTGATTGACTTCTACAGCCAGAGAGATGTCCTGCATGAAGTAGACGGAACCCAGACTATGGAGGAAGTGTTCGCTGACATCGTGAAAGTATTGGGAGAATAAACCTATGGCGGTGACAATCAAATCAGCCCGGGAAATTGAACTGATGCGGGAAGCCGGAAAAATTCTGGCTATGGTTCATGAAGAAATGGAAAAGGCGCTGAAGCCGGGAATGTCTACGATGGATATCAACCGGATCGGGGAAGAGGCGATCCGCAGCTATGGCTGTATTCCTTCTTTTCTGAATTATCAGGGCTACCCCGCTGCGATCTGCGTATCGGTAAATGAAGAAGTGGTTCATGGGATTCCCAGCAGGAAGCATATCATCCGCGAGGGAGATATCGTCAGCCTGGACGCCGGGGTCATCTATCACGGTTATCAGGCGGACGCGGCCAGGACATGGGCGGTAGGAGAGGTCAGCCGGGAGGCGCGTCAGCTGATTGAGGCAGCGCGTCAGTGCTTTTTTGAAGGGATCCGGTACGCGAAGGCAGGAAACCATCTCCACCAGATCTCGGCGGCCATCCATGCTTATGAGGAGCGTTATCATTACGGTGTGGTCAGAGAGCTGGTAGGCCATGGAATCGGCACAGCCCGTCACGAAGGGCCTCAGATCCCTAACTTCCGGCAGAAAACCAGAGGAATCCGGCTGGTGCAGGGGATGACGCTGGCGATTGAGCCGATGATCAATA
>CALWQE010000019.1 GCA_944383605.1 uncultured Lachnospiraceae bacterium
ATTTATGACTATCTGATCCAGCAGAAGAAGGCGGGCAGAATCCGGCATCTGGGCTTTTCCTCCCATGGCAGCCTGGATGTGATGAAGCGTTTTCTGGAGGCTTATGGCAGCAGCATGGAGTTTTGCCAGATTCAGCTGAATTATATGGACTGGACCTTCCAGGAGGCAAAGGAAAAGGTGGAGCTGCTGAAATCCTACCGGATCCCGGTGTGGGTTATGGAACCGCTGCGCGGCGGCCGGCTGGCTTCTTTGGAGGAGGAAGATACGAAGAAGCTGCGGGCTGCGCGTCCGGAAGAAAATACCCCTGCCTGGGCGTTCCGTTTCCTTCAGACCATTCCGGAAGTAACGATGGTTCTGTCCGGTATGTCCAATATGGAGCAGCTGGAGGACAACCTGCATACATTTGAAGCAGACCGTCCCCTGGATGAAAAGGAAATGGAGATGCTGCTGGGAATCGCCCGGAAAATGCTGGAGAAGAAGACGGTGCCCTGTACTGCCTGCCATTACTGTGTGAGCCACTGTACCCAGCAGCTGGATATTCCCTTCCTGCTGTCTCTGTACAATGAGCACTGTTTCACAGAAGGCGGCTTTATCGCGCCTATGGCGCTGTCATCCCTGCCGGAGGATAAGCAGCCCGGCTCCTGCGTAGGATGCAGGAAGTGCGAGGAGGTCTGTCCCCAGCAGATTAAGATCTCAGAGGCAATGGCGGACTTCGCCGCGAAGCTGGGACAGGCGTAAAGAGGCAGGCCCGAACCGGTTCATGGTATCCGGGAAGCTTTCCGGCATCTTTATACCATAATAAGGCGGAATATGATAGACTGTACTGGCCCGGGCAAAAAGCCCGGGCCAACAGACATAATATACCGGAGGGTAAAAGATGTATACGAAATCAGAAAAGAAACAGTTTATCATTTATCTGGCAGTGGCCTATGGCCTGACCTATCTGATGGGCCTGCTGATGTGGGCCGCCTATGGGCGGGCAGATTTAAGCGTATTTCCCAACGCCCAGATGATGTATCCGGCGGCAGGGGTGATGCTGGCCTTCCTGCTCACCCGCAGGGACGACCGGCTGCTGCCGAAGGGATTTTACCGCTGCTTTATCGGGGTTACTGCCGTTATGGCTGTCTGCGCGGTTCTTTCAGCAGTGCTGCCGGACCGGGAGCTGGGAACAGAAGCCGGCTCTGTTTCTGTATGGTATCTGGCGGTAAATTATATTCTGATTGGAGGCAGCGTGCTCTGCTGGATCTTCCTGCTGATCGCCGGAAAGGAACGGCGGGCGGCTTACGGATTGAAATGGCGGAACTGGAAAGGAGCGGCAGGATGTATCCTGCTCTTTTTGCTTCTGTATTTTCTCAGGACAGCAGTCTCCTACGGGCTGGGCGGCCAGCTGGAACTGTTTGGCTCGCTCATGGCCAGCCCCTATACCTGGATTTACCTGATTACGATGCCGGTAAACTTTTTTGTGGTATTTGTGGCGTTCTTTGGGGAAGAATATGGCTGGCGATATTATATGCAGCCGTTCCTCCAGAAAAAATTCGGCCTGCGGGGCGGCGTCCTGCTGCTGGGCGTTCTGTGGGGGCTGTGGCATCTGCCGGTAGACTTTTTCTACTATGTCAGCCCGGATCAGGGCGTTATCATGGTGGTTTCCCAGATCATTACCTGTGTGACGCTGGGGATTTTCTTCGCCTACGCTTATATGAAAACCAATAACATCTGGGTGCCGGTGATCCTGCACTTCCTGAACAATAATCTGGCGCCGGTGATTACCGGAACCTACTCGGCAGATGTGCTGGAGGGCCAGTCTATCGCCTGGGCCCAGATTCCCCTGGCGCTGGTAATCAATGGCCTGCTGTTCGGCTTTTTCCTGCTGGCGAAGCCATTCCGGGAGAAAAACGGACAGTAAACTGTGTTTTTGTTCCGCCTGTATAGTTAAAAAACAGACAAACTATACAGGCTTTTTTTGTAAAAACACTGAATTGATTAAAATGGCAATGAATGATATATTATAGGTATTATGAAGATATTTCTGTTAAGGACGTAAAGATACCATTAAAGTTAAGTCAATTTTTACATTTTTGAAATAATTATGGTATAATGGTCATGTCTTTACTGAAAGAACCAGAGGAGAAAGGAGGATTTGGGTTTGGCTGTGGAAATCATTGAAGCGATCCGCCAGGCAGAAACCAAGGCAACGGAAGCAGAGCAGTCAGCGAAGGAAGAGGCAAAACAGATTGTGCAGAAAGCAAAAGAAGATGCAGCCTCTTTAAAGGATGAGATGACGCGGGAAGCGAAAGCCAAAGCAGCCCAGGCCATGAAGGAAGCCGATGAACGCTGCCGGCAGATGCTGGAGGAAGCTCAGGCCCTGGAAGAGAGGGAGGGCCAGGCGCTGGAGCAGGCGGTAGCCCAAAAGCGTCAGAAGGCCGTGGAAGCCGTCCTTTCGGAGCTGTTATGAGAGGAGGAATCTAATTGGCAGTCGTGTCTATGAAAAAGGCGCTGATCTGCGGTATGAAAAAGGATCGCGGAGCCGTCCTGGATTTCCTGCAGCGCCAGGGCGCGGTAGAAGTAAGCGCCGGTATGGAGGATGACGCCGTCTTTCAGAAGAAGGATGTCCTGTCATACAAAGCTGCGGATGAAAAAAAAGCCTCCCAGGCTCAGCAGGCGCTGGAGGTGCTGAACCGGTACGCGCCGGAGAAGAAAGGACTGCTGGCCGCTTTTGCGGGAAGAGAGATCATATCGGTTGACCAATATGAGAAAATGGGCAGCCAGAGAGAGGAGACAGCCGCCGTCATCGAGAGGATACTGACGCTGGCGAAGGAGATCGGAGAGAAGCGGGGCGTCCTGCCGAAGCTGGAGCAGCAGATGGAAGAGCTGGTTCCGTGGAGCTCCTTCGATCTGCCCCTGGATTTCCAGGGAACGAAAAGCACCAGAGCCCTGATCGGCTCCTTCCCGGAACAGATCAGCCAGGAGGAGCTGTCCAGACTGCTGGCAGAGCGGACAGAGGCGCCGGTGGAGCTGACAGAGGTCAGTTCATCCAAGGTGCAGTCCTGTTATTTCCTTCTGTGCGGCCGTCAGGATTTCCAGACGGTGGATGAAGCGCTGAAGGGACTGGGATTTGAGAAGGCGCCCTCCTCATCGGTAACGCCGGCCAGACGCCGGCAGGAGCTGGAGGAAGAATACCGCCGCATCAGGGAAGAAATCAGCGGGCAGGAAAAGGAAATCGCCGGGCTGGCTTCCCAGAGAGAACAGATCAAGTTCCAGATGGACTATTATCTGATGCAGGCGGAGGAATACGAGGTATTAAACCGGCTGTCTCAGTCGAGAAATGTATTCCTGATTACCGGATATATTCCGGCAGACCGGGTTCCCGCTATGGAGCAGGCGCTGAACCAGCGGTTCGAGGTTTATACGGAATTTTCTGATCCCGGAGAGGATGAGGATGTGCCGGTACTGCTTCACAATAACAAATTTGCCGAACCGGTAGAGGGCATTGTAGAAGGCTACAGCCTGCCCGGAAAGGGAGAGCTGGATCCTACGGCGGTGACGGCGCCTTTTTACTATCTGCTGTTCGGCCTGATGCTGTCAGACGCGGCATATGGCATTATATTAATTATCGCCTGTGCCGTTGCCATGAAAAAATGTCCCAATATGGAAGCGGGCATGAAGAAAACCCTGAGAATGTTTTTATACTGCGGTATTTCCACTACCTTCTGGGGTTTTATGTTCGGCAGCTTCTTCGGGGACGCGGTGAATGTCATCGCCACTACCTTTTTCAACAGACCGGATATCCGGCTGGCGCCTCTGTGGTTTGAGCCGGTGAGCCTGCCGATGAAAATGCTGGTATTTTCCTTCTCCTTCGGCATTATCCATCTGTTTACCGGACTGGCGGTGAAATTGTATACCCAGGTAAAGTCGGGCGCTTTCGCAGACGCTGTCTATGATGTCATTTTCTGGTACATGTTTGTAGGCGGCTGTATTGTATATCTGCTGACGATGCCGATGATTACCAATATGCTGGAGCTGACCTTTACCCTGCCTGCTGTGATCGGAGTCGGAGCGGCTGTGGTGGCGGTTGCCGGCTTTGTGGGAGTGGTTCTCACCAGCGGCCGGGAATCCCGGAACTGGGGCAAGCGTCTGTTAAAAGGCGTATACGGCGCTTATGGAATTACTTCCTATCTGAGCGATATCCTGTCCTACTCCAGGCTGCTGGCTCTGGGACTGGCTACCAGCGTAATCTCTACTGTATTTAACCAGCTGGGCAGTATGCTGCGCGGCACCATACCGGGAGCCATTCTCTTTATCCTGGTATTTCTGATCGGCCATGCCCTGAACCTGGCGATTAACGCTATGGGCGCCTATGTCCATACCAACCGTCTGCAATATGTAGAGTTTTTCGGAAAGTTTTATGACGGCGGCGGAAGAAAATTCCAGCCCTTTGCCGTACACACCAAATATTATAATGTTAAGGAGGATATTTGATTATGTTGAACATTGGAGTAATATTAGCGTTATTGGGAGCAGTGCTGGCAGCGTTATGCGCGGGAATCGGTTCTTCCATCGGCGTAGGCATGGCAGGCGAGGCGGCTGCCGGCGTAGTAACAGAAGACCCTGCTCAGTTCAGTAAGGTGCTGCTCCTTCAGCTGCTGCCTGGTACCCAGGGTATTTACGGCCTGCTGATCGGCTTCGTAACCCTGACCCAGATCGGTATCATGGGCGGAAGCTCTGATATTTCCGTAATCAAAGGGATGCTTTATCTGGTAGCCTGCCTGCCCATGGCTTTTGTAGGCTATAAATCAGCGATCCGTCAGGCGCAGGCGTCTGTGGCGTCTATCGGCCTGGTGGCAAAGCGTCCTGACCAGTTCGGTAAGGCGATGATTTTCCCCGCTATGGTTGAGACTTACGCGATTCTGGCGCTGCTGATCTCTATCCTGGCGATCTTTGGTATCGGCGGCCTGGCAATCTGATCTGTGGAAGGGAGAACGAAACAATGGCAGGATTAGACAAGATTATCGGCCAGATCCGGCAGGAATCAGAAGATATCGCTGCCAGAACCATAGGAGAAGCCCGGGCAGAGGCGGACGAGATTGTGAAGGAAGCCCGGGAGTCTGCCCAGGCGGAGTGCGACCGGATTGAGAAACGGTCAGAGCATGCGGTGAAGGATGCTCTGGAGCGTGGACAGTCGGCTGCGGATCTTCAGAAGCGGCGGGGGATTCTGGCTTTAAAGCAGCGTCTGGTACAGGAGGTGCTGGAGCAGGCGCTGAAAAATATGAAAAATATGGAGGCAGAGTCTTATTTTGAGACGCTGGTCAGACTGGCGTCCAAGGCGGCGATGCGGGGAGAAGAGGGAACGATTTATTTTTCTGAAAAAGATCTGAAGCGTCTGCCGGCGGATATGGAAGACCGGCTGAACAACGCGCTGAAAGAGAAAAAAGCAACGCTGAAAATCTCTCAGGAAGCAAGAGATATCGACGGGGGCTTTATCCTCTCCTATGGCGGTATCGAAGAAAACTGCTCTTTTGACGCATTATTCGAGGCTGCCGGCGAACAGCTGCAGGATGTGGTGCAGAAAATTCTGTTCCTGTAAGGGACGAGACAGGAGGAACTGGCAATGGCAGAAAACCAATATCTTTACGCAGTTGCCCGCATCCGTTCCAGAGAGCTGCGTCTGCTCACATCCCCTTTTATGGAGCAGCTGGCGGCGGCGCCCGACGAGGCTGCCTGCATGCGGCTGCTCCGGGAAAAAGGCTGGGACGGCGGCGCCCCCGAGGATTCTGACGGGATGCTGGCCGAAGAGCAGAAGAAGACCTGGGGACTGATGCAGGAACTGGTAAAGGACATGTCAGTTTTTGATGTGTTCTTATATGTAAACGACTATCATAATCTGAAAGCGGCCATAAAGGAATGTAAGAGCAAAAATCCTTTTACCAATATTTATCTCGGCCAGGGAACCGTACCGGTGGAGGATATTCAGAAGGCGATCCGGGAAAATGACCTGAGCATTCTTCCGGAAAGTATGCGGGAGCCGGCGGAGGAAGGGATGAAAGCCCTGCTCCATACCGGGGACGGCCAGCTGTGCGATATGATAATCGACCGGGCGGCTCTGGAAGCGGTCAGAAAGGCGGGAGAAAGCTCCGGCAATGAATTTCTGAAGCTGTACGGCGAGCTGACAGTGGCTGCAGCGGATATTAAAATCGCGGTGAGAGCATCCCGTACCGGAAAAAACAGAACGTTTCTGGAAACGGCTCTGGTGGAGTGCGGGACGCTGAACCTGAAGGCGCTGACAGAAGCGGCGCTGGAGTCAGAGGAAGCGGTGGCGGCTTACCTGGAAAAAACAGATTACAGCGACGGCGCGCTGGAGCTGAGAAAGTCACCCTCTGCTTTCGAGCGGTGGTGTGATAATCTTCTGATCCGGAGAATCCGGCCTCAGCTTCACAATCCTTTCGGGATCGGGCCGCTGGCTGCATATATTCTGGCCAGAGACAGCGAGATTAAATCTGTCCGCATTATTCTCGCCGGCAAACGGAACGGACTGCCGGCGGAAGCAATCAGAGAAAGGGTGAGGGAAACGTATGTATAAAATAGCGGTAATGGGCGACCAGGACAGCATATACGGCTTCGCCGCGCTGGGACTGGAGCCGTTTTCCATCACCGATCCGAAGGAGGCCGGAAGAAAACTGCGGGAGCTGGCAGAGGGCGGTTACGCTGTGATTTATATTACAGAAGCCCTGGCGGCTCAGATAGAGCAGGAAATCGACCGTTACGCGGAGGCTGGCCTTCCGGCTGTGATACTGATCCCCGGCGCATCCGGCAATACCGGGCGGGGAATGATGGCTGTTAAAAAGTCGGTAGAGCAGGCGGTAGGTTCTGATATTATCTTTAACGGTCAATAGGAGGTTATGGAATGAGCAAAGGCACAATTAAAAAAGTGGCCGGCCCGCTGGTAATCGCCGAAGGCATGCGTGACGCCAACATGTATGACGTGGTGCGTGTCAGCGAACAGCGGCTGATCGGCGAAATTATAGAGATGCATGGGGATCAGGCCTCAATCCAGGTATATGAGGAGACATCCGGCCTGGGGCCCGGCGCGCCGGTGGAATCCACAGGCGTACCCATGAGCGTGGAGCTGGGGCCGGGGCTGATCGGCAGTATTTACGATGGTATTCAGCGCCCTCTGGACGCCATTATGGAGGCGACCGGAAGCAACCTGCTGGAGCGGGGCGTGGAGGTGCCGTCCCTGAACAGAGAAAAAAGATGGCAGTTTGAGCCGGAAGCAAAGGAAGGGGACGAGGTAGCCGGCGGCGATATCCTGGGTTATGTACAGGAGACAGAGGTTGTCCGTCAGAAGATTATGGTTCCCCCTGCCCTGAGCGGAACGCTGACCTCTGTCAAAGGCGGGGAGTACACTGTAACCGATACGGTGGCAGTTATTACAGACAGGAAAGGGAAGGAGCATCCCATTACCCTGATGCAGAAATGGCCTGTCCGCCAGGGGCGGCCCTATCAGAGAAAGCTGTCCCCGGATATGCCGCTGGTGACAGGACAGAGGGTAGTGGATACCCTTTTCCCCATTGCCAAGGGCGGCGTGGCGGCGGTACCCGGCCCCTTCGGTTCCGGAAAAACAGTGCTGCAGCATCAGCTGGCGAAATGGGCAGACGCGGATATCGTGGTCTATATCGGCGGCGGCGAGCGTGGAAATGAGATGACTGACGTACTGAACGAGTTTCCGGAGCTGAAAGACCCGAAGACCGGAAAATCCCTGATGGAGCGGACGGTGCTGATTGCCAATACCTCCGATATGCCTGTGGCGGCCCGTGAGGCGTCTATCTATACCGGTATTACCATCGCCGAATATTTCCGGGATATGGGCTATTCCGTGGCGCTGATGGCAGACTCCACCTCCCGGTGGGCAGAGGCGCTGCGTGAGATGTCAGGCCGTCTGGAGGAGATGCCCGGCGAGGAAGGCTATCCTGCATACCTGGGCTCCCGTCTGGCGCAGTTTTATGAGCGGGCGGGCCGTGTGATATCCCTGGGCAGGGATAACCGGGAAGGCGCTCTGTCTGTCATCGGCGCCGTATCCCCTGCCGGCGGCGATATTTCCGAGCCGGTAACGCAGGCTACCCTGCGTATCGTGAAGGTATTCTGGGGCCTGGACTCTGATTTGGCTTACAAGCGGCATTTCCCCGCGGTAAACTGGCTGACCAGCTATTCCCTGTATGTGGACAATATGGAAAAATGGTTCAATGCCAATGTGGCGGAGGACTGGACAGATATGCGGGCCCGGCTGATGCGGATCCTCCAGGAGGAGGCGGAGCTGAACGAGATCGTGCAGCTGGTAGGTATGGACGCGCTGTCCGCTCCTGACCGGCTGACCCTGGAGGCTGCCCGTTCCATACGTGAGGACTTCCTCCATCAGAACTCCTTCCATGAGATTGACACCTATACTTCTCTGAAAAAGCAGCATATGATGATGCGGCTGATCCTGGATTATTATGACCAGTCTGCCGCGGCTCTGGAGCAGGGCGCGGGGATCGAGCCTCTGGTAAGCCTGCCGGTAAGGGAAAATATCGGCCGTTTCAAATATACAGAGGAACAGGATCTGGACGGCGCGTTCCGGAAGGTGGAGGATATGCTGGCGGAAGAGATTAAAGAAGAGCTGAGCAGAAAGGAGGACTTCTGATGCCTAAGGAATACAGGACGATAGAAGAGGTAGCGGGTCCTTTGATGCTGGTCCGCGGCGTACAGAACGTAACTTATGATGAGCTGGGCGAGATCGAGCTGGCTGACGGTGAGAAGCGCCGGTGCAAGGTGCTGGAGATCGATGGCGGCAACGCGCTGGTTCAGCTGTTTGAGGCATCCACAGGCATTAACCTGGAGTCCAGTAAGGTTCGGTTCCTGGGAAGGCCCATGGAGCTGGGCGTGTCAGAGGATATGCTGAGCCGTATCTTCAACGGCCTGGGAAGGCCGATCGACGGCGGCCCGGAGATCCTGCCGGAGAAGCGGATGAATGTAAACGGCCTGCCCATGAACCCGGCGGCCAGAAGCTATCCCCAGGAGTTTATCCAGACCGGTATCTCAGCCATCGACGGCCTGAATACCCTGGTCCGCGGCCAGAAGCTGCCGATTTTCTCCATGTCCGGTCTGCCTCATGCCAATCTGGCGGCTCAGATTGCCCGTCAGGCGAAGGTGCGGGGAACAGACGAGGCTTTCGCGGTTGTATTCGCCGCTATGGGTATTACCTTCGAAGAGGCAAACTTCTTTATGGAGAGCTTCCGGGAGACCGGCGCGATTGACCGCAGCGTTATGTTTATCAATCTGGTGAACGACCCGGCGGTAGAGCGTATCGCTACGCCGAAGATGGCCCTGACTGCGGCGGAATACCTGGCATTTGAGAAAAATATGCATGTGCTGGTTATCATGACAGATATTACCAACTATGCCGACGACCTCCGGGAAGTATCGGCGGCCCGGAAAGAGGTTCCCGGACGGCGGGGCTATCCCGGATATATGTATACCGACCTGGCCAGCCTGTATGAAAGAGCAGGACGGCAGAAAGGCAAATCCGGCTCCATTACCCTGATCCCGATCCTGACCATGCCGGAGGATGACAAAACCCATCCCATCCCCGACCTGACCGGATATATCACAGAGGGACAGATTATCCTGAGCCGTGAGCTGTATCGGAAAAACGTATCGCCGCCCATCGATGTGCTGCCTTCCCTCTCCCGTCTGAAGGATAAAGGAATCGGCGAGGGAAAGACCAGGGCAGACCACGCCGATGTGATGAACCAGCTCTTCTCCGCCTATGCCCGGGGCAAGGAAGCCAAGGAGCTGATGGTAATCCTGGGCGAGGCTGCGCTGACAGATATGGATAAGCTGTACGCGAAATTTGCCGATGAATTTGAAAAGGAATATGTATCCCAGGGGTATTATACTAACCGGGATATTGAGGAAACGATGGAAATCGGCTGGAAGCTGCTGCGGATTCTGCCCAGAAGCGAGCTGAAACGTATTAAAGATGAGTTCCTGGATCAGTATTACGATGAAAAGTAGAAATGGAGCTGACTGCCAATGAGTGCAAAACATGTAAATCCGACCCGGATGGAGCTGACCCGGCTGAAGAAAAAGCTGGCCACCGCCACAAAGGGACATAAGCTGTTAAAGGACAAGCGGGATGAGCTGATGCGGCAGTTTCTGACTCTGGTCAGGGAAAATAAGGCTCTGCGGGAGAAGGTGGAAGCGGGCATCCGGGAGGCGAACCAGCATTTCGTCCTGGCCCGGGCCGGGATGTCCCAGGAAGCGCTGAATGTGGCGCTGATGACGCCCAAGCAGGAGGTGTATCTGGAAGCAAAGACCAAAAACGTAATGAGCGTAGACATTCCTGTCTTCGAATACAGCACCAGGACGCCGGATCCCAACGATATCTATTCCTACGGATTCGCCTTTACCTCAGCAGACCTGGACGGGGCGGTGAAACGTCTGGCAGACATTCTCCCGGATATGCTGCGGCTGGCGGAATGCGAAAAATCCTGCCAGCTGATGGCTGCCGAAATCGAGAAAACCAGGCGGCGTGTAAACGCCCTGGAGCATGTGGTAATCCCGGAAACCCAGGAAAATATCCGGTATATTACCATGAAGCTGGATGAAAACGAGAGAAGCTCCCAGACCAGGCTGATGAAGGTGAAAGACATGATGCTGGAAGAGGCCCATCATTACAGCAGCCGTTATCAGGACTAAAATATATGATTCAAACAGCGGCAGGGGATTTTCCCCTGCCGCCGTCTCTTCCCGGTGTTTTTGTTCCTGATGTGTCCGATATCCAGCTTCGCTGAAGGGGGCAGGGAAAAGAAACTGACGCATGTGGAAGGCTGGATGGAAGTACTTGCAAAAATCTCAGATCTATTTGCGGACATCATCAGGCGCACAACGCCTGATGATGAAGGGCTATCGAGACGAAAACATCAGGTTTTCGTCGAGAGTGGCACTGGTTCCGCAAATAGATCTGAGATTTTTGTTTGTACTTCCCCAGCCTGGGAACAAGCGACAGTTTCTTTTCCCTGTCCCCTTCGGCGAAGCGTCCGGGCCGCATCAGCCCCTGAACAAAAACACATATATTTTGGTAAAAACGCAGATTGACAAATAACTTTTTTGTTATATAATATTGCGTTGTCAATTATTGATAGGTCAATAAAAAAGAATCCTGCTTTGGAGGATTCTCCGCCTGCGGCGGATCGCTTCAGCGATATATTCAACTCCGCCGCAGTGCGATCCTGCAGAGCATTTTTATTTCATAGGGAACGCAGTTTCCTATGAAACAAAAAGAAAGGCGGCTGATGATGGAATATCGATTTAATACTCTGCTGACCCGGACGGCCCATGTATCCCAGAACTATCTGAGACCCTATCTGGACGAGCTGGGCCTGTCGGTAGGGCAGCCAAAGGTGCTGCGGTGCCTGACAGCCCTGGGGCCATGCTCCCAGCGGGTGCTGGCAGATTACTGCGAGGTGGATCCATCGGCGATCTGCCGAACCCTGGATAATATGGAGCGCAAGGGTCTGCTGACCCGGCAGCAGTCGAAGAAAGACCGGCGCACCGGGGAGGTGGCTCTGACCCGGAAAGGGCAGGAGGTATTCCAGGCGTGGGAGAGCCGGTGTATGGAAATGGAAAGCCGGATGCTGCAAGGCTTTTCAGAGGAAGAAAAAAAACAGCTGGTCGGGTATCTGGCCCGGGCCTACCGCAATGTGGGAGGAAGGCTGCTGTAAACAAGGAGGACAGCAATGAATGACCTGAAGTATGTGTTTTCTTATCTGAAGTCATACCGAAAGGAGCTGATTCTGGCAATTTTTCTGGTATGCGTGGAATGTGTCTTTGAGATTATCATTCCTCTTTTGATGACGGATCTGATTGATATCGGCGTGCCAAACCGGGACTGGGCCTTTCTGGTTCGCCAGGGCGCTCTGATGACAGGCTGCGCGGTTCTGGCGCTGATTACCGGGCTGATGTACGCCCGCTTTGCCGCGAAGGCGGCCAACGGCCTGGGGGCGCAGCTGCGGCTGGCGCAGTATAAAAAAATGCAGGAATATGATTTTCAGAACCTGGATCATTTTTCTGTGCCGTCCCTGGTAACGCGGATGCCGCCAGATGTCACCGTGATGCAGAACGCAGTCAATGCCGGACTGCGGCCTCTGGCCAGAAGCCCGATTATGCTGTTTATGGGGATTGGCCTGTCCTTTATGATTAACAGCAGGCTGGTACTGATCTTTGTGATTACCGCGCCGGTTCTGGGGATTATTATGGCGCTGATCGTCCATAAAATCGGGCCGCTGTACCAGCGGCAGCAAAAGGCTATCGACCATGTAAACGGCAGAGTACAGGAGGATCTGACCGCGATCCGGGCGATCAAGGCTTTTGTCAGAGAGGACTTTGAGACAAAGCAGTTTGATGAGGTAAACGACAGACTGGCCGGCGCCAGCCTGGAAACCTTTAAGAATGCGGTACTGAATCAGCCCGCCTTTCAGTCGACGATGTATCTTACTGTGATCTGCATTATGTGGTTCGGCGGAAAGATGATTCTGGCAGGCTCCATGACAGTGGGCGATCTGACTGCTTTTCTCAGCTATGTCCTTCAGGTGATGAACTCTGTGATGCTGATCTCCAATGTCTTTCTGATGCTGACCCGCTCTCTGGCCAGCGCAAGGCGTATCCGGGAGATGCTGGAAGAGAAGCCGGCGCTGGATAACCCGTCCCAGCCGGTGACGGAGGTAACAGACGGCCGGATTGATTTTGAAGACGTATCGTTCAAATATACCAGGCAGGCGAAAAAGCCGGCCCTTTCCCATGTAAATCTTCATATCCCTGCCGGCGCCACAGTGGGCGTCATCGGCGGTACGGGATCGGCAAAAACCACGCTGGTGCAGCTGATTCCCCGGCTTTATGACGCAACCTCCGGGACGGTAAAGGTCGGAGGCAGAGACGTCAGGGAGTATGATATGGCGGCCCTGCGGGACGCGGTAGGTATCGTGCTGCAAAAAAACCTGCTTTTTTCCGGGACGATCCGGGAAAACCTGCTCTGGGGAAATCAGGACGCTGACGATGAGGCCATCTGGGCGGCCTGCCGGACAGCCTGCGCAGATGAGTTTCTGAAGCGGATGCCGGACGGACTGGATACTGATCTGGGCCAGGGCGGCGTTAATGTATCCGGCGGCCAGAAGCAGAGGCTTTGTATTGCCAGAACGCTGCTGAAACATCCGAAGGTATTGATCTTCGACGATTCAACCAGCGCGGTGGATACGGCTACCGAGGAAAAAATCCGGAAGGGGCTGGCAGCGCTGACCGATGTGACAAAAATCATTATCGCCCAGCGGATCACCTCTGTCATGAAAGCGGATTTTATTATTATTCTGGAGGATGGACGGGTACATGCCGCAGGCACCCATGAGGAGCTGCTTCGTACAGATTCCATCTATCAGGAAATCTATGATTCTCAGATGAAAGGAGATGGGGAAGATGGCAGGACAGCCTAATGGAAAACGGCCGGGGGACCTGAAAAAAACAATCCGTTCCTTTGGCGTATATCTGGGGCATTATAAGAAGATGCTGCTGGCTGTGGCAGTGCTGGCGACGGTCAGCGCCGGAGCCAATCTGCTGGGTACCTACATGATCAAGCCGATCGTCAACCAGATTACGATAGACGCAAGTGTGGAGGGGCTGATGAAAGGGGTGACAGCGGCGGCTGTGATTTATGTAACCGGGGCGCTGTCTACGCTGGGCTATACCCAGATCATGGTGCGGGCTGCCCAGAAAATCCTGCAGGAGATCCGGCATAACCTGTTTGCCCATCTTCAGACGCTGGAGCTGTCCTTTTTCGACAGCAGGCGAAAGGGCGATCTGATGAGTCTGTTTACCAACGATGTGGATACCATTGCCGAGGCGCTGAATAACAGCTTTGCCATGCTGATTCAGAGCTTCGTCCAGGTGGCGGGGACGCTGATCCTGCTGTTTGTGCTGAACTGGCGGCTTTCTTTCCTGGTAGTCATCGGCTATATTTCCATGTTTCTGTATATCCGTTACAGCACGAAGCGGAGCAAATTTTATTTTGACCGGCAGCAGCAGTATCTGGGAGAAATGGATGGATATATTGAGGAGATGGTGGCCGGCCAGAAGGTGGTAAAGGTTTTTAACCATGAAGAGGAAAACCTGAAAGGCTTTACGGAACGGAATGAAAAGCTGCAGAAGGCCGGCGCCAGTGCCCAGGGCTATGCCGCGACCATGATTCCTGCGGTAGTCAGCATTTCCTATATTAATTATGCGCTGATTGCGGTAATCGGCGGCATAATGGTCATTATGGGGTGGTCTGATCTGGGCAGCCTGGCCAGCTATCTGGTGTTTGCCCGCCAGTCTGCCATGCCGATCAATCAGCTGACGCAGCAGGGGAATTTCATTCTGGCGGCTATGGCCGGCGCGGAACGGATTTTTAAGGCGATGGAGCAGAAGCCGGAAATCGATGAAGGCTCTGTGGATCTGGTTAATGTCCGCCGGGATCAGGAGGGAAATCTGACTGTGTGCCAGGAAAAAACAGGCATGTGGGCATGGAAGGACGAGGGACACCCGGAGAATCCGCTGATTCCTCTGAAAGGAGATGTCCGGTTCCATCATGTCACCTTTGGCTACCGTCCGGGCGAGGAGATTTTGTCTGATATTTCACTGTACGCGAAGCCGGGGCAGAAGATCGCCTTTGTAGGCTCTACCGGCGCCGGAAAAACGACCATTACCAACCTGATTAACCGTTTTTACGAAATCAGCGACGGTTCCATTACCTTTGACGGGATTGACGTGCGCAGAATCAAAAAGAAGGATCTGCGCCACAGCCTGGGCATCGTGCTCCAGGACACCCATCTGTTTACCGGAACCATAGCGGACAATATCCGGTTTGGAAATCTGGACGCTACCCAGGAGGAGATCGAGCGGGCGGCGGTGATCGCCAATGCAGATTCCTTTATCCGCCGTCTGCCTGACGGCTACCGCACCATGGTAACGGGGGACGGCGCCAACCTGAGCCAGGGCCAGAGACAGCTGCTGGCCATCGCCAGGGCGGCGGTGGCAGATCCGCCGGTGCTGATTCTGGATGAGGCCACTTCCTCCATCGATACCAGAACAGAGGCTCTGATTGAGAAGGGGATGGATCAGCTGATGGAGGGAAGAACCGTATTTGTCATCGCCCACCGTCTGTCTACGGTTCGCAATTCCAACGCGATTATCGTGCTGGAGCATGGACAGATCGTAGAGCGGGGCGACCATGATGAGCTGCTGGCACAGAAGGGCGAGTATTACCAGCTGTATCACGGGATGTTTGAGCTGTCTTAAATACAGGCGGGTTAATCCCGATCCAGCCGGTAAACCAGCAGACGTTCCCTTGCCGCCGCATACAGAGCATATCCCTTTTCCTCCAGCAGGCGGATCAGATTTTCCAGGCCATCCTCTTTTTTGCCGGAAGCATATTTCTGAAAATCCTTCCGGGAAGAAGGATCCAGAACAATATACCGGGTTTCCAGCATATGGGCCTGGGAGGTATACTTCAGGTCATACAGCACCCTTCGCCGGGAAAGAGGGGCGGTGTAAAAGGAAGAGGCGGTCACGGGGGCGTCTTCGGGAATCTGCTCCAGTATCCGGCGGATTTCCTGATATTCTTCGGAATGCTCTGCCGCTTTGGCCGGGTAAGCCGCCCCTTTGGGGAAAACCACGGCGAAAAAGGAGAGGGAGCAGGCCAGAGCCATTCCTGCCAGAAGGATGGTGCGCAGCCGCCGGCCCGGCAGGTCCGCCAGGTTTCGGAGTGCCAGGAAGATGAGAATGGCCGCTGATCCGAAGGTATACTGGAAGAAAATATTGTGCTGGTAGGCATAGTCAGGCAGCAGGTTAATCAGAATATAGGGAATCAGCAGGAGATACCGCTCATACCGCCTGGTCAGCAGGGGCAGTCCCAGCAAAGGCAGCAGGGTCATGGCGATAAAGTACCATTTTTCCGGCTGAACACATGCAGCCAAAAGCTTCAGCGGATGGAGAATGGCTGTCTGAATCAGCAGGAAAAGGGTGGGCGTTTCGCCGCCGGTCAGATTGCTGTAGCGCCCGGTCATGGCGCCCTCCCCCATAACGCTCAGATAGCCGACAGAGGCAAAGAACCAGGCCAGAGCTGCCGCAAAAAGGAGAAGGCCGGTCAGAAGGCCGTCGGTATCCAGGCGGTTTTCCCTGTGCTTGCGGCGGCGGATCAGGCTGGCGGCAGCCAGCCAGAGGCCGACGGCGGCCACATAAACGGCGGCGTCCTCCTTTACTGACAGGGTGAGAATTGCTGCCGCTGCGATACCGGCTTTGGCGTATGGGCGGTTTCTCTGGCTGATGGCGTAAAAAAGCCACAGCAGCGCCGGGGTGAGAAAGCAGTTTTCGTGAATGTCATAGCCGGTTCCTCCGGCATAGGCCGGATAGAAGAGAAGAACTGCGCAGAGCAGGGCGCGCTGACATTCTGTCAGACCATAATGTTTTCCCAGCTTTCGC
This sequence comes from uncultured Lachnospiraceae bacterium, assembly GCA_944383605.1. GTDB lineage: Bacteria > Bacillota > Clostridia > Lachnospirales > Lachnospiraceae > Paralachnospira_A. The sequence goes on from CALWQE010000019.1 coordinate 16,540, forward strand.
AGCGGGATTACGGCGGACGTCAGAACAGCGGCCTGGAGCACCGGGAGCAGGGCAGGCGTGGGCGCCAGGCAATAAAAGGGCAGCAGCAGGTAGTAAACCGGCGATACATGGACGCTGAAATGGGAGAGAAGGCCGTCCCGTTCCAGGGTGGTCATGGGCAGGCCAGTTTCTTTCATATAGTAAAACATCTGGGAAAAGATTCCGAAATCAT
>CALWQE010000020.1 GCA_944383605.1 uncultured Lachnospiraceae bacterium
GGTTGCCGGTTTCCTTAATATAGTCGGCCACCATATTTTCAAAAGGCAGCATCCCCTCGGTATTCATATATCGGGTGCCGGTAATCAGGTTCAGCTCGTTGGCGTTTTCGCCCGTCAGCTGAAAGCCGATCAGATGGCAGCGGTTGTAGAGATAGCCGCCGTCCACAATGTCATAATCGTGATTGATCCAGCCGGAGGGCTTGACCTGGCTGATGCTTTCCCGATCCTCTGTGGGCATGAGATCCGTTCCTATGTTGGCAAAAGCTGCGCCGCACCGTCCCAGGCTGTCCAGCTGGCTGTAGCTTTCAAAAGAGGCTGTGCCCATGTCGTCTTCAGAAAAATCCGGTACATTGTCGTTGAGAACCACATAAGGTTCGCCGCTGTACGCCGGAACAGACGACAGGTCAGCCGTTTCGCCGGCCGGGCCGGAGTCCTGGTCATATCCGGCGCCGATCTGGGCAGGCCGCGCTGCCAGGCTGCCGTCCTCTCTGGCCGAACCTCCCGGGGCCGGGCCGGAGCATCCGGAGACCAGCAGGACAAAGGTAAGGAACAGGGTTGTCAGTGTGCTAAATTTCTTCTTCATAATTCCAGACTTCTTTCGTAATTTTTTCGTGGGAGTATCCCGCAAAATCTTCTGTACAGGCCATCACCCATCCAGGCGGTTCCAGCCGGATAGGGAAAGGGGCGTCTGAGGGATAACGGCGATTCCAGCGAAACAGGATAACCTGGCTGATCGGAACCGGGGGAAAAGGAGAGGGGCAGCGTTCTATAAAGCAGTAATCGCCGCTCTCTGCCCTGGACAGAAAATCTTCTGCCACCGTGATCTGGGGCGCATCCATCCCTGCAAATTGCCGGGCGCTGTAGGCGTCCATCCAGAGCCGTTTTCCTTCTGTGATGGTAAGAATATGCTGACGGAGAATCCGGTCCTGGCTTTGCCTCCTGTTATGGAAGGTCAGGCCCCCGCCTTCGTCTGCCGCTGCAATCAGTATCATGGCTGTATTCCTCCTGGAACCATTCTACCATATCCGGGCAAAGGATACAAGAAATCAGGTAAGGTAAAGCAGAATTTCAGCTGTACAGAATCCCGGCCATCCGGTATAATAATGAACGGGAAATAACTGCTTTGACGGCGCGGCATGGACGTCGGGAGGGAGGCAAAAATGGATTATATGGATGAGTTTCAGTTTTTTTCACCCTACATGGAAAGCGGCGAGTATGCCGTATGGCAGGGCAGGCCGGAACGGGGAAATTATTTTTCCGGCATGAACTGGGTGACAGCGCTGTTTAGCCTGGTGTGGCTGGGCTTTAGCCTGAGCTGGGAGGCAATAGCGATTGCGGCGGGAGCCCCGCCGGTGTTTCTCCTTTTTGGATTGCCCTTTATTGGAATCGGCATTTTTCTTCTGTTTGGCGGCGCGCTGCGGCGGATGAGAAACAGAGGGAAGACGCTGTATCTGATTACAAACCGGAGAGTTTTAATCAAGTCCGGCAGCCGTGTTTCGATATACCGGGCAGAGGATTTGCCTGCAATGCAGATTAAGCTGCACAAAAATGGAAATGGAACAATTATTTTCAGTCAAAGTATGCATACCAGCAGAGGAAGAATTTACTCTATCCATATGATGATGGAAAATCTGGCTGATGTGGCAGGGGCTCAGAGCGCTGTCAGCAGAATGGAGCGGGAACAGAGACAGATCGAAAAAAAATAAAAAAAGATCCTGCTTTGCAGGATTCTCCGCCTGCGGCGGATCGCTTCAGCGATATATTCAACTCCGCCGCAGTGCGATCCTGCGGAGCATTTTTGTTTCATAGGGAACGCAGTTTCCTATGAAACAAAAAAGGCTTTGGATTTATCCAAAGCCTGTGAAAGTGGAGCATATGGGATTCGAACCCACGGCCTCTACAATGCGAATGTAGCGCGCTCCCAACTGCGCTAATGCCCCAGCAGAATTAATTATAGCACGATAAAAAAGAAAAGCAACAGTTTTTCGCAAAAATTTTATATCAGTTCAGCCACAACCAAACCGGATTGGAAATATCCGCTGGAAACAAAATCAGGAGGATAAAAAGATGACAGAAAAAGAAAAGATGCTGGCCGGACACCTCTATATCGCCGCAGATGAAGAGCTGGAGAGAGATAATAAAAAGGCCAGGAGGCTGACCAGGCTGATTAATAACCTGACGGAAGAAGAGACGGAGGAGTCTCAGCGGCTGTTTCGCCAGCTGCTGGGCAGCGTAGGGCGTAATTTTCAGATTGTTCCGCCGTTCCGGACAGATTACGGCTGCCATACTTATATTGGTGAAAATTTTTATGCCAACTATGATTGTATTATTATTGATGTGGCAAAAGTAACCATCGGAGACAATGTGTTTTTCGGGCCTCGGGTAAGTATTTATACCGCAGGTCATCCCATTGACGCCGGGGTGCGGAACAGCCAGCTGGAATACGGAAAAGAAGTGAAAATCGGGAACGATGTCTGGGTAGGGGGAAATACTGTGTTTAATCCGGGCGTTACCGTGGGAAACAACGTGGTGATCGGCTCCGGCTCTGTAGTGACGAAAGATATTCCGGACGGCGTGGTGGCGGCAGGCGTGCCATGCAGGGTTATCCGGAAGATTACAGAGGAAGATCGGGCTCACTGGGAGAAGGAAGCGCAGCGATACAGACCGTTTGAGGCTGGGGTGAGTCGTTGACATGAAAGAAACGGGTTATTATAATCTATCCTTGCCTATATCCTGAAAAGCACGATGGATGAATTTGCCAGTGTTTCTGTGAAGCAGATTGCAGAAGAACTAATTGAAGGTTCCCCGCAGGTTGCGGAGGTGGCTGTCCATCAGGATAC
>CALWQE010000021.1 GCA_944383605.1 uncultured Lachnospiraceae bacterium
GAGCTTTTGAATCGTTATTGCGGTAAATTGCGTATTGTATATCTTCCACAGGTATTAGACCTGGAAGATGAACTTACGCGCTGTACGGATGTTAAATCTGCCGCTGAACTTACCAGAAGCGTCAGTGTTCGGAATTTCGAAACAGATTTCTGTAAGCTGAAGGTGAGAGATTGCCGGGCCATGCTGGAACGCCACAGACTGGATGTGGGAAAACTTTGGATGACCGCAGTACCGGAAGGCTTTGATTTTAAAATAATCATAAAAATTGGGAAGAAAAACAAGTCCATATGATATTGACGACCTGCTCTTTGCAACGTATAATACAAATATACTGATAACGGAACCTGTCTGACGGAACGCCCCCGCGGGAAACGCGGGTTCTATCCGGAAGCGTACAAGATGATACAAACTCTGACGGCGAGGAATATCCAAGCGGAAATAGTTGTAGATCACAGATCTTGAGAGCCGGCGACGGCTTTTTTTGGCTTTTTCCCATGGGCGGGGAGAAGCCCTTTTCTTTTCTGCTCGTTTTGGCGCTTTGTGCTTCAGATGATTTTCCCAGTTGTTAGGCGGATATGTGCAATCCGCTTTTTACTCTGAAAATCCGCCGCCGGATAGGCGGCATTCATTCAGGGATGCCAAATGCGCCCGCCAGATTTTCATCTTTGGTGGTACGTCAGCTGCCGGGCGCATGCAGGTTTACATTGAAAGTCTGCCGCCGAATAGGCGGCGTTAGTTCAGGGATGCCAAATGCACCCGCCAGATTTTCATTGCTGGTGATGCGTTGGCTGCCGGGCGCATACAGGCTTACTCTGAACAATATGGAAGAGGGAACTTTCCTGGTTCGGTTAAAATCAGATATAAATGAAAACCAAATGGAAATGAAGGAGTGGGGCATGTTAAAGCTTGCGATTTATGGAAAGGGCGGGATCGGCAAGTCTACAGTGACCAGCAATCTGGCGGCGGCTTTCGCAATGATGGGAAAGCGGGTGATTCAGATTGGCTGTGATCCGAAAGCAGATTCCACCATCAACCTGCTGGGAGGAGAGCCTCTTTTGCCGGTGATGGATTTTATGCGGGATTATGACCGGGAGCCGGAGCGGCTGGAGGAAATATCCAGGACTGGCTTTGGCGGCGTGCTGTGCATTGAAACAGGCGGGCCTACGCCTGGGCTGGGCTGCGCGGGCAGGGGAATTGTGACCACGTTCCAGCTGCTGGAGGATATGAGGCTGTTTGAACGGCATCAGCCGGATGTGGTGCTTTATGACGTGCTGGGCGATGTGGTGTGCGGCGGGTTTGCCGCGCCGATCCGGGAAGGATATGCCAGCAAGGTGCTGATCGTTACCTCCGGAGAGAAGATGGCGCTGTATGCGGCTGGCAATATTGCCCGGGCAGTGAAAAATTTTGAGGAGCGCAGCTATGCCAGAGTATATGGCATTGTGATGAACCGGAGAAATGTGGAGCACGAGGAGGAGAAGGTGGCGGAATTTGCCCGGCAGGCGGGGCTGCCGGTAGTAGGGGAAATTCCCCGGAGCGATGAGATTATCCGCTGTGAGGACAGGGGCATGACGGTAATTGAGGGAGAACCGGACGCACTGGTCAGCCGCCGTTTTTTCCGGCTGGCCCAGATGCTGTGGGAAAGTGAGGAGGAGCCGATATGAAGGGTGAAGCATATTACTGTACGGCAGGAGAACTGGCCGGGAGAGGAAAAGAGGATATTCCCGCCCCCTTTCAGCTGAATGCCCATCTGATTTACAGCTCGCCGGCGACCCTGGCCTTCAACTCCCCGGGAGCGGAGGGATTTGGCGTAAAGCGGGCCGGACTTGCGGTGCCCGGCTCTGTTATGCTGCTTGTGGCGCCGGGCTGCTGCGGGCGGAATACCTCCATGCTGAGCGCGATGAGGACTTATCAGAACCGCTTTTTTTATCTGCTGATGGATGAAACAGACATTGTGACCGGGCGGCATCTGAAAAAGATCCCCCAGGCGGTGGAAGAGGTATGCCGCAGTCTGGAGGAGAAGCCATCGGTGGTGATGATCTGCATCACCTGCGCTGATGCGCTGCTGGGTACGGATATGGAGCGGGTATGCCGCCGGGCGCAGGAGCAGACCGGGATTCCGGTGCGGCCCTGTTATATGTATGCGCTGACCAGAGAGGGCAGGCGTCCGCCGATGGTTCATGTGCGCCAGTCGGTTTATTCTCTGCTGGAGCCCAGGAAAAGGAATGGAAAGGCAGTCAACCTGCTGGGCTTTTTCTCTCCCCTGGACGATGACTGCGAGCTGTATCGTCTGCTGGCGGACGCGGGCGTGCGGAAAATCCGTGAGATTTCCCGGTGTGAGGATTATGAGGAATATCTTTCTATGGCGGAGGCGAATTTTAATCTGGTGCTGAACCCGGAGGCCCGGCTGGCGGCGGAGGATTTTTACGAAAAGCTGCAGATTCCCTATATTGAAATGGCCCGTCTGTACCAGACGGACAAAATTGCCAGCCAGTATCAGGCTCTGGGGGCGGCGATCGGTGTTTCTTTTGACTGGGAAGAGGATCGGCGCACAGCGGAGGAGGCGGCGCAGGCTTTCCGGAAGGCTCATCCGGACGCGGCCTTTGCCATAGGAGAATGTGTCAATGCCAATCCCTTCGAGCTGGCGCTGGCGCTGGTTCGGCTGGGCTTTCCGGTAAAGGAAATTTATGGAACGGTTGTGCCGGAGTCTTTTGTTTATCTGAACCGGCTGGCGCAGCTGAGCCCGGATACCAGAGTCTATTCGAACACAGAGCCTGCTATGCTGTTTTATGATGGCGGGGAAGGAGAAATCAATATTACGGTGGGAAAGGACGCGGCCTATTATCATCCGGAGTGTCCCAATGTGATGTGGAATGACGACTGCCAGCCCTTTGGCTTCGCCGGCGTAAGGCGGCTCTTCCGGGAGCTGGAGCAGGCCTGGGAACAAAGGAAAGAAAAGGGAGCGGGACAGGACTGGAAGCAGAGCGGAAGCCAGATACCGGAACCGAATCATGAGCAGGGCATAAGCGAAAGGCTGCCGGAACAATCTGGGAAGTATAACGGAAACGGGAGACAGGAAGGAGACGGAGTGAAGGGAGGAAGCGAGCTGTGAAAGGACTGAGGAAGTATCTGGCTCCCTTCGCGCCGGATCAGTCAGGCGCGTCGGGCGTACTGTATGAACTGGGAGGAATACTGGTGATCTGCGATGCAGGGGGCTGTACCGGAAATGTGTGCGGCTTTGACGAGCCCAGATGGTTTACCCGCAGGAGCGCGGTGTTCAGCGCGGGCCTGCGGGATATGGACGCGATCCTGGGGCGGGACGACCGGCTGGTGGAAAAGCTGACAGAAGCATCCGGGAAGCTGAAGCCATCGTTTGCCGCCATTATCGGGACGCCGGTGCCTGCGGTAATCGGAACGGATTACCGGGCGCTGAAACGGATGGCCCAGAGGCGGATGGAGCCGGAAGACCTGCCGGTGCTGACGGTGGATACTAATGGCATGGAGCTTTATGATAAGGGAGAAGAAAAGGCATATCTGTCTTTATTCCAGAATTTTGCCGTGGAAAAATTCCCCGCAGAGCCGGGGCGCATTGGCGTGATCGGCGCCACCCCGCTGAATACCGGCAGCCTGGAGGGCGGCAGAAAGCTGGCCCGGGCGCTGGGAGACGGAGGGAAAAGACAGGTTTGCTGCTACGGTATGGGAGCCGGGCTGGATGCGGTCAGGAAGGCTTCTGCCGCTGCGGAAAACTGGGTGATCGCGCCCTCCGGCGTGAAGGCGGCCCGGTATCTGGAGGAAACCTTTGGGACGCCCTGGCGGTTTGGCTATCCGGGGGCGGAGGCGCTGATTCCGGAAGGAGATTATGGAGGAAAGCGGATTCTTGTGGTGCATCAGCAGGTGTTGGGCTGCTGTCTGCGCGAGCGTCTGAGGCAGATGGGGGCGGCGTCTGTGACTGTGGCCAGCTGGTTTATGACGCTGCCTGAGCTGATGGAGGAAGGAGACGCGGCGCTGACGGAAGAGGACGTTTTTGAAGAACTGGTAAAAACAGGCGGATATGATATCATTTTTGCCGATCCGGTATTCTGGCCGGGGATGAAGGGATTCCGGGGAGAGCGGATTCCGCTGATTCATTTCGCAGTTTCGGGAAGGCTGGTGGACTGATGGGAGAAGAGATTACCAGAAGAATGCGGGTGTACGGCATCGTGCAGGGGGTAGGCTTCCGCCCGACAGTCAGCCGCCATGCTGCAGAGCGCCGGATCCGGGGCAGCGTATGCAATAAAGGCCCTTATGTGGAGATTATCGCCAGGGGCAGCGGGGAGGAGGTGGAAGCTTTTTTTCGGGATGTGGAGGAAAAGCCGCCGGAACGGGCCGTGATTTTAAAGACAGAGGTTACGGATGCGGAGGATATCCAGGCGCCGGATGGTTTTTCCATCATCGAAAGCGGGAAGACAAAAGGGGAAATCTTTATATCTCCGGATATCGCCATCTGCGATACCTGTAAGCAGGAGCTGTTTGACCCGGGAAACCGGCGTTATCTCCATCCCTTTATCAACTGTACCTGCTGCGGCCCGCGGCTGACCATTCTGGACGGGCTTCCTTACGACCGGGAGCGAACCAGCATGAAGGAGTTTCCCATGTGCCCGGAATGTGAGACGGAATATTACAGTCCGGCTTCCCGCCGCTATGATGCTCAGCCGGTCTGCTGCAATGTGTGCGGGCCGGAGGTTTACCTGGCGGGAGACAGGGGAAAACGGGGGCGGGAGGCGATTGTGCATACCCGTCAGGTGCTCCGCTCCGGCGGAATCGCTGCGGTTAAGGGAATCGGCGGCTTCCATCTGTGCTGTGACGCTTCCAGCCGGCAGGCGGTGGAACGGCTGCGGCGTCTGAAGCACAGGCCGGCGAAGCCTTTTGCGGTAATGGCCAGAGATATGGAGGCAGTCAGAAGGGAATGCAGGGTGACGGAGGAACAGGAAAAGGTGCTGACAGGCCATCAAAAGCCGATTATCCTGCTGGAGCGGCGGACAGACGGAAAAATCTGCCCGGCGGTGGCCCCGGACAACCCCAGGCTGGGCGTGATGCTGCCCTATGCGCCTGTACAGCTGCTGCTGTTTGATTATGATGACGGGATGGAGATGCCGGATTGCCTGGTAATGACCAGCGGCAACGCTTCCGGAGCGCCGATCTGCCGGGATGACAAAGAGGCGCTGGAGGAGCTGGGAGGCTTTTGTGACTGCATTCTTTCCCACAACCGGAAGATACGGATCCGGGCGGACGACTCGGTCATGGATTATTTTGAAGGACAGCCCTATATGATTCGGCGCTCCAGAGGATATGCCCCTCTGCCCTGTATGGTGTCGGACAGTTGGAAGGGGCAGGTGCTGGCGGTGGGAGGAGAGCTGAAAAACAGTTTTTGCATCGGCGTAAACGGCCTGTTTTATCTCTCCCCGTATATCGGAGATCTGGAGGATCTGCGGACAGTGCAGGCGCTGAAAGAAACCATCGGCCGGATGGAAACGCTGCTGGAGGCAGACCCTTCGCTGGCAGCCTGTGACCTCCATCCGCTGTATCATTCCACCGGCGTGGCCGCCGGGCTGGGGCTGCCGGTAATAGGCGTGCAGCATCATTATGCCCATATCCTGTCCTGCATGGCGGAAAACGGATATGATGGCCCGGTGATCGGGGCCGCCTTTGACGGAACCGGTTATGGAGAAGACGGAACCATATGGGGCGGGGAAATTTTGCTGGCTGATTATGATGGCTATAAGCGGCTGGGCAGCGTGCAGCCCTTCTGGCAGACGGGAGGAGACGCTTCCGCCAGGGAAGGATGGCGGATCGCGGTATCGCTGATGGCCGGGTGGGAGGAGGATGAAAACAGGGTCTG
>CALWQE010000022.1 GCA_944383605.1 uncultured Lachnospiraceae bacterium
CTTCATACCCGCAGACCGTAATCTCTCCCGTTTCAGCGGCATAATAGTATACATGGTCGGACAGCCGTTCCGAGGGCTGTACATGGCTCCGGTTTACGTCTCTTACCATGGCTTCCAGGGAGGCTCCGTCAAGAAAATCCAGATGAGGAACCAGAATCATTTCATGGATGCTGCTGGGGAGGATGAAGAAGTTTCCGCCGGCCTGGCGGGAAAATTCTTCCAGGATATGGTCATAGAGGATACAGGCGGCACCGTTGCAGCCTTTGTGATTGGTCAGGATGTACATAGGCAGGGGGGAAGGGTTTTCAGAGAGAGGGGGCTGGATTATGCCGGAGCTGCCGCCGGCGGAAAGCTCCGGAGCCAGCTTGCCGGCCTCCCGGAACATTTCTCCGGCCATCTGCTCCAGAGAGAGGCAGCGGCAGCGGTAGAGGACAGGCGTATTCGCTGAGGCGGCTTCCATCAGATTTTCAGCAGTAACCTGCCACAGCTTCAGGTAGTCGTTTGTGACCAGAGCGGTCACTTCCGTATGGGGCCGGCTGTCCAGCAGAATGTAAAAGACAATGGCCAGATCCAGAAAGGGAAGAAAAGGAGCGTTCTCCAGCATGGGCCGGTTAGATGCATAATGAACCAGGCGGTATATGATCTGGTGGCGGATCCGCCCGTACTGGAAGAGCTGTTCCGGGTTGACCGGGCGCGTTGGCCGGGACTGTTCCCAGACGGCGAGAATGGCCTCGGCGATCTCCTCCAGGGACATGCCTGCCTGGAAATCCTGATAATAGGAATGGAGATAAATAACGGGAGCCGCGTTCTGGCCGGGCGGCAGGATGATCAGGCTGTCCCGGCAGACCTGGTTGTTTTTGTAAACCTTGTGAAAGAGGATCTGCGTCTCCGGCTCCAGACGTACCTGAAGTGCGGCGCGCAGGCTGGATAAAAATTGTTCATACTGCATAGAAATGCCTCCTTTGATGAATGGATATGAGATTGTTTGCGAATCACAGGGAAAGAAAGGCTGGGAAGCAGGCTTTCGAATTTAGCTGGATAATGGGGTAAGAAGATGGGGAAAGAAAAGTGAAATTTCTAAAAATTGGAAAATGATAAGTAAAAAAATATGCGCCTGATAGGAGTCGAACCTACGCACATGCCTCCGGAGGGCACCGCTCTATCCACTGAGCTACAGGCGCTTGACTTAGTCATTATACAATATGTCGATGAGATATGCAAGCGAATTTTAAAATTATTTTTAAATTTTTACTCATAGAAATGTAAGGAGATGATTGTTGCAATTTTTCCCGGAGTTTGCTATGATAGTCACAGTGAAAAAATATAGATAGGAGGAATTATTTTTCATGCAGTCCAGAATGGAAAAGCCGTCCAGCGGCCAGACCCCCAATGATTTTATGAAGAAATATGGAAAATATATCGCGGTGATTGCAGTCGCGCTGATTTTAATTATAATTATCGTATTCTCAGGGAGAGGGTCTGCTCCGGCAGAAACTACCGGGGCGAATACGGAGGTAATCGGCCTGCCCGGAAATGAGGAGACGGAGACGACGGCAGACGCCACAGCGCTGAAGGAAAACGCTTATCCGGCTGTGAACGAACTGATTAACACTTATTTCACAGCGCTGAAAAACCAGGATCTGGAAACTTTGTCCAACATTATGACTACAGGCAGTGAAATTACTGCCGAGGATGTGCAGAAGGAGGGCGAGTATATTGAGGATTACCAGAATATCAGATGTTATACGAGAGACGGTATCGTAGAGGGCACCTATATTGTGTTTGCCTATTATGATATCAAGTTTCTGAACGTAGGCACGCTGGCGCCCAGCATGATCTGGATGTATGTGTGCACCAATGAAGACGGCTCTCTCTATATTAACAAGAGCACGATTGACGGCGAGGTGGCAGCCTACATCGATGAGGTGATGAAGAGCGATGAAGTAAATCAGCTGGCAGAATCCGTAAACAGCGCCCTGTCTGCCGCAATGGAGCAGGATGAGACGCTGGCCCAGCTGGTGACAAAGATGCGGGAGGGAGCCGATCCTTCCGTGATGGAAACCCAGCCGGAGGAAAGCCAGACAGAGAGCCAGCCGGAAGAAAGCCAGGCAGAAGAGACCCCGGCGGAAGAGACCCAGCCGGAGGAAACCCAGCCGGAGGGCGGCGAGTCTTCTGAGGGCGAGACAGTATATGCCCTTCAGAATGTAAATATCCGCAGCACCCCTTCCACAGACGGCGAACTGGTAGGCCAGCTGGCCGGCGGATCCTCCATTCAGCGCGTGGGAACAGAGGGCGACTGGAGCCGGGTAATCTATAACGGAACAGAGTGCTATATCTCTTCCGAGTTCCTGACCACAGATCAGATGGCGGGAAGCTATTTCGAGGAAGTAGACGAATATGTGCAGGCCCTTCAGAATGTAAAGATGAGAAGCCAGGCTTCTACAGACAGTGAGGATCTGGGTACGCTGCCGGGCGGCACAGAGGTTCACCGGACTGGCTATAATGAGGAGTGGAGCCGGATCGAATACAATGGCCAGACCTGCTATGTGGCCAGCGAGTTCCTGAGATAATGCAATACCGATACAGGATGCTTTACACCGCCTGAGGCGGTGAGAGATCAGTTTGTATCAGCAAAAGCGGCCTGCTGCCTTGGAATCGGTTGATTCGAGGCGGCAGGCCGCCCTGTGCTGCAATTCCTGTACCGGGCCGCTTGCAGAAAGGC
>CALWQE010000023.1 GCA_944383605.1 uncultured Lachnospiraceae bacterium
GCTGCCAAGCTGGGGGTTACGCCGGAGGAATGTGTCTATGTGGGGGATACGAATACAGACATGGCCACCGGCGCCAATGCGGAAATGTTTACCGTAGGAGTGACCTGGGGATACCGGAAGCGGGAGGAACTGGAGGAATACCATCCGGATATGATTATCGACCGGCCCCAGCAGCTGCTGGAGCTGAGTATGTAGCCTGTGTCCTGCCGGCGGCAAAAACAGATTGATTTCAGCAGATAAATTCTGAAATTATTTTGGAGGAGGAACGATATGTACAAATTATGGAATGCGCTGCAGGAAGCAAAAAAATACAGATGGGTGGAGCTTTCCCACTCTCTGAACAATGACAGCCCCTACTGGGCGGGGATTCCCGAGGGAGCGGTACAGCTGTCGGAAACCTGCTATGACTGGGGCAATCCGATGCTGGACTGCCTGATTCAAACCTTTAAATTTCCCGGGCAGTTCGGAACCCATATTGATTTTCCCGGACATTTTATCAAGGGCCGGGAGCTGTCGGAAAAATATGGCGTAAACGACCTTGTTTTCCCTCTCTGTGTCATTGATATCACAGAACAGACGGCAAAGGATGTCCGGTACGCAGTGACAGTGGACGATATCAAAGCCTATGAGGAAAAATACGGCCCGATCCCTGACGGCGCTTTTGTCGCCCTCTATACCGGATGGTCAAAACGCTGGCCCGATATGGAAGCCCTCTCCGGAACAGACGCCCAGGGAAATGAAAATTTCCCCGGCTGGTCGCTGGAAGCGCTGAAATACATATATGAGGAACGGAACGCCGCTGCCAACGGTCATGAAACGCTGGACACCGACGCTTCTGTCCTGGCAGCTCAGGCAGGCGATCTGGCATGCGAGCGGTATGTGCTGGATCAGGGCAAGCTGCAGGTGGAGGTGCTGTGCAACCTGGATCAGGTAGCGCCCGCCGGCGCGGTTATCATCGTCTCCTATCCGCGGATCGAGGGTGCGACCGGGCTGCCTGCCAGAGTCTGGGCCATCACAGAATAACCGGACAGACGCCCCGCGTCTTTTCAGAAGGGGAAGGGGACGTGCCTGTCTCAGAAAGGGGGCTGCACCCCTTCTGAGACAGGCACGTCCCCCTGCTATTTGTTCTCATTTTTAATGCACCATCGTCCTCTCCGGCCACAGGCCGGTTTCTTTGTAGGCGATAATCAGCTTCCCTGCCAGTTTCATCTCGTCCACCCTGTCCCGGCAATAGGCCGGAAGCCGGATGGTAGACACATTGCAAAATTCTGTCTTGGCGATCCGGAAGCTTCCGTTCATCTCTTTTTCTTCCGCCAAATCAGTGTACCGGTAAATCACACAGCGGTCATCCTCTGATTCTTTCTCACATTTCAGCCATTTCATCATCACGATCTTTCTCCTCTTCCTGATCCGGCACTTTTCTCTGATATACCGGACAGCATCTCGTTCAGCAGCCGGTTCACCGTCTGGGGATTCGCCTTCCCGCCCATGGCCTTCATGGTCTGCCCCACCAGAAAGCCAACCGCCTTTTTCTTCCCCCTGTGAAAATCCTCCACAGACTGGGGATTTTCCCGGATCACCTGCTCTGCCGCAGCTTTCAGGGCGTCCTCATCATTGACTGCGGCCAGCCCTTTTTCCTCTATATAACGGACCGGATCCGCATCCTCCCGAAAAATCGCCTCAAACACTTTCTTTCCCACTGTACCGTTTATGACGCCGGCGTCAATCAGGTCGATCAGCTTCGCCAGATTTTCCGGTGCAAAGGAAAGTTCCTGGGGATCCTGTCCTGTCTCTTTCAGCAGCCGCATGGCTTCCCCCATCAGCCAGTTTGATACCTTCTTCGGCTTATTGCAGATATCCGCCGCCGCCTCAAAAATATCCGCCATTCGCTTGGATTCTGTAATAATCCTGGCATCATACTCCGGAATGCCATATTCCTTTTGATACCGGGCCAGCTTCTCCGTCCGCATCTCCGGCTGGCAGGCCCGGATCTGCGCCAGCCACTGTGGGCTGATAGAAATGGGCGGCAGATCCGGCTCGGGAAAATAGCGGTAATCTTTCGCGTCCTCCTTGGAGCGCATGGGATAAGAGCATTCCTTACTGTCGTCCCATCTGCGCGTTTCCTGGATCACCGGCTTTCCTTCCTCCAGCAGGCTGATCTGGCGCTGCCTCTCTCCCTGGATGGCTCGGGCAATCGCTTTAAAGGAATTTAGGTTTTTCATCTCTGTACGGGTGCCCAGGACTTCCGTTTCTGCTTCCCGCACAGACAGGTTCACATCAACCCGCATAGAGCCCTCCTGCAGTTTACAGTCAGAAGCGCCCAGGTACTGGATCATCAGCCGGAGCTTCTCCAGATAGGCGATGACCTCCTCCGCGTCTCTCATATCCGGCTCTGACACAATCTCAATCAGCGGCACGCCGGAGCGGTTGTAATCCACCAGAGAACAGCCCTCTTTCTCGTCATGAATCAGCTTGCCTGCATCCTCCTCCATATGGATTTCATGGATTCCAATCCATTTTCTGCCCCGGCCAGTCTCGATCTCGATGCCGCCGTTGACGCAGAGCGGCTGATACAGCTGGGAAATCTGATAATTCTGGGGATTATCCGGATAGAAATAATTTTTCCGGTCAAACTGGCAGCGCCGGTTAATGGTACAGTTGGCGGCCAGCCCCACAGCCACGGCATATTCTACCGCCTGCCGGTTCAGCACCGGCAGAGCGCCCGGCATACCGGTACACACCGGACAGGTATGGGTATTGGGCGCGCCGCCGAACTGTGTGCTGCACCCGCAGAAAATTTTTGTCTTTGTGGCCAGTTCCACATGAACCTCCAGGCCAATGACCGTCTCATATTCCCGGCTCATCCCTGTGCTCCTCCTTTCCCCGCTTCCGGCGCGGCAGCAGTCTTTTCCCCTGCCGGTTTTCCGGCAGCCGGAGAGCGTCCGGCATATTCTGCCGCCTGCTCAAAAGCATAGGCGGCCCGCAATATTTTCTTTTCCTCAAAGCAGTCTCCGATCAGCTGGGCGCCGATGGGAAGGCCGGCAGAATCCATGCCGCAGGGAACCGTGATCGCAGGCAGGCCGGCCAGGTTCGCGGATATGGTATAAATATCGCCCAGATACATCCTGACAGGGTCGTCCAGGCTTTCTCCCAGCCTGGGCGCGGCAGACGGCGCAGCCGGAGCCAGAATGACGTCAAACCGGGCAAAGGCGCTGTCAAATGCCTGCCGGATCAGCGTCCTCGCCTGCAGCGCCTTCCGATAGTAGGCGTCGTAATAGCCGGAGCTTAATACAAAGGAGCCCAGCATGATCCGCCGCTTTACTTCCGGGCCAAAGCCCTCAGAGCGGGTCTTTTTGTACATGCTGTGAAGGCCGGCGTACTCTGCCGCCCGATAGCCGTATTTTACGCCGTCAAACCGGGCCAGATTGGAGCTGGCCTCCGCGCAGGCGATCACATAATAGGCGGGGATGGCGTACTGTACCAGACTCAGGTCAAATTCCTCCGCTGCGGCTCCCTTTTCCTCCAGCACCCAGGCCACCCGGAGGACGGCCTCCTTCACCTCCGGGTTCAGCCCAGCACCGAAATAATCTCTGGGAATGCCGATCCGCAGCCCTTTTGCATCATCCTTCAGAGCACCGGTAAAATCATAGCTGTCCCGCTTCACCGACGTACTGTCCGCCGGATCCCAGGAGGCGATAGCCTCCAGCACAGCGGCGCAGTCGGTGACATCCTTCGCCACCGGCCCGATCTGATCCAGAGAGGAGCCATAAGCGACCAGCCCATACCGGGATACGGTGCCATAGGTAGGCTTGAGGCCTGTCACCCCGCAGAAAGCGCTGGGCTGGCGGATGGAGCCTCCTGTGTCCGAGGCCAGGGCAAAACTGACCTCCCGCGCCGCAACAGCGGCGCAGGAGCCGCCGGAAGAACCGCCGGGCACATGCTCCAGGTTCCAGGGATTGCGGGTTACGCCAAAGGCTGAGGTTTCTGTGGTGCTGCCCATGGCAAATTCATCCATATTGGTTTTGCCAATGATCACGGCCCCTGCTTTTTCCAGATTTTCCACCGCCCGGGCAGAATAAGGCGGCACAAATCCCTCCAGCATCCGGGAAGCGCATGTGGTTGGGATTCCCCTTGTACAGATATTGTCCTTTACCGCCACCGGCACCCCGGCCAGAGGGCCGGACAGCGTCCCGTCAGCGATCTGCTTCTGTACCTGCTTTGCCCGCTTCAGGGCGTAATCCGGATTCAGGGATATATAAGCATGAATCTGGCCTTCTTTCACCTCTGCCCGGGCCAGGGCCTCCTCTGCCGCTTCCACTGCGGAAACCTCGCCCGCCCTGATTTTTTTTCCCAGCTCTGCCGCTGTTAAATCCATTAAACCCATCCCGAATCTCCTTTAGCCAATATCTACTGTCTTCGGCACCTGAAAAGCGCCGTCCCGGCTCTTTGGCGCATTGGCCAATATTTCTTCCCGGCAGGCGCCTGCGCCGGCTGCCACGTCCTCCCGGAATACATTTTCCACCGGAAAAACATGGGCCATCGGCTCCACGCCTGCGGTATCCAGCTCATTCAGCTGGTCAATATAGTCCAGCATCCGGCCCATATCCGCCTTCGCCTGCTCCTTTTCCTCATCGGACAGCTCCAGCTGGGCCAGGATACTCACATGTTCTATCATTTCATCGCTGATTGTCTTTCCCATCCGTCCGCGTCCCATTTCTTTTACAGGAACCGGATGGCCGCGTCCTTCGGCAGGGCCATCCTGCACTCTGCTTCCAGACATTTGATGATACCGGCAATGACCGGGCAGGCCGCGTGAGGGCAGTGCTTTGCCGCCGCCTCATACAGAGGGCCGGTACCCGGCTTCTGGAAACAGATCTCATAGGCGTCCAGACTGCTCCCTGCCTCTTCCATCACCTTCCGGATCCCGCTGCACTGGGTCTCCACTGTTACCTTTGCTTCCATACCATCTTCCGATTCCGCTGTCACCAGCGCTGTCAGGCCGCATACGCCCGGCATGATTTCCACCTTTGTCATACTTTCCTCCTTCTTTCTCCAAAGCCGTTTTTTACAGCTTTTTAATTCGTTCTACTGCCTCCCTGGTATTCTCCTTCGTCCCAAAACCGGTGAGCCGGAAGTAGCCCTCGCCGCTGGGGCCGAATCCGGAACCGGGCGTTCCCACTACATTGGCATTCTCCAGCAGGAAGTCAAAAAATTCCCAGGAATCCATGGCGGACGGGATTTTCAGCCATACATAAGGGGAATTGACGCCGCCGTACACCGGATATCCCGCCTCCTTCAGCCCATGATAAATGGTTTTCGCGTTTTCCATGTAATAAGCCACCTGGGCCATCGTCTGGGCTCTGCCCGCCTCGCTGTACACTGCTTCCCCGGCCCGCTGTACAATATAGGGCGCGCCGTTATATTTGGTTCCATGCCGTCTCGCCCACATGGAATGAAGGGAGACGTCTCCCCATTTCAGCTCCTTCGGAATCACCGTATAGCCCAGCCGCAGGCCGGTAAACCCGGCGTTTTTAGAAAAGCTGTGGAACTCAATGGCGCAGCTTCTGGCTCCCTCGCATTCATAGATGGAGTGGGGGATGTCCGGCTCTGAGATATATGCCTCATAAGCGGCATCATAAAGAATCACCGCTCCCACCCGGACGGCATAGTCTACCCACTCCTGGAGCTGGGCCTTTGTGATGGCAGAGCCGGTAGGGTTATTGGGAAAGCAGAGGTAAATCAGGTCAGGAATCTCCCTGGGCAGCTCCGGTACAAACTGGTTGGCTTCTGTACATGGCATATAGATTACATTGCTCCATGTCTCTGTCTCCGGGTCATAGGTTCCTGTCCGCCCAGCCATCACATTGGAATCCACATATACTGGATAGACAGGGTCGCACACCGCCACCCTGCTCTCCTGGGCGAACAGCTCCTGGATATTGCCGCAGTCGCACTTGGCGCCGTCGCTGACAAAAATTTCATCCGCCTGAATGCCGCAGCCCCTGGAAGCGAAGTCTCCCTTTACGATGGCGTCCCGCAGAAAATCATATCCCAGATCCGGCGCATAGCCCCGGAATGTCTCTGCCGCCCCCATCTCGTCCACTGCCTTATGGAGCGCCTCAATCACAGCCGGCGCCAGCGGCTGGGTCACATCCCCGATGCCCAGGCTGATTACCTTCCTGTCCGGATGGGCGGCGCTGTATTCCCGCACCTTTTTTCCGATTGCCGCAAACAGATAGCTGCCCGGCAGCTTCTGATAATTCGTATTGATTTGAAACATCTCTTTTTCCTCCGCTCTCTCAGATGTCGATCTCTCCATGGAATACTTCCGCCGCCGGCCCGGTCATCATCATATGGCCGCTGTCCATTTCCCAGGAAAAATCCAGGACGCCGCCCAGCAGCTTTACCTGAGCCCTGGGCTGTGCCAGGCCGGCCAGCACTGCGGCGGCTACGCTGGCAGTCGCTCCTGTGCCGCAGGCCATCGTCTCCCCGGAGCCTCGCTCCCACACCCGCATTTTCAGAAATGCCGGGCTGACTGCCTGGATAAATTCCGTATTGGTCCGGTCAGGGAACCTGCTGTGGTGCTCGAACAAAGGCCCAATCTCCTCCACCGGAAACCGGTCCGTGTCATCTACAAACACTGCCGCATGGGGATTTCCCATGGAAATGGCAATCATTTGATACTGGCGGCCATCCACGGTAATATTTTCCCATATCTGTTCCTTCGTCAGCCCCGCCCTTCCTGCAGCGTCCAGGGGAACCTGCAGTCTATGGGAGGTCAGCACCGGAATGCCCATATCCACCGTTACCAGCGCTGCTTTTCCATCCTGAACCGTCAGCTTCAGTGTTTTGATTCCCGCGTCTGTCTCTACAGTGATTTCTTTCTGACTGGTCAGTCCATGGTCATATACATATTTTGCCACACAGCGGATCCCGTTTCCGCACATGGCCCCTCTGGAGCCATCCGCATTGTACATCTCCATACGGAAATCCGCCTTGTCAGAGGGCCGGATCAGGATCAGGCCGTCGGAACCCACGCCGAAATGGCGGCTGCTGACCAGCTCCGCCACCCGGGACGGCTCCTTCACCTCTTCCTGAAAGCAGTCTACATATACATAATCATTTCCGAGCCCATGCATTTTCGTAAATTTCATGATTCCCTCTTTTCCGGTTCCGCCCCGCGCAGGCCTGAACCTTTCTTTATTTAACGAATCAGAGCCGTCCGCTGCGGCGAAAAGGCAAAAGCCGCCGGAGCCGGCAAGTTACGCGTCTCCGTTCATCATGACCGCAATCATTCTGGCTGTTTCTGCCATATCGTTTCCGCTGTCCATACTGCATTTCTGTATGTACCGGTGGGCCTCCGCCTCGCTCATATTGTTCCGCTCCATCAGGATGGCTTTGGCTTCATCGATGGCCGACTGATCTTCCTGGCTTCTGGCGGCAGGCTGGCGCCGCCTCTGCCTTCTCCTGCGGGCCATCTGCTCCTCCATCATCGCCAGGGCTGAGGTCAGCTCCCGTACCTTCAGCGGCATGGGAACACAGATGATCCCCTCCTGCCGTTCATCGCCCCACCGGGTTCGCGAAGCCACCAGCAGCAGCTCAAAATACCTGGGCAGATTTTCATACAGATCTGTGTACAGCATATCTGCCAGCCGGTATCCGCACACCACGATCCCGCTGCCCAGGCTGTCCGCCTGATTCAGCACCTGGGCGCCGGAAGTACAGACTGCGCTGACCTGAAAGCCGCTGCGGGTCAGGATATTTCTGATATTTCTTCCATCCTCTATTTTCGGGAAGGCTACAATAATACCCGCCATGCCTTTCCTCCTGTCAGAACCGCCTCAGGTACCTTTTCAATTCCCATTCATCCACATGGGCGCAGTATGTCTCCCACTCCTGCCGTTTGGCCTCCATATATTTTTCCATCACATGCTGGCCCAGCACCCGCCGCACCAGCTCGTCCCTCTCCATAGCCTCCAGGGCTTCTCCCAGGCTGGCCGGCAGCTTCCGGATGCCCAGGCTGTTCCGCTCCTCTTCCGTCATGCTGTACACATTCCGGTTAATACTGGGCGGCGGCGTCAGCTGGCGCTCCATTCCGTCCAGCCCCGCCTCCAGGCAAAGAGCCAGCGCCAGATACGGGTTGGCGCAGGGGTCAGGAGAGCGCAGCTCCAGCCGGGTCTGATTTCCTCTGGTAGACGGAATCCTGATCAGAGGGCTGCGGTTGCGGGAAGACCAGGAATGATACACCGGCGCGTCAAAGCCGGATACCAGCCGCTTATAGGAGTTGACCAGCGGATTGGTCACTGCCGTCATCCCATTGATATGCTCCAGAATGCCCGCCATAAAATGGTAGGCCTGAGGGCTCAGCCCCTCCGGGTCGTCCCTGCCGGCAAACAGATTATTTCCCTCCAGGTCTGTCAGGGACATATTAATATGCATGCCGGAACCGCTGATCCCGCCCAGAGGCTTGGGCATGAAGGTGGCGTGAAGCCCATGGCGCTGGGCCATGATTTTCACCACCATCTTAAATGTCATAATATCGTCCGCCATCGACAGGGCGTCGTTATAATGAAAATCAATTTCATGCTGCCCGGGCGCCTTCTCATGATGGGAGCTTTCGATGTCAAACCCCATTTCCTCCAGGGTCAGCATAATGTCCCGCCGTACATTTTCCGCCTGGTCCAATGGGCTGACGTCGAAAAAACCGGCCTGCTCATGGGTAACAGTAGTCGGATTCCCATGGTCGTCCAGATGGAAGAGAAAGAACTCGCACTCCAGCCCCACATCCAGAATCAGCCCTTTTTCCCGGGCATGCTCCACTGCCCGCCGCAGAATATATCTGGGCGATCCCTCGAAGGGGGAGCCGTCAGGCCAGTATACATCGCAGAGCAGCCGGGCCACCTTTCCCTGCTGAGGCCGCCAGGGGAAGATGCGGAAGGTATCCGGCTGGGGATAAAGATACATGTCAGACTCCTCGATCCGTACAAAGCCCTCGATACTGGAGCCGTCAAACATACATTGATGATTCAGCGCCTTCTCCAGCTGGCTGGAGGTAATGGCGACATTTTTCAGCATACCCTGGAGATCGGTAAACTGCAGCCGGATAAATTCCACATCCTCTTCCTGAGCCAGCCGCAGCACATCCTCCTTTGTGTAATGGCACATAAAATTTCTCCTTTCCCTGGCGATTCCTGTTCAGGAATCATTTCCCATAAAATCCTTTACTTCCCGGATCAGTTCCCGGATTCCTTCCAGCATGGAATCAAACACGCCCGCCTTATAGATTTCAATCAGCATCAGCCCCACCGGCACCGCCAGGATCATACCGCCGATCCCGCCGAACCGGAAGCCGATATACAGCAGCAGCAGCGTCAGCAGCGGCGGCAGTCCCATACTGTCTCCCACCAGCTTGGGCTGGATCAGCTGGCGCACCAGCTGGCTGACCACATAGATAATCAGCAGGCCCACGCCCGTGTAAAACTGCCGGTTAAAAAACATGATCACCGCCCACGGGAGCAGCACTGTCCCTGTCCCGAATACCGGCAGGAAATCCAGCAGGGCAATTAAGATCGCCCACAGTCCGCTGTAGCTCACATCCAGAATGAGGAAGCCCACCGTCAGGATCACCGCCACGACCAGCATGATCTTAAACTGCGCCGCGAAATACCCGCTGACCGCCCGCTTCAGGTTCCGCCGCATAATACCGGCGTAATGGGCCACCGGCTGAGGTACCATCGCCTTCACCGCCGCCGTAATGTGATCGCTGTCCGCAATAAAAAAGTAGGAGGACAGCACTGTAATGATCGTGTATACAAAGGCATTGGGAATGCTTCTGGCAAAGTTTCCCGCGGCCTGCACCGTAGGCTGGCCGATATAGGATACCAGCTGATCCACATATTCCTCCAGGTTGCTGGCAATTTTCATCAGCTCCCCTCTCAGCGGCTCGGGAAGAATGCTGTTTTTCCCGATCAGCGCAGAAACCACCGCCTCGATCTGGCTCTGGATGCCATCCATAATCTGAGGCGCGTCTTTCATAAAGTTGGAAAGCTCCGTCACCAGCCGGCTGATCAGCGCATAGCCGCCCAGGATAATCAGCGCCAGCACCCCGGCCACAATCAGGAAAGAGCCTGCCTTTCTGACGATTTTCAGCTTCCGCTCCAGATAGCGGACGATAGGGTTTCCGATCATGGCGATAATCCAGCCGATTACAAAGGGCATAAAGAACAGCGCCCCCCGC
>CALWQE010000024.1 GCA_944383605.1 uncultured Lachnospiraceae bacterium
GCTGTGCCATGCGCTGGCGGGAGCGCCGGTGAGTGACAGACAGCGGGCGGCGAAGTGGCTGCGGGAACGGTGCGGCAAGGCTGTCAGGGAGGAAAGCGCAGGGGAAAGCGCCAGCTGGCCGGTGCAGGAAGCGGAAGGAGGCTGCTGTCTGCCTTTGGCTAAGCTGTCAGAGAAAAAGGGAATATTCCGGTGGATTCAGATCCAAAACAGCGGGAAATATGTGGAAGAAATCCGGCTGACCGGAAAGGAAGGCATTCTCTCTGTCAGAAAACTGGCGCCGGGCGGGACACTCTGGTATCTGGAACGGGAAGGCTTCGTCAGGTGGGGCCGCAGGGTCTGTGTGGAAGGAAACAGCTACAGCTGCACAGACCGGTCAGGGCGGCTGATCGTGGATGGGCATCCGATGGCAGGCGGCGACCTGGCAGACTTTTCCTATAGCGGTAAGACCGGAATCCTGGGAGTGGACGGCTGCTGCCGCCTGCGTCAGTATTCCGCGCTGGAGCTGGAATGGAGAGAAACGGAGCAGGCAGTCCTGGCAGAGCTGAAAGGAGAGAGATGGCTGGTAATGGGCAGAGACGGGCAGGTCAGAGGCAATGAACCGGGACTGATGCCCCGGCTGCCGGAGCTGGCAGAGGCGCCGTCTCTGAAATGGCTGACAGAGGAAGCCGGATTACCGGAGGAGCTGGCCGTCAGGATCACAGCAGTCAGCGGATCAGACAGCCTGCTGGGATTTGAGCTGTCAGACAGCAGGACAGGCGTATGGGATCTGAACCGGCACAGGCCGGTCTGGATGGAACCGGAAACAGACTCTTCCGGCAGCAGCTGGCCGGGATGGGAACAGAAAGGGGAGCAAAGATGGCAGCAGAAGAGCGTCCCGTAATTGAAGATGTAATCAGGAGAATTTCTCTGGTGAAAGATACCATGCCGGTTATTTTCCTGGTGACAGAGGACCGGGATATCATAGAGAAAATCTTTGACCAGGCAGGCTGCTTTGATCTGTACAGACAGCGGAAAACAGAAACGGGAATGGTCTATGAAGAGACGGATACCTTCCGTCAGGCGCTCTACGTCCGGGAAGAGGGCGGGAATAAAGGAAATATTATTCAGTATGCCAATCCGGGCACGCTGAATCCCAGGGCATACCGGATGGATGGTTTCGAAGGGCCTTTTTATTATTTTTGCCGGGATTTTCAGCTGCTGTACAGCGACAGCTACAGCAGAGATACTTATATCCGGGATTTTATCAACGCCCATGAGCAGAACTGCCAGATTGCCAATCTGCTGATATCTGCTCCGGCAAAGCTGCTTCCCAAAGGGCTGGAAGCATATATTGAGCTGATCGATGTTCCGATGATCGGGCTGTATGAGATACGCAGTCTGATCCGGGAATATCAGAAGGAGCCGGCGGCAGACGGGCTTGCCTCTGCCTTCCGGGGGCTGAATGAGCGGCAGGTGCGGTCGATTCTGTCCATGGGATATTCCCGGTTCGGCAGGATGGCAGCCGGAAGCGGGCGGGAGGCGGAAAGCTATTTGAATCAGCTGATCGTCCGGGAAAAGGAAAGGATGGTGGCAAAGG
This sequence comes from uncultured Lachnospiraceae bacterium, assembly GCA_944383605.1. GTDB lineage: Bacteria > Bacillota > Clostridia > Lachnospirales > Lachnospiraceae > Paralachnospira_A. The sequence continues at coordinate 1,577 of CALWQE010000024.1, forward strand.
ACGGTGGGATTTCCTTCGTCCGGGTGTCTGACCAGCCGGCAGGCGGTCTGGACGGGATGCTGGAATGGCTCCGGGAAAAGAAAAAATATCTGGAAAATCCCAAAGAGGCCAGAGCCAGAGGGATACGTTTCCCCAAAGGCGTCCTGGTGGCCGGGCTGCCCGGTTCCGGAAAATCCATGATGGCCAGAAAAACAGCCTTTGAGCTGGGACTGCCGCTGCTGCAGCTTCATCTGAGCATGATTCTGGGACGCCATGTGGGAGAGTCTGAGGCCAACCTGGATCGGGCGTTGAAGCTGGCGGAGGCTGTGGCTCCCTGTGTGCTCTGGATCGATGAGATTGAAAAGGAACTGGGAGGCAGCCAGGGCAGCGGAGAGGCGGATGGGGGCGTCGGCAGCCGGTGCCTGGCCAGACTGCTGAATTGGATGCAGGAGGATAACCGGCAGTGTCTGGTATTTGCTACGGCCAACCGGGTGGAGCATCTGCCCCGGGAGCTGACCAGGGCAGGCCGGATCTCGAAGAAATTTTACACCTTTCTCCCGGTTCATGAGGACTGTGTGCAGATTCTCAGGCAGCTGATTCTCCGGACAGCCCGCCAGACGCCCGGTTTATTCCGGGAAAAATTTATCCGGGATGATCTGCACCGGTTTGGAGATCCGGTGTTTGACCGGGCGGCACAGCTGGAAAATAAATTTTATACCGGGGCAGATATTGAAAACCTGGTGGAGGAAGCGCTGGGCGAGCTGTATCGGGAAGGCTATATGGATCCGATCGGCGGGGAGCTTTTCCTGGAAAAATTGATTAGCCAGGTGCCGTATGTAAAAACCTTCGGGGAAACAAATATGGCGGAAACAGCGCAGTATTGGCTGGCGCTGAGAAATAACCGGTTCGATGATGCGGCTGCGGGGAAGAAGGACGTCCGTCCGCGGGCCGTTCTGTATTTTGAAGATATGGAGGAGGACGCCGGAGGGGTACGATGGAAAGAAGGCGTTTCCAGCAGATCTCTCTCCCATCCGTATGATATTGTTATGCGGCAGAGATTAATGGAAGAAATTCTGACTGCTGCGGACAGGCGGCGGTAAAGGCAGGCCTCTTAATTAAAACGACATAATTACAACAAAAATAATACAAAATAATTGACATATCGAAAATCAGGTGCTATATTGGATACAGAGGACCAAATAAACGGAATCAGGGAAGTTCCGTGAAAGGAGTGTGCGGTATGGCAGAAGATTTTATGAGAATCCCCAAAGAGGAGATGGATAAAGTAAAAGAAATTCTGGAGGAGCTGCTGCAATTTCAGAGTGAAGAGGAGGGCGCAGCTGACTGCATGGCCCGCTTTTATCAGAACCGGTTTCCGGAGGCGCAGCCTGAGGCGGCCAGGGAGACGGCGGAGAAGATCGGCAGTGTGGTAGAAGGCTACCATGCAAAGTGTGAAGAAGCGATGGAGACGGATATCAACCAGTGGATTATGAGCCAGATCGACAGCCGGATGGAGGATATGTCCATCGAGGAGGAGTACTGGTGCAAGATGAACGTGCTGGTGGCTGTGGACGCCGTGGACGGGCAAAGCCTGCAGAATATGAATGACCTGGCAGTGTCCGAGTGGAAATACGACACAGAAAAAGCCTGCGGCGGAAATCTGAAGATCCCGCCCAGAGGTTCTGTGACGGAGGAGGATCTGGAAGCGCTGAACCGGCGGCTGGCGGAGGGGATTGAGAAATCCGGCGCTATTTTGTATGGCTGCGAACAGTTTTCCCGGCTGCTGGAGGGCGCGGCGGACGAGGAATCCGTTAAGGTATTTGTAACCGATATGTGGCTGGATGGAAGGCTGAAGTGTTTTCAGTCGTTGGCTACCTGGATTGCCTATCAGGAGGGCAGCCTGCCTTCCCTGCCGGCGGATCTGACGCTGGAGCTTCTGACAGTCAGCGTATGTGCGGGAATGGACGCGGATAACGCCACAAAAAGCGCTGCCGCCGGGAAGATTTCCTGGGAAAAGGCAGTGAAAATCATCAAGGTAGCGGGCGCAGTGTTTCTGACGATGGCGGCAGTCTATCTGATCGCCAGCATGGCTGCGGGAGTAGTAGCCGGCATCGCCTCAGGCATGGCCGCTGTACTGGGCGCCGGCCTGACCGCCCTGATCGCCACTGCGGTGCTGACCATCTGCGTGGCCAATCTGCTGTCAGAGCCAATGGCCGATCTGCTGGAGAAAACTTTTTCCGGACTGGGCAGAGCCTATGATGTGTCGATGGACGCCCTGAAAAGAGGCTTCCAGGAATCCTCACGCCTGATGGAGGAAAAGATTATGCCCCAGGTAAAAGAGTATGCGCTGAAATTCCAGGCTTACAGCCGGGCCTTTTATGAGACGGTGAAGGAGAAGGCGGAGCAGTTTTATCAGATGGGAGAATCCCCCCGCCGCTGATACCGCTTCAAATGAAGATACAGCCGGTATACTGAGACATTATCATAAATGGCTTATAAGATACCGTCAGACAGTAAAATTGGCGGTTGACAAACCCTCTATCCGTGTTATAATTTAGGGCAGAAAGCGTGGAAAACGCTGTATACAGACAAAGTGCTGACGAGAAGAGTAGGTTATCCCTCCGCGTTCCAGAGAACAGGGCATATGGTGGAAGTCCTGACGGGGAAGTTAGCTGAAAACCACCTCTGAGCGGCCCCAATCCGGCCCGGTTTGCCCCGTTACCGCAGAAAGTGTCATACATCCCCATCCATTCCGGCATGGATTTCCAGTGAGAAAAGCTGGATCTTCCCAATGATAAGCGGCCGGGAAAAGGCGGCGGCTGTGTGGAAAATGGGTGGAACCGCGGATCAGAAGCGCGTCAGCGCGCAAGGAAAAATTCGTCCCTTTTGTGCCGTATCATATTGGAGCGGCGCAGAAGGGACTTTTTGCTTTGGAGGTCTGCCGCAGGACATCAATCCCATCTGATGCAGGCTTTGCGAGGATGGACAGGGATTCTGGGATAGATCCCTGCGGACAGGTTCAGAAAAGATGCAGGAAAGATATAAGGAGGAAGTTTATGAAGGTTACATTGAAAGACGGATCAGTGAAAGAATATGGCCAGCCGATGTCTGTCATTGACATTGCGGCTGATATCAGCGAGGGGCTGGCCCGGGCGGCCTGTGCCGGAGAGGTGAATGGAGAAACCGTTGACCTGCGCACAGTGCTGAATGAGGACTGCGCCCTGAATATTCTGACAGCGAAGGACGAGGGCGGACTGTCCACCCTGCGCCATACAGCCAGCCATGTAATGGCGCAGGCGGTAAAGCGGCTTTATCCCGGCGCAAAGCTGGCTATTGGCCCTTCTATCGCAGATGGATTTTATTACGACATTGATTTTGAATCTCCCATCGCGGCGGAAGATATGGAAAAGATTGAGGCAGAGATGAAGAAGATCATCAAGGAAAATCTGCCCATTACCCGGTTTGAGCTGCCCCGGGAAGAGGCGCTGGCTCTGATGCGGGAAAAGGACGAGCCCTATAAGGTAGAGCTGATTCAGGATCTGCCCCAGGATGCGGTCATCAGCTTTTATTCCCAGGGAGAATTTACAGATCTGTGCGCAGGCCCTCACCTGAAAAGCACAAAGGAAGTGGGGAAGGCTTTTAAGCTGACAAGCATTGAAGGCGCTTACTGGAGAGGAGACGAGCACAATAAGATGCTGACCCGTCTGTATGCCACAGCATTTCCGAAGAAGGAGGATCTGGACGCTTACCTGACCATGCTGGAGGAAGCGAAAAAGAGAGATCACAGAAAGCTGGGCAAGGAGCTGGGGCTGTTTATGATGCATGAGGCCGGCCCCGGATTCCCTTTCTTCCTGCCCAAGGGCATGGTGCTGAAAAACACGCTGCTGGACTACTGGCGCGAAATTCATAAAAAGGCGGGCTATGTGGAAATCTCCACGCCTGTGATTCTGAACCGGAGCCTGTGGGAGACTTCCGGACATTGGGATCACTATCAGGCCAATATGTATACCACCGAGATCGACGGCCAGGACTATGCAATTAAGCCGATGAACTGTCCCGGCGGCGTGCTGGTATACGCCTCCCAGCCCCGCTCTTACCGGGATCTGCCCCTTCGGATGGGCGAGCTGGGGCTGGTACACCGTCACGAGAAGTCCGGACAGCTTCACGGCCTGATGCGGGTGCGCTGCTTTACCCAGGATGACGCGCACATTTTCATGACGCCGGAGCAGATCAAGGATGAGATCATGGGCGTGGCAAAGCTGATTGACCAGGTATATAAGCTGTTCGGCTTTAAATATCATGTGGAGCTTTCCACCAGGCCGGAAGACAGTATGGGAAGCGATGAGGATTGGGAGATGGCGACAGAGGGACTGCGCAGCGCGCTGGACGCTCTGGGCCTGGATTATGTGGTCAATGAGGGAGACGGTGCGTTCTATGGCCCGAAGATTGATTTCCATCTGGTAGACGCCATTGGCAGAACATGGCAGTGCGGCACCATCCAGCTGGATTTCCAGCTTCCTCAGCGGTTTGAGCTGGAGTATAACGGTGCAGACGGCGAAAAGCATCGCCCGATTATGATTCACAGAGTGGCGTTTGGCTCTATCGAACGGTTTATCGGTATTTTGATCGAGCATTTCGCCGGCGCTTTCCCGACCTGGCTGGCGCCGGTACAGGTAAAGGTGCTGCCGATTTCGGATAAGTTTATGGATTATGCGGAAGCAGTGAATAAAAAGCTGGAGGAGGCAGGCATCCGTTCTGAGCTGGATACCCGTTCAGAGAAGATCGGCTATAAGATCCGTGAAGCCCAGATGCAGAAAATTCCCTATATGCTGGTACTGGGCCAGAAGGAAGAAGAAAGCGGCGTGATCTCCGTCAGAAGCCGTTTTGAGGGAGACGAGGGACAGAAGACGCTGGATGAGTTTATCCAGGCGATTCAGAAGGAAATTGCGGATAAAACCATCCGGGAGACCCATACAGAACAGAAATAAAATGGATCGGAACATTCCGCTTCCTGTCAGGGGGAGCGGAATGTTCCCGGCAGATATTGGCCCGGATTGGCTTTTTTCCGGGCCATCTTTTCGGCTCCATGACAGTTCATTTCTCAATTCAGCAGATAAACCCCCAGATTCAGATATCCTGCGAAAGTGACCCACAGCAAATAAGGAATCAACAGGTATCCCGCCAGCCTGGATATGGGCAGAAAAGCCCGTATAGTCAGAAGAATCAGGAACCAGAGAAAAATCAGCCACAGAAGCGCCGGTAAATACAGGTTCAGGTTAAAAAAGAGGACAGGCCAGAAAAAATTGACGGTCAGCTGAGCGCCGTAGCGATCCAGGGCAGCCCGCCTGGCCTGGCGGGAACGGCCGGAGGTGTAAACCAGGTATGAGGCAGCGCCCATCAGAAGAAAAAGAACTGTCCATACCACTGGGAAGAGCCATCCCGGCGGGGATAAAGGCGGCTGGTTCAGCCGCTGAAACTGTTCCATGCTGCCGCTGGTGAGAAATGCCGAAAGGCTGCCTGCGGCCAGCGGGATGCCGAGGCAAGCTGCCAGAGGCTTCCATTGAATTTTCATATTTTCCTCCTTCCCGATGCGCTTGCAGCGTTATCAAGGCAGATTTTATGCGCTATTATTTTATGAAATCAGCTGGTTTAATATACATTTTCCTTTTTGCGGTAAAAGATTGTCGGTGTCAGTCTGAAGAATATTTTACTGCCTTTGCGTCCATACTATCTCTGTAATTGGTCAGATGGAAAAAACGTCTCTGGTGACGGTAAGCAGCGTATTCACACCGGCGGCGGAATAATTTTCGATCTGCTGAATGCACCGCAGGAAGAAGCATCAGGGAAAGGTTTGATGGCAGTGCAGACAAACCAGAGTCCTGTGCAAAAGCCTGCGGGAGAGTTTTGAATCTGAAGGAGGTTTCAACCATGACAAAATTAGGATGCAGTGTTACTACTTGTCTGTACAACGCGGATCTGTGCTGCTGTAAAAACCAGATCACGGTGGAAGGAAAGGATGCGAAAACAGCCGATTGCACCTGCTGCGGCAGCTTTAACGAGAAGTCGGGAGATTCTTTTAAAAATGCCTGTCATACGCCGAATACCCATCTGGACGTAAAATGTGAGGCAGTCAACTGTGTATATAACGAAAAGAAGATCTGCCGGGCCGATAATATCGGCATCGCCGGAAATGGGGCGACCAGCGCCAACCAGACAGAGTGCGCCACATTTAAAATGCGGTAACTGGAGATAGTGTAACTTTACCTGGGGGAAATTAAAAAATAAAAGATAAGGCAGTTCCGTTTTGTCGTATAATGTATTTAACCAAAGATACACAAATGACAAAGGAGACTGCCTTATGGATTATAGTATAGCGTATTTCATTGAAAAAGTAATCCCTAAATTAGA
>CALWQE010000025.1 GCA_944383605.1 uncultured Lachnospiraceae bacterium
CCTCTCCCTCAGTGGCCTTCACCAGTCCCAAGATCATCTTCATCGTCGTGCTCTTCCCGGCGCCGTTGGGGCCGAGGAAGCCATACACACAGCCCGCGGGAACTGACAGATTCACATGGTCTACGGATAGCTTCTGCCCGTACCGCTTCGTCAGCCCTCTTGTTTCTATCATCATATTCATTGTTTGTTCCTCCTTCTCTCTGTCTCTGAAGCCATCCTACCAGCCCGGCCTTACGCCTCCTTTACGCCAGTCTTACTTTTACCTTAACTCTCCGGGATTTCTCTGGCCAAAAGCCTCCGCTTTGGCTATAATGTAACTGTTCACAGCTGTCTGCGCGGGAAAGAACCGCTCCCGGGCGTGAACGCGGAGAAACGGAAGCAGCTGAAAAGAAAGAAGGGAAAACAGATGAACAGTATTTACAACTGCCGTCTTTTAATGGTAGATGATTATCTGGAAATCCGCCGGATGGTGACGGGGATTCTGAGGCAGCGGGGCTTCTCCTGCCTGGAGACCGCCGCCAGCTGCCGGGAGGCCGGAGAAAAGGTGCGTTCCTTCCGCCCTGACCTGATGATCCTGGATGTAATGCTGCCTGACGGCGACGGGTTTTCCTTTATGAAGGAACTGCGGGAATGGTCTAACGTGCCGGTGCTCTTCCTCTCCGCAAAGGATGAGGACACCGACCGGCTGACCGGCCTGGGGCTGGGAGCTGACGACTATATCACCAAGCCCTTTCTGGCGGAAGAACTGATCCTGCGGCTGACCGCTATCCTGAAACGGACTTATTTCCCCCTGGGACAGGGCGCCCCTGCCCGGACAACACTGACTCTGGGCCGCCGAACCATTAATTTTGACAGCGGCATGGTGGAATGGGAAGGCCGCAGCCAGGCACTGACAGCCAAGGAGCTGGGCATCCTGAAAAAGCTGGCGGAAAACAAGGGAAATATCGTAACCTTTGACAGTCTCTGCCAGGCCGTCTGGGGAGATGATTATTTCGGATATGAAAATACGCTGATGGTCCATATCCGGCGGCTGCGGGCCAAGATCGAGGAGGATCCCTCCCGGCCGGCGTGGCTGCTGACCGCCAGAGGGCTGGGCTACCGGCTGACAAAGGAGGAAAATGCCCGGTGAAAAGCCTGCTGAAAATCATCCGGCGGTATGTATTTTCCGCCTACTTTATCATATTTCTTATTTTAATGATAGATTTCGCAGCCTACGCGGCCCTGGTGATCCACAGCTCTGGCACCAGCTCCAACAAACGGTACCGGATTTCTGAAATTTCCAGCCAGCTGACCGATACCGGCCAGGGACTGTCGCTGTCTCCCGAAGGAGAAAGGATGATGGACGCAGACTATATCTGGGGAATGCTGCTAAACGAGGAAGGAACCATTGTCTGGAGCCGGAACCTGCCGGAATCCATCGCCCGAAAAGGCGCCTTCTCCGTTCCGGAAACAGCTTCCTTCTCCCACTGGTATCTGGAAGACTATCCGGTATATGTCTGGCGTCACGACAATGGTCTTCTGGTTCTGGGACGGCCTGTTGGCAGTTTCTGGAAGCTAACCCTGGAACAGCCTGTGTCAATCCTGCGTATGCTTCCCGGCTATCTCCTGTTTGTCGTCCTGTCCAATCTGTTCCTCATTTCCCTGCTGGCGGCGCTGGCAGGCAGAAACCTCTTCCGGGCCATCCGCCCGATTATGAACGGCATCCGCAGCCTGGAAAAAAAGGAAGCGCTGTCCATCCCAGAGAACGGCATCCTCTCCGACCTGGCCGCCAGCCTGAACAAAACCTCCGCCCTCCTGGCAGAACAGGCCCGGCAGCTGAACAGGCGGGATGAAGCCCGCACCCAATGGATCAGCGGCGTATCCCACGACATCCGCACCCCGCTGGCCCTGATCATGGGACATGCCCAGGAGCTGGAAAACAACACAGCGCTGTCAGACCAGGCCAGAGAGGAAGCCAGAATCATCAAGGAACAGAGCCTGCGCATCCGCCAGCTGATCGAGGATCTGAACCTGACCTCAAAGCTGGAATATCAGTCCTGCCCCCTGCGGATCGCTTCCTTCCGCCCGGCTGCCCTGCTGCGGCAGATCACCGCCGATTATCTGAACCAGGGCCTTCCGGAATCCTATGAAATCCAGCTGAATTTCAGCCAGGCGTTTATGGGACTCCGGCTGGAGGGGGATGAACAGCTTCTGGCCAGGGCCTTCCGCAACCTGATCGGCAACAGCATCCGCCACAATCCGGACGGCTGCCATATCACCATCGCCGCCTCTGTCTGCGCCGGTAAAAAAAACTGCTGCCTTCTGTTTGCCGACGATGGAGCAGGCATCCCCAGACGGGTGATCCAGGTGCTGGAGCAGCAGAGGGAACCGGAAGAAGAGCATGGAAAAGGGCAAAAAAATCAGCCCCATGTCATGGGACTGAAAATTGTAAAACAGATCGTGGAAGCCCACGGCGGAAAGATGGAAATCCTGCCGCCCGGACAGAAAGGATGCAGGATCGCCATCACTCTTCCCTTCTGATCCAGCCGGAATTTTTCAGGAACCGGATCCCCGGGTCTGCGCCGTATTGGGAATATTTAAAAACATATTGTCCAGATACACCTTAATCGTTTCCATCTCTTTCTCCCTTCCTGCCGGCGGCATAACCGGCATCCGCCTCCGCCCTGATAAACTTGCCTACCACTTCCATAGTCACATGCCACTCCTCACATTTCTCCCGGTAATACGCCCTTCCCTTCTCTGTGATCCGGTAGTAGGTTCTCCGCTTCCCGTTGGTCTCATTTCCGTAGAAAGAGGTAACATAACCGTTTTTCTCCAGCCTGCCGAAGGCTGAGTAGAGGGTAGTCTCCTTCATCACATATTTTTCCTCCGACAGCTTCCGTATCTGTCTGGAAATCTCATAGCCGTAGGATGGCTGATCCAGCAGAAGATACAAAATCATCCTATCCGTATACCCGCGGATCACATCGCTGCTGATCATCCGCATCTCCTCCTTATGTATTACGTCTGTCGCAGTAATTAGATTATATGATAATTACTACGACAGGTCAAGTAATTTTTATGTATGCAAACTCATTACGTTTGGTCAAAGTTTCCGGCTTTTCAAAAAATATCCTGTATGCTATACTTCTAGTGGTTAATGAAAAAGATTATGCTTTGATACGCATCGGGCCGCCCTGACCTGAACTTTATCTAAGCCGTTTTCTGCAGCAGAATGGAG
>CALWQE010000026.1 GCA_944383605.1 uncultured Lachnospiraceae bacterium
AACGCCGCAACTGTGGCCACACTTTTCAGGGTGTGCTACAATTCCGGCTGCCATCTGCTCCACAAAGGTATAACACACTAGACTTTCCTACGGAAAATCGTGTGCCAACAGGGATGCTGCTCGCCCCTATTGGAAACCCAGAGCCAAAGGGGCTCTACGCCCCTCTGGACACCCTCCAATTTCCCTTGCAATGGCATCCAAACTGTAAAGCTGCAGTTTGGCACCAGTACTCAGAAGATACAAAGCCGCTGCAACTCCCATCCTAAGCGAGGATTAAAATTGCAGCGGTTTTTCTTTGTTACAGACATTACTTCTTAACATTTGCTACAATATTTTCTATAAATATCATTTTAGGGGAAGCCGTATCATCACTGCTGCCACTCATATTCGTACATTCGATACATTTTCTTTGCAGCCCCTCCAGCAAACAGGAGCCGGAAAAGGATACGTTCCATTCCTGCAAGCTGGTTTACCAACTCTGGCGGAGTCATAGAATGCTCCCGTACATAGCGAATCCGGCTTTTCCCCAGTGGTTCCGTAGGGTGATTCAGTCCGTAAACAGTTGTTACCCCTACTTCCGTAACGGGATTTTTCCACTTTGATAGTTTCGCTCCAAGGTTTGTATACACATCCATCATCAAGTGAGCTGAAGAAAAATACTGCGACAGCATCGCCATCATCCGCTCCATCGTATCCGGGGGCAGGTACATGGCGATGCCCTCCATGATGATTACCGCTGTCCGATTCCTCGGAATTCCCTCCAGCCATACTGGCTGCGCTGCATCCCCAGCCACCATGTGATAATCGACATCTTCGCTGTAATACTTTCTTCGCCGGGCGATGACCTCCGGGAAATCCAGGTCATACCAAGGCACACCGGATGCCCCGACACGATGTACACGGCTGTCCAATCCACATCCAATATGCAATACAAGAGCTTCTGAATCCATAGCAAGTATTTTTCTGACCCAGTCATCAAAGACCCTTGCCCGCATTGCCATAAAATAGGCCAGCCATTTTGACTTTGATTTCTTTCCCAGTAGTACGGTATTTTCCGCCCATATCTTTTCAGCAGTCCTGTCCTCAAGAATAATCCCCATTTGGCTGACCTTCGCCTTACCGTACAGTGGAATATATAAAGTGCTATTTACATTATCCATATACCGTCACAAATCGATCCTTTCAAAATTACGTATGGCTCTCTGAATAGAGATCAAAGTAAGCGCAAAATACATTGTCGCCCCAAGCAGAAGGGCACATATCTGCAAGCCGATATGCGCAAATCCGAAGGCATTCAAAGCCGCCATACCCGGAATATGAAACAGCGTTTCACCCAGCCCTACCACAAGAAATGCCGCAACAATAAACATTACAAACGGTCTGGCGAAGCGATAGGCTGTTTTAAAAAATCCGCCCACAAAGATGCTCTGAAACAGACCTAGGATCAGCAGTACAAAACCAAGATATACAAGATTGGCATTCATCAGCGGATTGCTCCTGTAAACCTCCGCTTCGGATAGTGCAGTCATACGGATCAGAGTTACAGCGGCAGTCAGCACAAAATAGCAAAGCTGGATAAATCCGCAAAAGAGGTATTTTGCTCTGACCACATCTGCCTTCGCCACCGGCAGGAGCGCCGTATAGGTGATATCGTTTGCCTCTCTTGCCGCCTGAAAGGACTGGAACAGGCCGAGGCACAGGAAAAAGGCGCTGACCAAGATAGGATAACCGGGGACAAACGCCATCAGGCCAAAGGCAATAAAAAGATAAGATAACGGCGAAGCAGCCAACTTCATTTCTTTCTTCAACAATCGTATCATATGTTGGCACCCCTTTCCATCCGCAAAATTGCTTCTTCTATGCTTTCGCCTGCTTCACAGCAGTTTTTTCTGAAATCCTCTTGTGGGTAGCTGGCTACAAGTTTTCCGTCCCGAATATACAGAATATCGTCGGCACACTTCTCAATATCCGAGGTGATGTGTGTGGAAAACAGGATAGAAACGCCACGCTTTTTTAATTCCGCAAATATGTCAAGCAGCTCATCCCGGGAAAAAGGATCAAGGCCGCTGGTAGGCTCATCCAAAATTAGAATCTCCGATTTATGGGACAGAGCCAGAAGCAAATTAAACTTCACCCGCATTCCTTCGGAGAGTTCAGAAGGCATCTTGTTCTCGTCTAGCGCAAACAAAGAAAGATATTCCTGATATGCTTCTTCATTCCATGTGTCAAAGAACATCCTTGTAACAGAAACGATGTCTTTTATTTTTCGCTTTGGATAGTAGTTGACCGCCCCCGTAGAATACCCAATCCGCTGCTTGATCTGCTTCTCGTTTCGGGAAAATGGCAGCCCGAAGTAATCAATTTCGCCGCCGTCAGGGTGAACAAGGCCCAGCATAGATTTGATTGTTGTCGTTTTTCCGGCTCCATTTCGGCCAATGAATCCCACAATCCGTCCGGCGTTCAGTTGAAAAGACAACCCAGATAAGGTGAAAGAAGGATAGGTTTTTCTCAAATTTTTAATCTCACACAGAACCATCTAATCGTCCTCCTGTTCCGTTTCAAATACGGCTGCTGCAAATTGTGAAAACATGGTTTTGGGTGGGATAGCAATCCCTCTTTTTTCATCTCCCAGAAGCACCACCGTATCTCCCGGATGAATATCAAATATTTCTCGTGCCTGTTTTGGTATCACAATCTGACCCTTTTCTCCCACCGTAGCAGTCCATGCATATTTTCCTTTTGGCTTACCCATTATAGCGCCTCCTCAAAAGTATGATTTGTATAACAAATTATACTTCATAATCGCGGAGATGTCAACAGACAGTAAAGCGCTTTCTACACTTGACAGAGAAGGCAAAGACACCTCACAAAGCATCTTTGCCCTCTCTATCGTAATATTTGTATTCTCAAATCATCCCAAAATACTTTAGCGCCTCTATAATCGCCGCTTCCTTTTCCGGAGGGCATTTCGGCACTTTAGCATCTTCCTTCTTTGACAGGTTATAGTTCTGTCCAACATCCAGCCCACATTTCCGCTTTATCTGTGAGATGTATAGGGAAGATACCTTCAAACCGGTATGCTCCAGCACATACGCCTTAATCTGCTCGTAGGTTGCGCCCTTCTGGAACCCGGACATATCCATATCCTCCAGCGAGAACTCCACCCGTACTTTCTTCGAGTCGATTTCTCCCTTGGAAAGTAAAACAACCGTCTCCACCCCCACCGTCATAGGAAACATATCCACCGGCTGCACCTCCTCCAGCCGGAACCCTCTGTCGCACAGATACCGCAGATCTCTGGCCAGAGTAGCGGAATTGCAGGAGACATAGACTACCCGCCGGGGATTCATATCAATCACAGTATCCAGCAGGCTCTGGGCACAGCCCTTCCGGGGCGGATCGACCACCACCACATCTGCCTGCAGCCGTCCCTCCCGGTTTAGCTCCGGCATCAGCTCTTCAGCTTTCCCCGTATAAAATTCCACGTTTTCGATTCCGTTGATCCGGGCATTCTCCCTGGCGTTTTCCACCGCCTGGGGGACGATCTCCACACCGTATACCCTTTTGGCCTTCCGGGCCAGAAAAAGAGAAATGGTACCTGCGCCGCAGTAGAGATCCCACACCGTCTCCTCTCCTGTCAGTCCCGCATAGGCCAGCGCCTTTTCGTATAGGATTCTGGTCTGGACAGGATTTACCTGGAAGAAGGACTGGGGGGAAATTCGGAAGGTCAGATCGCCGATCCTGTCGGTAATATAGCCAGGGCCGTACAGATCTATCACCTGCTCTCCCAAAATTACATTGGTTTTTTCCCGGTTAATATTATAAGAAATGGACGTCATCCCGCTGATTTCCAGCAGCCGCTCTGTCAGCCGTTCCGCCGCCGGCAGCCTTTTCCCGTTGATAATCAGGCAGACCATTACTTCCCCGGTAGCTGCGCCCCGGCGGATCAGCACATGGCGCACCAGCCCCCGGTGAGCAGCCTCGTCATAAGGCTCCACCCTGTTTTCCTCCATATAAGCCCGCACCGCATCCAGCACCCGCTCATTGACCGGGTGGCCGATATAACAGTGGGGCGTCTGGATGACGGCATGGGTCCGTCCGGCGTAAAACCCCATAATGATCCTGCCCTCCCGGTCTCTGGCCACCGGAAACTGCGCCTTATTCCGGTAATGCCACGGTTCCTCCATCCCAATAACCGGATGAACTGCCGGAGATGGAAAGCCGCCCAGACGTTCCAGATGGTTCCGCACCTTCTTCTCCTTAAATTTCAGCTGCTGTTCATAAGACATCGCCTGGAGCTGACAGCCGCCGCAGGGGGCCGCCGCGGGGCAGAGAGGCTCTGTCCGCCAGGGTGAGGGCTCCAGCAGACGAACCAGCCTGCCATAACCATAAGTTTTCTTCGCTTTTATTACCTTCACCTCTGCCCGATCTCCGATTACCGTATCTTTGATAAAGAGGGTATAGCCGTCTGATCTGCCTATACCCTCTCCGTTTTCACTCATATCCTCAATGACTACCACTGCCATGTCATTTTTTTTCATGACTGTATCCTTTTTATGATCCATACACAAATCTCCATCCTGACGTTCCCCATGGCCAAAGCCGCCTGTCATTTAGACGTCCGCTTTACATTCGTCTCAAACAGCCGGTTATATCCCAGCCACTCGCCTTCCGCCCTGCTGCCCTCCAGATATTCTTTCATCGTCTCCAGCTTTGCGTCTGTATTGTCTGCAAAGTTCAGCGCCATTGCCTCGATGATGGCCGGCAGCTTGGGAGAGCCGTATTCATATTCTCCATGATGGGCCAGGATGCAGTGCTTCAGCTCCATCGCCAGCATATCAGGGAAGCCTGGAATGTTCCTGATCTTCTCCCCCAGCATCTCCACGCCGATCACAATGTGTCCCAGCAGCTGACCATCGTCTGTATAATCATTCGCCGGAAAGGCCGACAGTTCCCGCACCTTTCCAATATCATGAAAGAGGGCCGCCGCGATCAGCAGATCTTTGTTCAGTACCGGATACTGGGAGGCATAAAACGCGCACAGCCTGGTCACGCCCAGGGTATGCTCCAGCAGGCCGCCCACGAAGCCGTGATGAACGGTTTTCGCCGCCGAATGGCTTTTAAAGCTTTTGATAAACTCCCGGTCTTCCTCAAAAAAGGCGCGGGCCAGGGTTTTCAGCCAGCTGTTTCCGATCCCGTCCACATATTTCAGCAGCTCCCGGTACATTTCCTCGATAGGATGGGAGGATACCGGAAGATAATCCTTCGGTTCATACTCTCCCTCCCTGGCTACCCGGATCCGTTTGACATTCAGCTGGAGAGAGCCCTGGAAGCTGGTCACGTCCGCTTCGATCCGGATATAGTCCAGCGCCTCAAAATGGTCGATGCCGCTGCTCAGATCCCATACCTTTGCATCGATCACTCCCGTTTTATCCTGGAGCACAAGGGAATAATAGCTTTTTCCCGCCTTTGTCTTGGATGTCTGCTTGGTTTTGCACAGGTAAATGTCTGATGTATGCTCGCCTTCTCTTAATGTTTCAATATACTTCACTGCTTTTTCCTCTTTCTGCTTCTACTTTTATCTGCTTTCCAGCCGGATGGAAAACTCCAGCTCCCGGGAACTGTCCATGCTGCTGCGGGATACTGTCACCAGAATCTCCTCCCCCGGCGTCAGCTGCAGCAGCGCCTCATGGAGATCCCGCATACTGCTGACGCTTACAGAGCCCAGACGGGTAATGACATCTCCAGTCTGTATGCCGGCCTGGTAGGCCGGACTTCCCTCCTCCGTCTCTGTGACATAGACGCCGATGGGAAGATCATAGGCTTCGGCGATCTCGCTTGTCACCGCCTGTCCTTCAACGCCCATATAAGCAACGCTTCTTCCATTGCACAGATGCTCGATAATTCCCTTCAGGTTGGAAATTCCCATCGCCGGCGTCAGGGAACCGTCGCTGCCGCTGTATTCCTCTGTAAACAGGCCGATCACTTCGCCGTCCAGATTCAGCAGGAATCCTCCCGAATCCTCCGGCAGCCCCAGATTGGTGTAAATAATCCGGATATCGGTATCCGCGCCCTGGGACTCTGTCCCCACATAGACCACTGAGCCCGCCGCCATGGAGCCGATCATCCCGAAGGGATCTCCGGCGGCGATGACAGGGGTGCCTACGCTGAGGGCATAAGAATTGCCCAGCGTCACCGGAGTCAGCAGTTCCAGACTGCCCTCCTCGATCCGGCTCACTGACACGTCCAGCACCGCGATGCCGGTCCGGCTGTCGGCAGCCCGGATGTCTGCCGGCACCTTGATGCCGTTGATAAAGGTAACTTCCAATTCATCCGTATCCCGTATTTCATCGTACCGGGTCAGAATCAGAATATTCCTGGCGGACATCTCCAGGATAATACCCGGCGCCTGCCCTTCGTTCTCATATACATTATCAAATACGTCCACCTGCTGCCGTACCGCCGTC
The DNA here is from genome assembly GCA_944383605.1 of uncultured Lachnospiraceae bacterium. GTDB lineage: Bacteria > Bacillota > Clostridia > Lachnospirales > Lachnospiraceae > Paralachnospira_A. Next base: position 6,468 of record CALWQE010000026.1, read on the forward strand.
ACAGTCACAAAGCTTCTCTGGGCTTCCTTCCATACATTGGCAGCCAGGGCGCTCAGCCGTTTATAATCCCCGATCTCCAGCTTCTTTTCCTCCACCGCGGACTGGATCATCTCCCCCAGATTCTCTGACGGCTCGGCTGCGCTTTCCTGCGTGGGTTCCGTCTCCGGAACCGAAGCCTCTGTCTCTCTGGGATCGGTATCCTTTGGGATCACTACCTCCGTCTCCGGTTCCGGGGGGTACAGCGCCTGCTCCATCTGAAACTTAACCAATACAAAGGAGACTGCGGCGGCAGCGCCCAGCAGCGCCGCCAGCAGCAGCAAAGACACGATTCGATACAGCCGTTCCCGGAAGCTGACCGGCTTTTTCACGATTTTTTCTCGAATAAACGCGGGATTACGTTTCGGTTCTTCGCTTTTATTTTTATCTGGTACTGTCATATCCGGGAATCTCCCTTCTGTCCAGCCTTCTCCCTGCGCCCTTCCCGGCGGAAATCAGGAAATTGCGGCGTATTTGTTCCGGACTCGCGCGCGAGTCTTCCTCTATCCGATGAAAATTCCGATGCTCTTTCCATTATAGATGAAAACCCTGGTATTGTGAAGTCTTTCCAGGGAAAATTCCCCGGCAAATGGTAACAGTTCAGCCATCAGGCCACAGACCGCCTGCCTTTTCTTTTTCTGCATGGCTGAACTGTTACGGCAAATGGAGCACTTCACCGGAAAACCGCCTGTACATCAGCGCCGGATTTGGTGTATAATAGATAGGACACAGGCCGGTCTCCGGCGTGAAACCAGAAGCAGACAGGTGAATGACTATGAATGAAAAAGTATTGAAAACTTTGGAATATGATAAAATCATCGAAAAGCTGGCGGAATATGCCCAGACGCCTCTGGGCATCTGCAAGTGCCGCGATCTGGAGCCTATGGAGCAGCTGGAAGATATCCTGGCCGCCCAGAGGGAAACCTCAGACGCCCAGAACCGGGTCAGGCTCAAGGGCAGCGTCTCCTTTTCCGGCGTCCGGGATCTGCGCCCCAGCATCAAGCGGCTGGAGGTGGGCGGCGTTCTGAACCAGACAGAGCTGCTCCACATCAGTTCCTTATTGGATTGCGCCGCCAGGGTAAAGGCATACGGGCGACAGGAGAATACAGAGGAACCGTCGGACAGCCTGGCAGGGCTTTTCCAGTCGGTGGAGCCCCTGACCCCTTTGAACATGGAAATCAAGCGGTGCATCGTCTCTGAAGAGGAGGTCAGCGATGACGCCAGCCCGAAGCTGCACAAGATCCGCCGCTCTATCCGTTCGGCCAACGACCGGGTTCATACCCAGCTGAACAGCCTGGTAAACAGCCACCGGGCCTACCTCCAGGATGCGGTAATCACGATGCGAAACGGCCGCTACTGTATCCCGGTAAAATCAGAATACAAAAATCAGGTCAGCGGCATGGTGCATGACCAGTCCCAGAGCGGCTCTACCTTTTTCATTGAGCCCATGGCCATCGTGAAGCTGAACAATGAGCTAAAGGAGCTGGAAATCCAGGAGCAAAAGGAGATCGAAGCCATCCTGGCCCGGCTGAGCCAGCAGGCGGCAGAGTACACGGATATGCTGCTCTCTGACATCTCCCTCCTCTCCCAGCTGGATTTTATTTTCGCCAAAGCAGCCCTCTCCGGCCATTACAAGGGCTGTGAGCCGAAATTTAACACGCGGAAATATGTGAATATCAAGGCGGGCCGCCATCCTCTCCTGGATCCGAAGAAGACGGTTCCCATCGATCTGTCCATCGGGGACAGCTATGATCTGCTGATTGTCACCGGCCCCAATACCGGCGGAAAAACCGTTTCCCTGAAAACGCTGGGGCTGCTGGCCCTGATGGGGCAGGCCGGGCTTCACATCCCCGCCTTCGAGGGGTCGGAGCTTTCCGTATTCCGGGAGGTATTCGCCGATATCGGCGATGAGCAGAGCATCGAGCAGAGCCTGAGTACCTTCTCCTCTCATATGACCAACATTGTTACGATCCTGAATCAGGCGGACGGAGACTGCCTGGTACTGCTGGACGAGCTGGGCGGCGGCACAGACCCGGTGGAAGGAGCGGCTCTGGCTATGTCTATTCTCACCTTCCTCCACAACATGGGCGTGCGCACCATGTCCACGACCCATTACAGCGAGCTGAAGGTATTCGCCCTTTCCACCCCCGGCGTGGAAAACGCCTCCTGCGAGTTTAACGTGGACACCCTCCAGCCTACCTACCGGCTGCTGATCGGCATCCCCGGCAAAAGCAACGCCTTCGCCATTTCCCGGAAGCTGGGCATCCCGGAGCATATCATCGAGGACGCCCAGGCGCTGATCGGCCGCCAAGAGAAGGACTTTGAGGATGTCATCGCCGAACTGGACGCTTCCCGGGCCGCCCTGGAAAAGGAGCAGGAAGAAATCAGCCGGTACCGGGAAGAAGCCGCCCGCCTGCGGGCCCGGCTGGAGGAGAAGCAGTCCCAGCTGGACGCCCGCCGGGAAAAGAAAATCCAGGAAGCCAACGAAGAAGCCATGCGGATTATTCAGGAAGCCAAAACCGTGGCTGACCAGACCATCCGCCAGATCAATAAGCTGGGAGCTGACAGCGATGTGAGCCGGGCCCTGGAGGAGCAGCGAAGCAAACTGCGGGGAGAGATGGACAAAATCAGCTCCCGGTCAGCCAAAAAAGCCAAAAAGCCGAAGAAGGTCCATAAAGCGGAGGAATTTCGCATCGGCGATGCCGTCCATGTCATCTCCCTGAATCTGAACGGGACGGTCAGTACCCTGCCCAACGCCAGGGGCGACCTGTTCGTCCAGATGGGGATCCTTCGCTCCCAGGTCAATATCTCAGACCTGGAGCTGATCCAGGAGGCTACCGTGACAGGCCCCGGCATCTCCTCTTCCCGGAAGGCCTCCAGAGGCTCCGGCGCCAGCCAGGTAAAAATGTCCAAGTCCCTTCAGGTCTCCCCGGAAATCAACCTGATCGGCATGACCACTGACGAGGCGGTAGCCGAGCTGGATAAATATCTGGACGACGCCTACCTGGCCCATCTGCCTCAGGTGCGGGTGGTACACGGCCGGGGAACCGGAGCGCTGAAAAACGCCGTCCATCAGCACCTGAAGAGGCTGAAATATGTAAAATCCTACCGCCTGGGCGCCTTCGGCGAGGGCGGCGCCGGCGTAACCATCGTAGAGTTTAACGGATAATCGGGAGAAGAAAATGACGACAAAACAGAAAATACTCATCGTAGACGATGACGCCAATATCGCAGAGCTGATCTCTTTGTATCTGATCAAGGAATGCTTTGAAACGGAAACGGTATACAACGGCGAGGACGCAGTCAAAGCCTTCGCCTCCTTCCAGCCTGACCTGATCCTCCTGGATCTGATGCTGCCGGGCATCGACGGCTACCAGGTATGCCGGGAAATCCGCAAGGAATCCCAGGTGCCCATCATTATGCTCTCCGCCAAGGGAGAGGTGTTCGACAAGGTACTGGGGCTGGAGCTGGGCGCCGACGACTATATTATCAAGCCTTTTGATTCCAAGGAGCTGGTGGCCAGGGTAAAAGCCGTCTTGCGGCGTACCTTTGTCCAGCCTCCCCAGCGTCCTTCCGCCGTTTCCCCCCATCAGCAGCATGGAGAATATGTGGAATACCCTGACCTGATTGTAAATATCACCAATTATTCCGTCATCTATATGGGCCATTCCCTGGAAATGCCGCCCAAGGAGCTGGAGCTGCTCTATTTCCTGGCCGCCTCTCCCAATCAGGTCTTTACCAGAGAGCAGCTGCTGGATCATATCTGGGGATATGACTATGCGGGAGACACCCGTACTGTGGACGTACATATCAAGCGGCTGCGGGAAAAAATCAAAGACCATCAGTCCTGGGCCCTGACTACAGTCTGGGGCATCGGTTATAAATTCGAGGTGAAGCGATGAAAAAGCGGCTGTACCTGAAGCTGATCCTCAGCTACCTGGCCGCGGCGGTGCTGGGCTTTGTTTTTGTAGCTGTTGTCACCTCCCACGGCATTTACGGCTATCTGACCCGGACGAAGGCGGCTACCCTCTACCGTGAGGCAGACCTGCTGGCCGGAGAATGCAGCCGGCAGTATACCGGCAGCCGAATCAGCCTGGAATCCCTGGAGCCTATGCTGAAGGCGCTGGCCATCCATCTGGAATCACAGATCTGGATCATGGACCGGGACGGCCAGGTTATCCTGGACACAGCCCAGGATAACAGCCACGAGGGGCAGTCCTTCCCGGAATTTGATTCCGCTTCCACCATTACCCTGGATCATTATGAATTTCAGGATTTCCACGGCTGCTTCCAGGAACCGGTGCTGACAGCCTCATCGCCGATCACCGGACGGTTCAGCACCCACGGCTATGTGCTGATCCATATGCCGGAATCGGTGGTGCTGCAGGCCAGGTATGATCTGCTGAATTATTCCTATATCGTCTATCTGGCGGTGCTCTTTTTTTCTCTGGCAGTGCTGCTGGTCTTTCACCGAACCGTATACCGGCCCCTGCAGCAGATCATCCGGGCTGCCACAGAGTACGCTTCCGGGAACCTGAACTACCGGCTGAATATCCACGCTACCGGAGAGCTGGGCCATCTGGCCAGCACCCTGGACTATATGGCTATGGAGCTGTATAACTCGGAAGAGTATCAGAAAAAATTTATCGCCAATGTCTCCCATGACTTCCGCTCTCCCCTGACCTCCATCAAGGGCTATATCGAAGCCATGCTGGACGGCACCATCCCGCCGGAGCGGCAGGAAAAGTATCTGAATATTGTGATCTCGGAAACAGAACGGCTGAACAAGCTGACAGAAAGCATGCTGACCTTAAACTCCCTGGAGCGCAGGGGACAGCAGCTGGCCATGGCGGATTTTGACATCAACCAGGTGATTAAAAATACCTGCGCCACCTTTGAGGGGGCCTGCTCCGCCAAGGGAATCACCTTCGACCTGACATTTTCCGACAAAACGCTGACGGTTCATGCCGATATGGGAAAGATCCAGCAGGTGCTGTATAACCTGATCGACAACGCCATTAAATTTTCTCACAATGACTCGGTGATCTGGATCGAGGCCTATGACCAGCATGAGAAAATCTTCGTCTCTGTCAAAGACTCCGGTATCGGCATTCCCCGAAACTGTACCAATAAAATCTGGGAACGTTTTTACAAGACAGACCTGTCCAGGGGAAAAGATAAAAGGGGAACCGGCCTGGGACTGTCCATTACCAGGGAGATCATCCAGGCCCACAAAGAAAACATCGACGTGATCAGCACAGAAGGCGTGGGAACGGAATTTATCTTCACACTGCAAAGAGCGGGAACGCCGTAGCGCTCCCGCTCTCCCTCCGTCCGGCGGCAGATATCTGTCTTTCTTCCGCCGTCACCCTTCCGGCTTCCAGTGGAGCCGGTGCAGGTCGCCTTCCAGCTGCATATGGCTGAAATGGTTCTGACGCAAAGCTTCGTAAAGAATAATCGCCGCAGAATTGGACAGATTCAGGGAACGGATCTGCGGATTCATGGGAATCCGCACCGCCCGTTCCTGGTTTTCCACCAGTATTTCCTCCGGTATCCCGGCGCTTTCTTTTCCGAACATAATATAGCAGTCCGGCTCATAGGACACCTCTGTATAAATTTTCCGCGCCTTTGTGGTGGCCATATAAATCACCGCGCCGGGGTTTCTTTCCAGAAAATCCTGATAATTCTCATATACAGTCACATCCAGCTGATTCCAGTAATCCAGTCCGGCCCGGCGAACCGCCTTTTCATTGATCTGGAACCCCAGGGGCTTAATCAGATGAAGACGCGCTCCCGCCGCCACGCAGGTTCTGCCGATATTTCCGGTATTGGCTGGAATCTCCGGCTCATGGAGGACAATATTAATCATGGCTCTGCCGCTCCAGCCTTTCTACAAAATTTCTCACCCGTTCCAGGGCTTTCTTCAGATCCCGCAGCGAATACGCATAAGAAATCCGGATAAATCCTTCGCCGCTGTCGCCAAAGGCATTGCCCGGCACCACAGCTACCTTTTCTTCCTCCAGCAGCCGGCCGGCAAACTCCTCAGAGCTCATTCCATAGGGCTGAATGCTGGGAAATACATAGAAAGCGCCCAGCGGCTCAAAGCAGTGCATTCCCATCTCCCGGAGCGTGTGCACCACAAAGCGCCGTCTCTGGTTATAGGATTCCCGCATTTTCGCCACCTCGCCGTCTCCGTTTTTCATCGCCTGGACAGCCGCATACTGGCTGGTAGTGGGGGCACACATAATGGCAAACTGATGGATCTTCGTCATTTCCCCGATCAGATCCTCCGGCCCCGCCGCATAGCCCAGCCGCCAGCCGGTCATGGCATAGGCTTTGGAAAAGCCGTTGATCACCAGCGTCCGCTCCTGCATCCCCGGCAGGGAGGCGATGGACACATGGGCGTCGGTATATGTAAGCTCGGAATAAATCTCATCCGAGATCACAAACAGGTCATATTTCTTTACCACCTCCGCCACAGGCTCCAGATCCTCCCTGGTCATGATGGCTCCGGTGGGGTTATTGGGGAAGGGCATAACCAGGATTTTGGTCTTCGGCGTAATGGCCGCTTCCAGCTGCTCAGCTGTCAGCCGAAATTCGTTTTCCTCCTTCAGCGGCAGGGGAACCGCTTTTCCGTCTGCCAGCTGGGTACAGGGCAGATAGGAAACATAGCAGGGCTCCGGAATCAGCACCTCGTCTCCCGGATTCAGCATGGCCCGCAGCGCCACATCGATGCCCTCGCTTCCGCCCACTGTCACCAGAATCTGGTGAATCGGGTCGTAGTCCAGTCCCAGCCTCCGGTTCAGATAAGCGGCGATCTCCTCCCGCAGCTCTTTCAGGCCGGCATTGGAGGTATAAAAGGTACGTCCCTTTTCCAGAGAATAGATTCCCTCGTCCCGGATGAACCAGGGCGTATCAAAATCCGGCTCTCCTACTCCCAGGGAAATGGCGTCCGGCATATCGTTTACCACATCGAAAAACTTCCGGATGCCGGAGGGTTTAATGTCCCTGCATTTGTCAGATATAAAACTTCTCACGGTGTAATCAGCATCCTTTCATCACTGTTTGCTTTTTTCGTCAATATGGTTCCATGGTCTTTGTATTTCTTCAGCACAAAATGGGTGGCGGTGCTCAGGACAGAATCCAGGGTAGACAGCTTCTCAGATACGAACTGAGCCACGTCCCGCATTGATTTCCCTTCCAGGATAACGGTAAAATCATAAGCGCCGGACATCAGGTAAACGGCGTGTACTTCGGGATACTGATAGATCCGCTCGGCGATATGGTCGAAGCCCATTCCCCGCTGAGGCGTTACCCGCACTTCGATCAGGGCGGACACCTTTTCCTCAGAGGTATTGTCCCAGTTAATCAGGGTGTGGTAGCCGCAGATGATATTTTCCTGCTCCATCTCCGCGATGGCGTTCGCTACGTCCGCTTCCTCCTCGCCCAGCAAAATCGCCAGCTCCTTTAAATCAATCCGGCTGTTTTTTTCAATCACAGCTAATATCTTCTCTTTCATTTCCATGATCCTCCATCCTCAACTTTCCATTGTCATTTTTCACAGTTTTCCACTATCTGTTCCATCATTCACATGCCGGCTCTGAGGCAGGGTTCCGATTCGTTGTTATCGCTTTACGCCTCTTTGCATTCCTGCAGCCGGTAAATCTCATCTCTCTGGGGACGGGTCAGATACCGGCAGGTATCGTCATGGGCCACCACCCGATCGCGATCCCCGGTGGTGCAGCCGATCCAGACACAGGGAATGCCTCTGCGCTCAAAAGCGGATATCACGCCGCTGCCCCGCTCTGCCGCCAGCAGCACGCAGCCTCCTGACAGCAGCTGATAGGGATTCAGGTCAAACACCTCGCAGAACTCGATCGTCTGCTGCTTTACCGGAATATCCTTCAGCCGGGTAAAAACGCCTGTTCCCATCGCCTCCGCCAGCTCCCACAGGGCGCCAAAGACGCCCCCCTCCGTTACAAAATGCATGGCTGCTGCGCCATGCCCACCGGCGACTGCGGCCTCCGGCACTTTTTCAATATATTCTAACAGGGCCCTGCCGGAATCCACATAATCCCAGGGCAGAGTCCTCAATAATTCCTTTTCCTTATGACGGGCCATCCAGACCGTCCCGGCCAGGCCGATATAGCCGGCCATCACCAGATCCATGCCGGGAGCCGGAATCCCGCAGATTCTGACCCCCCTGTACGCCGCAAGGGGCGCAAAGCCTGGCTCATTGTATATCCACTGTAAATTTTCCAGTTCCGGGCTGCCGTTCATCTTCCCACACTCCCCTGTCTGGCGCCGTCTCTTCCCCCGGCAGCGCCGCCGCCGGATTCAGAGGCGTCACATTTCCCGCCTCATCCAGTCCCAGGGCGGCGTTGGTGCCCCGGGCCCATTTTTCATTTACCATTTTATACTGATCTGTATGGAGAACCGTCCGCTCTGTCTCTGTCCCATCCACCGTCACCACCTTCGTCAGCGTGGCTGTTACGCCCGGGTAGGCCCCCTGGATTTTTTCTTCATAGCCCAGGGGCAGATTTTCGTCCTCCATCCAGGTAATTTCTGTAGGCCAGTTTTCCTTCAGTACCGTAGAAATATAATCCACAGACCGGTTTTCCGGCCGTTCTTCCTTTCCATATATAGAGAAGGTCAGGCTGCCTCCGCTGGCAGCTGCTTCGATATAGACCGGATAGCTGTAATCATTGCGCAGCTTCAGATCCTTCAGCGGCTCCGTGTAAGAGCCTCCGGCGTAAATCGTGGCGTCCAGGGCTGCAGGCATGTAATTAACCGTCATGGAATGATTGTGCCGCTCTGTCACCGTCAGCTCAGCATACAGCGCCGCCGCGTACAATGTGCTGGCTGTCTGGCAGATGCCTGCCCCCACGCTGTCTGTCACATTGGTGCCGATATAGGCGTCAGCCACCCCGTAGCCGCCCTCGATCGTGCGGGGGCCCATCAGCACAGAAACCGATACCGTCTCCCCCGGATAGATCACAGTGCCGTTGATCCGGCGGGCGCTCAGCTCCAGGCTCTGGGAGCGTCCGGTATTCGCCGCATTATAGCTGGTGGTATAGGAGCCCAGCAGAGCCTCCACCGCCCGCAGCGCTTCCGGATCCCGGCTGGACGGGGTGATCTGCGCCGCGCTTTCCACCCGGATATCCTCCCGGTTCCAGGAGGACAGGGCCTCCTCCACTCTGGTTATGGTGGCCGGAATGTCCGGCTGGACGCCATTGGTTCCGCCGGTGACGGTAAACACACCGTTCTCCCTGATTAATGCCGGTTCCACCGGTTCTGTCCGGCGGGCCGACAAAGCTTCCTCTGTCCAGGCAGCCGCCGCCTCCCGGTCGAAGGCAAGCTCCAGGGGAAATACCTGTTTTTCATGGTTCAGCCGCTCCATCGCCTTGTAGCGGGCCAGGATATTTCCCTGCTTCCCATATTCCACCGCTTCTGACACCGCCTCCCGGTTCGCCCAGGACAGGCCCAGCTGTCCCATGGACGTCTGATCCTCCTGGCCGTCTGTCACCAGCGTCAGCTTCCGCTCTCTCAAACCCTCTACATAAGCATCTACTGCGGCCTCGCTCTCCTCACGGGTCAGGCCGCTGATCTCTACCTCTCCTACATATACGCCCTGCGCGGCTCTGGGTTCCTCCTCCCTGGCATATGCCTGCTCCGGCTGCGCCAGAAAAAGGAGCGCTGCCGCTGCCGCGCTGATGATGGTTCCCAGCTTCATCCTCTTCCTCCTGTATTCCTCCCGGCCAGGCGGCGCGCCGCGGCCAGGGCGTATCAGGGCAGGATTCCGGCCGGAAGCCGTTTCTCATCAGAGGAACAGACTCAGAACAGTAGGTACAACCATAGCGGCAATCAGAATCACTGCTACCACTGATACGATAATTCTCTGTGTTTTCTTTCTATACATAGTATCCACCCTTTCTGTGCATTCTATTGTAGGCCATTTCTGGAAAGATAGCAAGTTTTTTATCAGATGAGGATCGCCTTCCTTTATCTGATCAGAAAAAACGTCACAGTCCGGCACCATAGTCCAGAGATGTCAGCGCCAGCACATGGCTGTTATAATCCAGCTCTCCCCGCCTGCCGTAATCGAAGCAGACGAACCAGAGACCCTCCCGCACCTCTCCTCGCTGTGCCAGGACAGGGATATCGCAGGTAAAAACCTCCATATGAACCTGCCGCAGCAGCTGACGGTAGGAGAGGCCGGCATAATGGGGAAAATACCGGTTCTGCCGGTTTTCTTCCGCAAAAAAATCGGAAACTGCCTTCTGCCACCGGCTCTGATCCAGGGCAAAGGCAGGCCGTTTTTTCGCGTTCTCCCGCAGATAACCGTCCCGAGTCAGCAGCTGTCTGTCCCATTCCTGTTCCCGGGGAAACCGGCAGGCGAGAAACTCCTCCAGCCGCCGGTACCGTTCCTCCCGGGAAGGGCTGGCGGCAAAATATCCCTTTTCTTCAAAGTAATCCCTGATTTCTTCATACATACGGAAGGGAGATCCGTACCGGCGCTCCACCGCCCGCAGTGTCATGGGAAACTGCCCGCTGTTATAATATGCTTCCACCAGCTGTTCCATTCTTTTCAGCCCCAGCATTTTTTCATAGGGCAGCCACCGTGTCGCCAGCACCTCATAGGGCGGCTGGCTGTGGCAAAGCATGCCGTACTCCTTTGCCTCCTCCTTCATCCGGGTTCCCTTCAGCACCTTCAGAAAGCCCAGCTGCAGCTGATCCGGCCTGAGCCGGTATATCTCGTCAAAGGACTGGCCAAACCGGTCGTAATCCTCCATGGGAAGGCCTGCAATCAGATCCAGGTGCTGATGAATATTCCGGAAGGAATAAACCCGCCGTACCATCTCCTCCGCCCGCTTCAGATCCGTTTTCCTGCGGATCGCCTCCAGCGTCTCCGGGCAGGTGGACTGGATGCCGATCTCCAGCTGCACCTGCCCCGGCCGCATCCGGGACAGAAGCTGCGTCATCTCCTCATCCAGCAGGTCGGCGCTGATCTCAAAGTGAAAATTGGTGACGCCGTTGTCATGCTCCGCCAGATAGCGCCAGACTGCCATGGCATGGGCCTTCCGGCAGTTAAAGGTTCTGTCCACAAACTTCACCTGCTTCACCTTCGCCTGAAGGAAAAGCTCCAGCTCCCGGCACACCTGCTGCACATCCCGGAACCGCAGGCTTTTTTCTACGGAAGACAGGCAGTAGGTACAGGAAAAGGGACAGCCCCTGCTGCTCTCATAGTACAGCATCCTGCCGGAGAGAGCGGACAGATCTTCATAAGGAAAGGGAACAGCGTCCAGCCCCAGCAGGGGCCTGCTCCCGGTGCGGACGATATCCGCCCCTTCCCGGTAAACCAGTCCCCGGATCTCTGACAGCTCCGCGCCGTTTCCCCGGTAATGCTCCGCCAGCTCCAGAAAGGTTTCCTCCCCTTCCCCTGTCATAATACCCGTTATCTCCGGCATCGCCGCCAGCTGCTCCTCCGATTCCCAGGATACCTCCGGGCCGCCCAGCCATACCGGCACCTGCGGCATAACCAGCGCCATCAGCTCCGCCAGACGGCGCACATGGCTGATGTTCCAGATATAGCAGGAAAAGGCTGCCGCATCCGGCTTTCTCATATACAGATCTCTGAGAATATCATCTGTACTCTGGTTAATGGTATATTCAGCGATCTCAATCTCCAGTCCCGGCTCCCCGGCCCGGCAGTACCGGGCGGCATAAGCCTTCAGGCTTCTGACCGCCAGACTGGTATGGACATATTTGGCGTTTACCGCCGCCAGGAGAAATTTCATAGCGCCTCCCGTCAGTCCAGAATCCCGCTGTCCCGGATCCAACGGACAGCCCGCTCCATTACATCCGCGTCCTGTACCAGCGCCAGCCGTACATGGCCCTCGCCGGAGGGGCCAAACGCGCTCCCCGGCGTCACCAGCACCCCTGCCCGGTCCAGCAGCTCCATGGCAAACTGGTCAGAGGAGGTATATTTCTCCGGGATCTGCGCCCATACAAACATGGTAGCGGCACATTTTTCCACCTTCCAGCCAATGGCGGTCAATCCCTCGCACAGCACGTCTCTCCTGCGCTGATAAGCCATCCTGGTCGTCTCTACACAGCTCTGGTCGCCGGTCACTGCAGCCACCGCAGCCTTCTGGACAGGCAGGAAAATGCCATAGTCAATATTCGACTTCAGCGTATCCAGCTTTTCCACCACCTGCCTGTTCCCCAGGCAGAAGCCTACCCTGGCCCCGGCCATGCCGTATGTCTTAGACAGGGAATTAAACTCCACGCCCACCTCCCGCGCTCCGGGGAAACGCAGGAAGCTGCCGCAGCGGGCCCCGTCAAACACCAGCTCGCTGTAGGCGTTGTCATGGAGGACAATAATATCATACTTCTTCGCAAAAGCGATCAGCTCTTCATAAAAGGAATCCGGCGCCATCGCTGTGGTGGGATTGTTGGGGTAGGATACCACCATCAGCTTCGCTCTTTTGGCCACATCCTCCGGGATTTCCTGAAAGTCAATAAGATATCCCTTTTCCTTTCTCATCGGCATATAATACAGCTCTGCCCCCGCCAGCACCGGGCCATCGGCAAAGATCGGGTAGCAGGGATCCGGCACCAGCACCGTGTCCCCTTCATTTACAATCGTCATGGCCAGATGGGCCAGTCCCTCCTGAGAACCCAGCAGGGATACGATCTCCTTACGGGGATCCAGCGTCACGCCGTACCGCCGTTCATACCAGGCAGCGGCAGCCTCCCGCAGTTCATCCGTATCCCGCAGGGCGTAAACATAATTCCTGCCGTCCTTCGCCGCCTCTGTAAGCGCCTCGATCACATGGGGCGCAGGCGGGATATTGGGCGCACCCACGCTGAAATCAATAACCTCTCCGCCTTTTTTCAGACGTTCTGCCTTCCGCTCTGCCAGAGCGGCAAAAATACCGGTTCCAAAGTGATCCATTCTTTTTGAAAATTCCATTACGATAAACCTCCCTGTCAGAAGTAACCATAGCTAAAGCAAAGGCTTTTTACGACACATCCGGATATAAAAAAGAATCCTGCGGAGCATTTTTGTTTCACAGGGAACGCAGTTTCCTGTGAAACAATAAAAGCTGTCCTTTCGGACAGCTCCCGCATCAGCGGGTGATGGGAATCGAACCCACGTATCTAGCTTGGAAGGCTAGTGTTCTACCATTGAACTACACCCGCACGCCGCAATGCCCAGAGCCGGAATCGAACCAGCGACACGAGGATTTTCAGTCCTCTGCTCTACCAACTGAGCTATCTGGGCATACCATGTTTCTGCTGTGTGACTCAGTTTCCAGCGACACGGTTGATTTTACACTATTTTTTTTGCGATGTCAACTCATTCCCTGTCAATTATTTTGAAAATCCGCAGGGAAACCGCCGTTATCCCGGGGAAATATTCTAATCATTCAGCCTGACCAGGTCGAGGCACAGCAGGAGCTCTACATTTCTCTGCAGCTGAGCGATATTCACGTCATTTTCCAGCCGGCTGATCTGCCGCACAGAATATTTTACCATATCAGCCACTTCCTCCTGCGTCAGATTTTTCTTCTCCCTTGCCTCACGCAGATCTCTTCCTGTAATCATTTCCTACATCCCACTCCTTGGCTCATATTTTGTCGACTTTTGTCAATTCAATATTAATATATCCTGCCCCATACCGCCATGTCAATCCTGTCCAGTTTGTAAAAAGGATTTCATAATATTCTTTTTCAGGATGATTTCTGCATTGTAAAAAAAGATGATTCTATTCAGTTGTTTCATAGGGAACCCCGTTTCCTTATGAAATAAAAAAGACCATACCTGCTCTGATTCGAGTAAGTATGGTCAAGTGCCGGCGACCGGAATCGAACCGGTATGGACGATTGGGTCCGCAGGATTTTAAGTCCTGTGCGTCTGCCAGTTCCGCCACGCCGGCATTTCCATGCCTGTATGCGGCTGAAAGTGGATGGAGGTGGATTCGAACCACCGAAGCAATTTGCAGCAGATTTACAGTCTGTCCCCTTTGGCCACTCGGGAATCCATCCATACGGCAAAAATTTGCCAGCTATATATCAGATGAAGGATGATCCTGTCATCTCACATCTGATATATAGCATAATTCCTCAAAAAAAACAAGTATTTTTTTACAGTTCCACACATTTGCGCAGCAAAGCGCTGCTGTAGGGCTCCATCTGGAGCTGGATCATGCCGTCGCTGGCCTCAAAATAGATTTTCCCGATATTATAGCCCTGTTCGTTTGTCATCATCAGGCGCTCCATCTCGCTGCCATCCTCCACGCCCACTTCCCACACCGGAATCTGAACCGTCTTCTCGCTGCTGTTGTTATTCACCACTGTTACCAGAATATTTTCCCCGACAAACCGCCCGTAAGCGATAATGCCGTATTCAGCCGTCAGCGGCTTCCATGAACCGGTACGCAAAGCCTCATTTTTCTTGTGAATCCCGATCAGATTCCGGTGGAACTCAATCAGCTCCTGATCCTCCCGTCCCCAGGGATAGGTTCTCCGGTTATCCGGATCGGTAAAGCCGCACAGCCCGGCTTCATCGCCATAATAAACGGTAGGCGCCCCCGGCCATGTCATCTGAATCATAACCGCCTCACGGAAAACACCCAGATTTACATCTGTCTGCGCATCCTCCGGCGTCAGCTGGCCCAGCCGCCCCACCTTCCGGTTGGTTCTGGTCAGAAACCGGGAATGGTCATGATTCGACAGCTCATTCATGGCGGTCAGCAGGGAGGACTGGTGAAACGCGCTCATATTCCAGATCATCGACTGGAAGAAGGCGTCCGCATTGTTCAGCAGCCCTTCGTCATAGCGATCGCTGTGCTTCTCCATGCCGGTGAGAAACCAGGATACCGGCTCCATAAAAGCGTCATAGTTCATCACCGTATCCCACTCGTCCCCCATCAGCCATGAGGCGGCGCTCCCGTAATGCTCCGCCATAATCAGCGCCTCACTGTTGGCCTGCTTCACATTCCGGCGAAATTCCTTCCAGAATTTATGGTTATACTCCTCGCTTCGTCCCAGATCCGCAGCCACATCCAGCCGCCAGCCGTCTACGCTGTAAGGCGGGGAAACCCACTTTCGGGCAATTTTCATAATATATTCCTTCAGCTGGGGAGATTCCTCATAATTTAACTTCGGCAGGGTATCATGGTTCCACCAGCCTTCATAGGAGCTGTTATAGGGCCACGCATCCTTCTGGAAGCGGAAAAACGACCGGTAAGGGCTGGCTGCAGAAACATAAGCGCCGGGCTCATAGCCCTCATGCCCCTCGTAGATCCGTTCCCGGTCCATCCATTTGTTAAAAGAACCGCAATGGTTAAAAACTCCGTCCAGGATCAGACGCATCCCCCGGCGGTGGATCTCATCTGTCAGCCGGGCAAACAGCGCGTTGCTGGCGTCCAGATTTTTCCGGCTGGTCACACGGCACATATATTTGGCGGACTGCCGGTTATCGATCACACTGCTGTCCTCCGGCAGCACGCCGTCGCAGTCTTCTTCGATCTTCCCCAGATGGGGATCCACATTATCATAATCCTGGGTATCATATTTATGGTTAGAGGGGGAAACAAAAATCGGATTCAGATATATGATCTCCACCCCCAGCTGCTGGAGATAATCCAGCTTATCCATCACGCCCTGGAGATCGCCGCCGTAAAAGTTGCGCACGTCCATGGAGGAGGGCGGCTGATACCAGTCCTTGATCTTCTTCACATGCTGGCCAATATAGGCGTATTCATCATCCTCCACATCATTCCCGGAATCCCCGTTGCAGAAGCGGTCGGTAAAAATCTGATAAAATACCGCCCCCTTGGCCCAGTCAGGCACCTTCATGCCCGGCAGGATCCAAAACTGACGTTCCAGACGAACCTGATCTGTTACGCCCAGCTTGCTGTAATAACAGACCTCATCCTCCTTTACCACCTCAAAATAATAGTAATATCTTTCTTCCCGCAGCGGTATAATCAGGGAATAGTAATCGAAAAGCCCATAAGAAAAGGTCTTTTCCATCTCCAGCCGAATCCCATTGTGAATCAGGAAAACATGGTCAACGTCGCCGGCAGCTGTACGAAACCGTATCGTCACCGGTCTGTTCATCTCCGGTTCCTGCGGGATTCTGTATTCTGAACTTTCATCGGAAAAAAGCGCGCGTCTGTTCATCAAAACTCACCGCCTGTCTCATTTAATCATGCAAAAAGGACAGCCGTTTCGATCGCTGTCCTTTTTAGGAGAAGGTATTTCATTTCTTATGGGGTGTAGCAAAAATTAAATAATGTATTGGGGGGATTTACGATATTTATTATAGCATCGGTTCCCATTTCAGTGTTCACAAAATGAAAAAGTATCTTCATTTCTTTTTATACATATTTCCCAATCAAAATTTATCTGAAAATGCTTCCCTATCTCTTTTTTTCATGACAATCCGCCCGCTTCAGGCAGGCTTTTTGTCACCCTCCAAAATCACACAGTTTTCGTCCGCGCCGAAACGGATCCCTAAACATTATTTTTTCAGATCTACCGGTTCCCGGCTTCCTTCTTTGCTCTCTGCTCCTTCCTCAGCAGCGAACAGCGCCTCAAATTCCTCTCTGCCGATCTTCTCTTTTTCCATCAGCAGGCGGGCGGAAGCGTCCAGCACGCCCCGGTGGGCATGAATCAGTTCCTTTGCCTTGTCGTAGCACTCATCAATAATTCTCTTTACTTCCTCGTCAATGGCGGAAGCCACTGACTCGCCGTAGCTTCTGGTATGGGCCAGATCCCGTCCGATAAAGACCTCATCGTCATCATCTCCGTAATGGATCATGCCAACCCGCTGGGACATCCCATATTTTGTCACCATGGCCCTGGCCTCGGCAGTAGCCTGTTTAATATCCTGGGAAGCCCCTGTGGTAATATCGTCGAATACCAGCTCCTCCGCAATCCTGCCGCCCAGGCTCACCATAATATCCTGGAGCATCTTTCCTCTGGTGAGGAACATCTCATCCTGTTCCGGCTGAGGCATGGTATAACCGGCGGCGCTCATGCCTGTGGGGATAATTGATACCGTATGCACCGGCCCCACATCCGGCAGGACGTGGAACAGAATGGCGTGGCCGGACTCGTGATAAGCGGTAATCCGCTTCTCCTTCTCCGTAACCACACGGCTCTTTTTCTCTGCGCCGATTCCCACCTTAATAAAAGAACGGTTAATGTCTGACTGGCGGACGATGCCTCTGTTTTCCTTTGCCGCCAGAATGGCCGCTTCATTCATCAGGTTTTCCAGATCCGCCCCGGTAAATCCGGAGGTGGACAGAGCCACCTTATGGAGATCCACGTCATCAGACAGCGGTTTTTTCGCCGCGTGAACCTGGAGGATCTCCTCCCGGCCCTTCACGTCAGGACGGCCTACTCCCACCTTCCGGTCAAACCGGCCCGGCCGTAAAATCGCCGGATCCAGAATATCCACCCGGTTGGTCGCCGCCAGGACGATGATGCCTTCATTGACGCCGAAGCCATCCATCTCCACCAGCAGCTGATTCAGGGTCTGCTCCCGCTCATCGTGTCCGCCGCCCATGCCGGCCCCTCTTCTTCTGGCCACCGCATCGATCTCATCAATAAAAACGATGCAGGGCGCGTTTTTCTTTGCCTCTTCGAACAGATCCCGCACACGGGAAGCGCCTACGCCCACAAACATTTCCACGAAATCAGAACCGGAAATGCTGAAAAAGGGTACGCCGGCTTCCCCGGCCACCGCTTTCGCCAGCAGCGTCTTTCCGGTTCCGGGAGGGCCTACCAGAAGCACGCCCTTGGGGATTCTGGCGCCCACCTTGATATATTTCTCCGGATTCTTCAGGAAATCCACGATTTCCTCCAGATCCTCCTTTTCCTCCTTCAGCCCGGCCACGTCTTTAAAAGTTACCCGGCGGGAGCCGTCCGCCATCTTCGCCCGGCTTTTGCCGAAGTTCATCATCTTGTTTCCGCCGCCGCCCTGCATGGCCTGATTGTTCAGCATCACGACAAATACGGCGATGATCACCATGCCTGCCAGAACCGGCAGCGCTACCGTGACAAACATATTGTCCTTCTGGACATTATTTACATTGACCTCAACCCCGGCCTCCTCCAGGCGCTGAAATTCCGCGTTTACATCGGTTACATACAGCTGTTTTTCCTCGCCGTCATCTGTGGTAATGGACACCCGGCCTGTGGGCGTTTCCGCGTTAGGCGTAATGGCAGCCGAAACCACCTCCCCGCTCTCCACAGCATCCAGATATTCATTATAGCTGCACATCTCGCCCAGCATAAAGCTCTGTCTGGCAAAAGACATAAACAGCAGCACCAGCAGGATAATGCCGAGGTAAAAACTGAAGCCTCTCTGAATTTTCAACGGTATACCTCCTAAAATCCCTGATCGTCAAACTCTACCACGCCTATATATGGCAGATTACGGTATTTCTGATCATAATCCAGGCCATAGCCCACCACAAACTCATCCGGTATGGAAAAACAGGTATAATCCACCTTGACTTCCTTTTTCACCCGCCGGGAGGGTTTATCCAAAAGGGTGCAGATTTTGATGCTGGCAGGCTTTCTCTGCTTCAGCACCTCTATCAGATAGGACAGGGTGCGCCCGGAGTCAATGATATCCTCCACAATCAGCACGTCCTTTCCCTCCAGGGGTTCATCCAGATCCTTAATAATTTTTACCACGCCGCTGGATTCTGTCCCGGCTCCATAGCTGGAAACAGACATAAAATCAAAAGAAACCGGCACCGTGATCCGCTTGGCCAGCTCACAGGTAAAGCATACGCCTCCCTTTAAAATACAGATCAGATGGACGCTCTTTCCTGCATAATCCCGGCTGATCTCCTTCCCGATCTCGCCGATTCTTTGGTCTACTTCCTCTTCTGTCAGCAGCACCCGTATTTTCTCACTCATTCCTGTGTTCCTTCCCTTACCGTAATCTGAAGTATATGGTTCGTCTCCCCTGAGATCCGGCAGCCGGCGCTGTCACGGAACCCAATGATCCACAGGACATGGCTTCCGTCCGCTACCAGAAGAAGCCGGTCTCTGTGTTCCCGGGGGATTTTCTGATCGATCATAAATGATTTCACCGTCTTCTTCCGGTGTCCCGGCATGATCTCGATGTAGTCGCCGGGTTTCCTGGTTCTTACAGACAGTCTATTTTTTATTCTATCATAATCAAACCATTTCGTATACATCTTTTCCTGATTTTTTTCCAATTCCGGAACCGTTCCTGCCGGCAGGAGCTGAAACTCCATCACGCCGCCCGGACGAAAGCCGGCCGGTACCTCCCACTGAAAAGGAAAATGGCTGACCTGGCACAAAAGGCCGGAAGCCTCCTCGCCTTTTCTCTGTCCCGTCAGAACCAGCTCCCCATAACGGCAAAAGATCCTGGCGCCACCGGGCAGCTGTACTGCCGCTCCATGTCCCTGCTCCAGAAGCCGGTCTGCCAGCTCCAGATGCCTGCGACCCACATCCCGCAGGGAACATCCGGCTCTCTCCAGCCCTCTCCGGTACAGGCCCATCCGCATCAGCTTCCTTTCCCCCTTCAGCTTTTCTGCCGGAAGAGACAGCTCTCCCTCCTCCAGCCTGCCCCACCGCTCCAGAAACTGATCCTCCGCCTCCTCGATCCAGCGGCAGGCCTCGCCGATCAGCTCCGCCGCCTCCAGGATGTGATCTGCCGCCCCGCTGTTCAGCCTCTCCAGCGCGGGCAGGATCTCGTGCCGTATCTGGTTGCGGGTATAAACCGTCATGGCATTGGTTTCATCCTGGCAGTAGTCCACGCCGCGAAATGCCAGATAATCCAATATCTCCTGCCTGCCGCAGCACAGCAGGGGGCGAATGATCCCATTTTTCACCGGCTCAATTCCTGACAGCCCTTTCAGTCCGCTGCCACGCGCCAGATTCCACAGAAAGGTCTCTGCGCTGTCGTCCCTGTGATGGGCCACCGCCACAGCCGCCGCCCCTTCCTCTTCCATAACACGGCGGAAAATACTGTAGCGGGCTATTCGCCCCGCCTCTTCCACAGAAATCTTCCGCTCCGCCGCCAGGGCCGGCACATCCTCCCGATATACCCGGCAGGGAACATCCAGCCGGGCGCACAGTTCTCTGGTATACCGGGCGTCTCGGTCTGCCCCCTCCTGTCTGACGCCATGATGGACATGAACCGCCGTCACTGTGATCCTCCACAGCGGACGGAGCCTGCACAGCAAAAGAAGGAG
Organism: uncultured Lachnospiraceae bacterium; assembly: GCA_944383605.1. Lineage (GTDB taxonomy): Bacteria > Bacillota > Clostridia > Lachnospirales > Lachnospiraceae > Paralachnospira_A. The sequence continues at coordinate 26,758 of CALWQE010000026.1, forward strand.
ACAGACCGAATCCGCGCCTCCTGACACTCCCGCGATAATGTGATCTCCCTCCCGGATCATCCCCTGCTCCAGAATATATTCCGTTACCTGTTTCTCCAGCAGGTGGCTGTCCTGGCAGCCGCCGCTGTTTTCTCTTTTTTTTCCACTCATGGCTCAGCTCTCATGTATTTTGATTGATTTTTCCCAGATTCAAGTTCCATTCTTATTTTTTCCATATGCCTGCCGCCAGAACCGTCATGTCGTCCCTTGCTTCCCCGTCTCCCAGGGCAGCCTCCAGCAGCTGCTCTGCCAGTTCTTTCGGATTCCGGGAGGCCGCGGAAGCCAGCAGGCCGCAGAATGCGCCTTCCTTATCCTCCCCTTCCATCCCCTCCAGCACGCCGTCTGTGACCATCACCACCATATCCCCATCCTCCAGCCGGAAAGCAGTCGTTTCCGGAGAGATTCCATTCAGCACCCCGGCGGGAAGCATGGGAGTATCGATTACCTCTACCTTCTCTTTTCGTCTGACAAAGGTAGGGCAGGCTCCCTGCTTCAGCATTTCACACTGTCCGGTATACAGATCCGCCACGCACAGATCCAGGGTGGTGGGATGCTGCTCTTCCCGGCACATCACCAGCACCGAATTAATCATTTTCACGGTGGTCGGAATGGAAAACCCCGCTTCTAACAGCTGTTCCGCCAGATCCGTGGCCATCCCGCTCTCCGCAAAGGCGCTTTCGCCTGAACCCATCCCGTCAGACAGGCAAAGCAGCATTCTGCCCATAGGAAGAGAAGCCGCGGAAAAGGTATCGCCGGAAATCGCTTCTTCCGCCTTTACCCTTCTGGCCACGCCGCTGAGCATCCGATAGCTGGTTTCCTCCTCCAGCTTTACTGTCACCGGCTCCCCCGCCACCACGGATCTGCCGTCTGCCGACGGCCTCCACCGGCGGCGGGTTCCCCGTCCCATCCATTCAGAGATATCCCTGACCGTCAGATATTTCCCTTTTCTGGAGGAAAGGGTCAGATAGGCTTCCTGCCTTCCATTTTCATATTCCAGCACCTGGATATGGCTGACCTTTAATTTCTGCTTTCCCAGCAGGCGGCGCAGAGGCTGCTCCAGCTGCCCTGTCACATCCTTTACGCCAGAGATTTCCCCGGCCACCTGGGCGATCATCTCCCCCATCTCATGAAACTGGGCCCCGATGGCCTCCTGGCTCTCATAGTACCGGCTTCTCCATTCCAGCTCATCTGCGGCGGCCGGGACGGTGCAGGCCGCCAGGCTGTCCGCCTCCCGCCTCCCGTCATCCCGCCCCCGGCGCAGCGCCTGGGACAGCTTCTCAAAAGATTCCGACAGGCGCAGCAGCCTTCTGGCTGATACATTCTCCCCGGCTGCCCGTTCTCCCGTTTCCTCCGGCCTGTCCCCTTGCTTTTCCCTGGTCAGGCTGTCGGGCAGAACCGCAAATACAGCCAGGGCAAATAAAAGCTCTCCCACAAAAGCATCGTACAGCGCGCCGCCGGTCAAAGCACAGACGCCCACCGTCGCGGCCAGGCTTCCCGCCATCGTTCCGCCCTTTCCCAGTTTGCGAAACAGGCCGGCGGCAGCTCCGGCCACACAGCTGATGCCCAGCAGCGCCGGTTCTTTGCTTTTGAGCGCCTGGGCCACGCCGCACACCGTTCCTGCCAGGGCGCCGGCCCCGCCGCCCCTTTGGCTTCCGGCCAGAACTGCTGCGAAATACAGAAGTACCCCCGCCGCCTGGCGCAGCGCCGGACTCCCTGTAAGAAAACTGTAGAGAAACACACATGTAAACACAATAACCGCGCACCGGAAAATCCACCACTCCAGTTTTTTCTTTCCGGCTGCCTTCTTTTCATTCATCGCCGCTCCCCCTGACTGCCATATTTTCCAGTTATTTCCTGGCAGTATCCCATTATATCCGGGACGGCGCGCATATTTTGTCATAACAGAGCCGGAAACAAAAAAAGTTTTCGACAAAAAAGAATCCCGCTTCGCAGGATTCTCTGTCATTCATTGGGTTTAATCAGTAATTCGTCTTCATTGACCAGTCCCAGTTTCTCCCTGGCCGCTTCCTCTATGTACTGCTTCGTCTGTACATAAACCCGCTCTTCCTCCAGCTGGGCGCCGCGGGCCTCTTCCTTATCGATCTGTCCTTCCAGAGCCTCGATCCGCTCCTGGTAAGTCTCCTGCCGGTTCCGCAGCCGCATGGTCTGCATCGCCAGAGCACCGCTTAACACCAGCAGCACTGTGCAGATCATCAGGGCTCCCACCCGGTTTCCACGTTTCTTTTTTCTCTTCCTGCCTGCTGCCATGATACTCCAACGTTCCCGGAACGCTTCTTCATGCGTCCTCCATAATCTCCGGCGTCTGCCATGCCACCGTCATACCGGCGCCGTATACTTTAGTTTATCGGATTTTCCTTATTTGCGCAAGTATTTTTTTCGCTCCAAACGCCAGCAGCCGAAAGGGGAAACGGATCGCCCGTACAGCAAAGCCGACCAGATATCTGCTGACAGACAGGTAATAAAGGCCGCCCCCCAGCGCCAGGCCGCACAAGGAAAAGAAACGGAAGGAACCATCATTTTCCGAAAAGATCACGGCAAAAAAGGCCATGCTTGCCAGCAGGCAGTAACATATATCCTCCAGCGCCACCCACCAGACCCCGTGGCGAACCAGCCGGCGGAAAACCCTCAGCAGATCATAAGCCAGACCCGCGAAAATGCCAAAGGCTGCGGATACCAGCAAAAAACGCAGCTCCTGCAGGATTGGCCCGCTCATCTTCACTTAAACAGCCGGTTAAACAGAGATTCCGCCGGCCGGGACGTCTCCCCGGACTCCGTATAAGACAGGCTTTCCATCAGTCCTTCCAGATCCACCTCGCCCTTTTCCAGCGTCAGCCGCTTCACATGAAGATCCTGCCCCTTTATGGTCAGCACCCCCTGCTCTGTTTCCAGCACTGCCTCCTTCACATCGAAGGATACCACATCCCGCACCCCGGTGATACTGCCCAGGTTACGGTTCGTCCATATGATTTTATGCGCCGTCCTGGCAGTTGTTTTTTCTTCCATCTTTGCCTCCCTCCTGACACGTCAGCCGCGTCATGCCGACAGGCCGGGAAGCCCGCTTCCCAGCCTCCCCTCTTCCTGCCCCGTTTTTTTTACTATATGAAAGAATGGAAGAAAATATACGCCGCCGGCCTCCCGCCTTACAGATACTCGTACAGCTGGGCTGCCTGATCCTTTTTCACAGTTTCCTGCACATCCAGCACCCGTACCTTCACCGACTTATTGCCAAATATGATTTCCAGGATATCCCCTTCCTTCACGGCGTAAGAAGCCTTCACCGGCCTTCCGTTCACCAGCACCCGCCCCGCATCGCAGGCCTCATTGGCCACCGTCCGCCTCTTAATCAGCCGGGATACCTTCAGATACTTATCCAGTCTCATGATTTCCTCCTTCCTGACGCGCCTGCCGCGTCATGCCGGCAGATTTGAAAGTTTGCGTTTAACGAATAAGGCCGCCGCAATCAAATGCGGCAGCCTTTAACCTTTTTCACAGTTTCTGCAACTATTGGATTTATTCGTTCACAACATCCTTTAAAGCTTTTCCCGCTTTGAACTTAGGCATCTTGGAAGCTGCAATCGTCATTGTCTCGCCGCTTCTGGGATTTCTGCCCTCTCTGGCTGCTCTCTCGGAAACTTCGAATGTACCGAAGCCGACGATCTGAACCTTCCCGCCTTTTACTAATTCATCTGTAACAACATCTGTGAAAGCCTTTACAGCCTTCTCAGCATCCTTCTTCGTCAGGCCGGTTCTCTCTGCAACCGCCGCAATCAGCTCTGTTTTATTCATGATGTCTTTCCTCCTAAAAAATCATCGCCTTTACCGTTTTGCTACGATATGCGTATATGCTCTTAATTTTATATACTTTTCTGCCCGCTTTGTCAAGGATATTCCGCAAATTCCTTAATTTTTAGCGGCTTTTTCCTGTGCTTTGATCTGGTTCCACAGAGCCAGCCCTTCCTCCGGCGTCAGCGCCTTCTGTCCTCCGAATACATGCGGGTGTCGGCGGATCATTTTCCGGCACAGACCGTCGATTACATCCTCGATGGTAAAGTCTCCCCGTTCCCGGGCAATCTGGCTGTTCAGCACCACCTGAAGGAGCACATCGCCCAGCTCCTCGCAGAGATTTTCCATATCATGGCTGTCGATGGCCTGAAGTACCTCCTCCGTCTCATCGGCCAGGCATTTTTTCATCGTCTCATAGGTCTGGGCCCGATCCCAGGGACAGCCGTTTTCCCCCCGCAGCGCGGCAATAATATCCAGCAGCTCCTCAAAGGTATATTGTTCTTTTTTATCTGTGTTAATCTCCATATCTGCCTCCTCATCTGCCTCTCATTCTAGCCGGTTTTCCCCAATCCGTCAACTACCGGTCCCACTTCTCGCACAGAGCCAGAATCTGGTTGGTAAACTTGGTCAGATCCTTGTTGGCGCCGCCCTCGTTGTGATAGATCACCTCCATCAGCCGCTTGCCTGCCGCCAGCAGCCGGCTGAATACGGAAGAAGCATGAACCGCCGCCGGTTTGGCCGATGCCACCCGCTTCATCACGCCCTGTTTTACATACACGCCGGAGGCCAGGTCAAACTCAGCCCCGCTGAAAGGGGCGGAAGCCCTCTGCCCGTATTCCTCCTGAATCAGCCTGCAGAAGGAATCGCAGACTGCGTCCTCGCCATGCACGATAAAGACATGGGACGGCTTCGGAGAAACTGCATTCAGCCACTGAATCAGTCCCTCCCGGTCCGCGTGGCCGCTGATGCCCGGCAGCCGCAGGATCTGAGCCCGCACCTCAATGGTCTCGCCAAACAGCTTCACCGCCCCCACGCCGTCCAGCAGGCTGCGTCCCAGAGTGCCCGCTGACTGATAGCCTACGAACACCACAGAGCATTCCGGGCGCCAGAGATTATGCTTCAGATGATGGCGGATATGTCCCGCCTCACACATGCCGGAAGCAGAGATAATTACCTTCGGCTGCTCATTAAAATTAATCGCCTTGGAATCGTCTGAGGTAACAGCAGTCTTCAGGCCGGGAAAGCTGATGGGATTAATACCCTGATTAACCAGTTCCATCGCCTCCTCGTCAAAGCAGCAGCTGAAATTTTTATGAAAAATACTGGTAGCCTCAATCGCCAGAGGGCTGTCCACATAAACCTCAAAATGATCATGGCCTTTCACCAGCCGGTCCGCCTTGATCTTTCGCAGAAAATAGAGAATTTCCTGCGTACGCCCTACCGCAAAGGAGGGAATCACCACATTGCCTCCCCGGTCGAAGGTCTGCTGGAGGATCTGGGTCAGGGCGCTGATATAATCCGGCGCTTCCCCATGGCTCCTGTCTCCATAGGTAGACTCCATCACCACATAGTCCGCTTCCTTCGTATATTTAGGATCCTTAATCAGCGGCTGATTATGATTGCCGATATCTCCCGAAAATACAATTTTCTTATTTACGTCTCCTTCACAGGCCCACACCTCGATGCTGGCTGACCCCAGCAGATGGCCTACATCGGTAAAACGGATCCGGATCCCCGGCCCGATCTCCAGGATCCGGTCGTAATCACAGGGAACCAGCAGCTCCAGCAGTCCCTCCGCGTCCTCCATGGTATACACCGGTTCCACCAGCTCCCGTCCAGACCGCCGAGCCTTCCGGTTTTTCCACTCCGCCTCAGATTCCTGGATATGGGCGCTGTCCTTCAGCATGATATTGCACAGATCGCAGGTGGCCGCCGTGGCAAATACCTGGCCGCGGAACCCCTCCTTGTACAGCAGCGGCAGCATACCGGAATGGTCAATATGGGCATGGGTCAGCAATACATAGTCAATCAGGGCGGCGCTGACCGGTATCTCCTGATTCTCGAAAATATCCATCCCCTGTTCCATGCCGCAGTCCACCAGCAGCCGTTTTTCTCCTATCTCCATATAGTGGCAGCTTCCTGTTACTTCATGATCCGCTCCGATAAACATAAGTTTCATAGACAATCCCCCTTGTCCCCATATTTTCAGTTCCTGGCCCTGCTCCGCCTGCAGAGGCGGGAGTCATCCCATATCTGAGATACCGGAAAAAACGCCGGAAATGATTGGATTCTGACGTTTTCTGTATATTCTGAATATACAGTTATTGTAACATAATATTCTGAAAAAGTATATGGTTACTGTACAGGTTTCAGCCCTGCCGCATAAGGAAAAGACAGTCTTCGAAAACTGTCTTTTCCTTTTTCCTGTTCCCATTTTAAGACCCGGGTTCACTGCCAGCCCCATCCATTCAGCTTTCCATCTGCCGTCCCAGGAAGGCGGCTGCAGTATAAGCCAGCTTCTGCTCCGTATCTCCCATTTTCTGTCTGGCCTCCCTGGATAACAGGGCTACCGAACCGATGGCGTCTCCCTCGCTGATAATCGGGTAAATCACCTGCTGCTGATAATCGCCGTCCTCCCCCGCCAGAATCATGACAAATTCCTTATCATTTCTGGAAGCAACCGAAACATCCCTGTTCAGGATCAGCGCTTCCAGCTGCTTGCTGATGGTTTTTCCCACATATTCCTTTTTCATGCCTCCGGCAGCCGCAATCACCGAATCACGATCCGTCACGCAGACGCCGCAGCCGGTGGTCTGCGCCAATGACTCCGCGTACTGCCGGGCAAAGGCCCCCAGTTCCGCCATCGGGGAATATTTCTTCAGAATAATCTCTCCCTCCCGGTCGGTGAAAATTTCCAGCGGCGTGCCTTCCCGCAGCCGCAGCGTCCTGCGGATCTCTTTGGGAATCACCACACGCCCAAGGTCATCTATCCTTCTCACAATACCTGTCGCTTTCATAAAAAAATTCCTCCGTTTACAAAATCTGATAGTAACAAATCGTGTCACTAGTATTTGTAAACGAAGGAATTTTATGTATCATGGCGCAGATCAGGAATCTGTTGACGTGAATTTCCTGACACCTGCGACAAAGCAATTTTTTATTAACTCGATTTCAACCGACTCGATTATAATCGAATTAATGGAATTTTACGGACGGGAATCGCAGCGCAAATCTCTGCATCGCATTTTAGACAGAGGCGCGCATCAAATAGGTCTGATTTATGGCAGAAGAAGAGTCGGAAAAAGTGAATTGATTAAACAAGTACGAACCCCTGGTTCTCGTTCTGGATGAATATCCCTATCTGCGCGATGCAGTCACTGGCCTTGACAGCATCCTCCAGTCTCTGAGCGACCGGTATCGTGACTGTTCCGCCCTGAAGCTGATCCTCTGCGGCTCTTATGTAGATATTATGAAATCACTGCCGGAAAGCCAGAACCCCCTTTATGGCCGGGTAGACCTGTCCATTGATCTGAAACCGATGGACTATTATGAATCCGCTATGTTCTATCCTTCATTTTCTGATGAGGATAAAGTACGCCTCTACAGTGTATTTGGAGGGATTCCATATTACAACAAGCTGATTGATGGCGGTCTGTCTGTCCGTGAAAATATCCGGGAACTGATCGCGTTTCCCGGAGCCAGGCTGGAAAATGAAGTCTCTGTATGCCTGCATTCAGAGAGCTCTAAAAAAGCGCTTCCTTAACATTTTCACCAGTCTGGCCTTTCGCCGTGATACCGCCATTTCTGAAATGCCGTTTTTCACAGCATAAGCCTTCTGTAACCCTTCCGACTGACGCCCGGAGAAAATAAAAAGGAGAAACTCCCGGTCTTCTCTCGGAAATTCCTCCAATATTTTTCTCAATCGCTCCAATTCTATCCGGCGCAGCGCTTCCGCCTCCACATCCACCCTTTCATCCGCCACTTCCACTTCATCATCCGATTCGTCCTCAACAAACGCCGACATACTGTTAAAAACGATCCCTTCCCTTTCCCTGGCCCTTTTATCACGGGCCAGCCGTTTTTTCTCCACGTCAAACAGTCTGCGTATTTTGGCTGTGTGTTCCTCTGTCAGCCCTGCTTCCCGGCAGGCTAATTCATATTTGTATATCATCTGCTGACCTCCTGATTCCATAAAATTTCGTCCGGCAGAGTACAGCAGATTTGCAGCATGGAAAAAGCCCTGACCGGACACAGCCGGCACAGGGCTTTTCGCTTTTCCAAATATGCTGTACTCTCCCAGCATGTCTATTCTAATGTATATCAGGTCGGACTTTCAGTAGGGCTGCTGTTGGATTCCTGTCGTATTTTTGTCGGACTGTGATAATCGGAGCTGCTTTCTTGACTTCGGAATCAGAACGCCCCACATGGAAATCCCGAATATCATAATCCCTTCTTTCTTCCTGTCATAAAAACGGCTTCTTTCCATATTTTAAACAGCCAGAGTTCCCTGTCATTGACATGAATGACATCGCAAAATGTAAAAATCTAACGGCTCTGTCATTAGAATTATGCATAGAGCCCAGTCCAGATCTTTATATTTGCCATTACGAGGCATTGGCGGAATTAGAAAAACTGGAATGGCTGCAAATACTTTTAAATCGAAACATTCCTGGAGTTAAAACAGCAGATCAGATCACGGATCTTTCTTTTCTTGAGAAAATGCCGAATTTATCCTCCCTGGATCTTGTGAAAGTTGACTTACCAGACGATTTATCCCCTGTATTCTCCCACACCATCTATAGCGTTTTATTGGAAAACTGCGGGATCACAGAAAATGATTTTAAAAATCTGGGAGATCATCCTTTTTATCCAGTAGATTTTTATTTAAGTTCCAACGAAATCTCGGACGCCAGTGTACTTACAGCTATGCAAAAAGCAGATGGAAGCCAGGTAAAGGTATTAGACTTATCTTATAATCCTTTAACAAATTTAGGAGATTTTGTGACTGAGGAGCAATTAGACATGAGTGTTCCATATACACCATATACAGGCAGGGATAATTCGAATCCGTGGGATATGCTTTTGGATCTTGACGGAACAATTTTCGAAGAATATTCGTGGGATACGCTTAGAGTCTAATGAAGGAAAGGGAACGCAGGTGAATCGCAGCAAACTATGGCATATGGCTTTATACCTTACATTGAGTATTTTTTTACTGTCAGGCTGTGACAGAGAAAACATCAAAAATCCATCTTCGGAAAATACAAGTGAAATCTCAGCCGGACATACAGCAGAAGAAACAGACGCAACGGACATGCCAGAAACGGCAGAAAGCGCCGCAGATACAGAGGCTGAGACTGCAGCAGAAGCAAAATCAACGGAGGAAACAGAGACTCTGGCAGAAACATCAACAAAAGCTGTCACGGAAACAGAAGCCATCCGGGAAACAACGATGGCAGCGGAGGATGTGACCTGGCTGGAGGAAATGTTAGGTAAACTGTTTAACAAAGAGCCGGATGAAGTGACAGAAGATGATTATCTGGCGGTAACAGGTTTAGGTGTTTATATCAGAAATCAGGAGATAAACAGAAAATACAATAATACGTCTGCGCGTACAAATGACGGAAGAAGTGTTGAGTACGCTTTTGAACAGTCCGAGGTACCCACAAGCATCGACATGAATGACATCGCCAAATGCAAAAACATCTCGCACCTGTCGCTGACCCTGGGAGAAAACCTTCAGACTGATACTTATATTTATCATTATGAAGCACTGGCAGAATTGCAGAAATTGAAAACTTTAAGGATAGAATTAAATGAGGGTTTCACTCGTCATACAGAGTATGGAATCCGGACAGGCGATCATATATCGGATATGTCCTTCCTGGAAAAAATGCCGGATTTGACTACCCTAAAGCTTTATAATATTGATTTGCCAGATGACTTATCACCGCTATTTTCCGGTAAACTTAGATTGATTCGTTTATATGGGTGTGGGATAACAGAAAATGACTTTACGGATTTGGGAAATCATATTTTTTATCCGGAAATTTTGGATTTAGGCCATAACGAAATATCCGATGCCAGCATTTTTACAGCTATGCAGAAAGCGGATGGAAGCCAAGTACAGCGGTTGGATTTGACCTACAATCCATTAACAGACCTGGGGGATTTTCTTACATATGAAGAAATAGATCTGGAAAATCCAGATACGATGGATATGTATTTATATCTTAGCGGAACCGACTTTGAAGAATATGAATGGTATACGGATAAAGTCTGAGTCTGATTTTAATTCTACACTTTCATCCAGGATAAAACGTGTATAGTAAATACAGCGCCGGCCAGCAAAAAGAGCTGCTGGCCGGCACTGTGGTAATAATTATTCGTTGTCGGAATCGATTAAATTTTCGATCACAGTAATGTAATCCTCATCCCAGCCATGGTTTTCAATAAAGTCAAAGTTATAATGTTCAGTACCGAGATTATCGGATGTCATGACAGGGAACTCAAACAGGCAGCTCTTAAAGCCGAGATCCTGTGCATAACGCGCCACATATCCTGCTCCTCCCAAATCAGTACGATCTCCATAATCATCAAATTCTTCTTTAAAAGCATTATAAATATCGTCATCGTTTGTAATGATCTGTTTGGTTCATCCATGGGTGTCAATAAAGATCTTTTTTTCCGGTTCTTCCTGGGCGATACCGCGAAGGAAGTGATGGATATACAGCGCTTCTTTTGCCCGCATCGGACTGGGGCCGGTATAGTTGCGTCCGGCTTTTTCATTGCCGTCGAAAGTCCAGACCCCATTTTCATCCTTGTAAAGGAAACAGCGATTCATATCAATATGGCCGCCTTCCACCGAAGCTGTGTCATGTTCAATGTCTATGACCTTACTGTCTCCATCCTCCTCGTCCCAGTTCCACTTAAACTCCGTCGTTGAATGTCTGCCCATACCGCCGCAATCCGCATAACCTTTTGTATTTGGTACATGTTTTTCTGAATCCGGGTGGGTATACAGAATCCCGTCCGGATTCAGCGCCGGTATCACATACACCAGCCAGCCGTTCAGGTCGTCCCCGGCTTCCACTCTTTCTCCCAGACGCTGTGTCAGCTTGATGGCCAACTTTGTCAGCTCGTATCCGTCATGCTCGATCTGGTTGGCGGCGTCCTCATGGCCGTGGATCGCGAAGTTCAGAACCATCTTCTTTGTGGCATCCGGATCGCCGATCATGTAGTAGTTGATTGTCCGGCCTTCCCCGCTTTCACCCAGGACTTCCAGCTGCGTTCCGGAAATCGCTGTAAATTCCAGCGCGTTTTCCGTAATCGTTGCCTCGCTGTAGGCTGTCATGGTGCTGGTGGGGACATATCCCCTCTTATAGCCGCCGGAGATATTGTACTGGATATAAGTATAGCCGCTTTCTGTCCCCAGATCATATACCGTCTCATACTGTGTAATTGAGCCGATGGATGCGTAAGCCGCGGAGGGGCCGGAGTATACATCCTGCCCGACTGTGGAGGCTTTCAGCCCGTGGCCTGTGACGCTGGAGCTTACCTCGCTGACGGTTCCGCCTGCCAGGGTGATGTTCCCGATGGCGGCATACCCGCGCTTCCTGCCGTTGGCGGAGTTATACTCAATGTAATATACGCTTTCTGCGGCATCCTGGCTGAGGACGCAGACATATTCACTGGCGTAAACAGCGCCGATCCTGGTCTGTCCCGGCACATAATATACGTTGGTGTCTGCGCCGCATTTGCCCAGGACGGAGGAAACCGGCGCGGTTAAAACAGATGTGTCCACGAACCCCCGTTTGGCGCCGGAGCTGGTGCTGTATTCCACGAAGGTATACCCATCCTCCATAAGGCCCAGGCAGGTCACTCCTTCATTGGCAAATACGGAGCCAATGGCAGCAGATGTACTGGAGGGCGCAGAATAAACGGTGGCCGCCGCTGTGGCCATGCGGAACGCATTTGCGCTGGAATAGTTCCGTTCCGGGATGTTTTCTTCCCCGGTAACGGTGGACACCGGCACATAGCCGCGCTTGTAGCTGGCGGCGGTGTAGTACATGATGTAATAGAAGCTTCCTTCCCTGCATATCACCTCTACCTCTTCGCCTGCGGACACGCTGCCGATGGAGGCGTAAATCTTTGTGCTGGGGCCGCCGTACACAGTGGAGGGGGCTGACATCGCCGCATTTGAGCTGATACTGGTGTCATCGGGCACGCTGGAGGCGTTGCCGATCACGGTCAGATCCTGCTTATTGGCGTAAGCGGTTTTCCGCCCGTTTCTGGTGTTGTATTCCACCAGGTAAAAATATGTGGTCTTGGCGAGAATCACGCAGTATTCCTCCCCCTGCAGAGAACCGGAGGCAGCGCCGCCCGGTGTGGCATAGGTGGTAATATTCCCGTTTGCTTTTGCCAGAGCCGTATTCGCCTCGGCTGTGGCGTCAGAGGTGAAGATATAGCCTCTCTTGGTGCCGGAGGCGGTGCTGTACTCTATAAACTGCATGGCGGCGGTCGGGTTGTAGGTCAGGTAAGTGAAGCTCTCGCCGCCGGATAAGCTGCCAGCCGTCACATAGTTGGCTGAGGACGGCCCGGTATAAACGGTAATTCCGGATTTTGCTGTGCCTTTTCTGCCAGTAGCAAAGTCGCCGGGATAGGTGTTTGCGGCCAGAACATCCACGATATATCCCCGTTTCTTCTTCGTAGAGCCGGTAACGTCATATTCAATATACCGGAAGCCCAGCTCATCGTTGATAGACAGGAAGCTCTCTGTCAGGCCGATGGAGCCGATTGCGGCATAAGCGCTTTCTCCGGGGCCTGCGTATACGGTGATGTCTGCCAGGACAGATGCTGTTTCAGTGATTGTTGTCGCAGCTGTCATAATAATTCATTCCTTTCTGTTTTCCATTTTGTTTTCTGGTTTTGTTTTTGGATTTGTCTGCTGAAATGCCGGCTTTTCAGTCTTTCATATATCCGGGGGAAACTTCGAATGGAAATGTCCCTCTACTTAATAGTGGGGACGGAAACTGACGGGCTCTAACGGGTAAATTGCAAATTTTATGAAAAAATTTTTTATTCCGTGATTCTTTGAACAAGATCGGCGGCAGCTGCTATGGCGGTATCCCGAAAAGTCCCGGAAAATCATTATTAGTAAATTGCTAAAGTATAAGTTGAGTGGATTTGAAAACAGCCGGGCGAAACATCCGCCCGGCTGCCTTTTTTATACGAACGCGCTCTTAATCACTTCGTCCATTCCTTTGACGTAGGTTATATCCAGCCCTTTCGTAATCTCTGATGAAAGTTCTGATACGTCCGGCCGGTTTTTCTCCGGCACCAGTACGTTATGAATATTGGCCATCTTTGCCGCCAGCAGCTTTTCCTTCAGCCCGCCGATGGGCAGCACCCGCCCCCGCAGGGTGATCTCCCCGGTCATGGCCAGGTCTGCCTTCACCTTCTTTTCCGCTGCTGCGGACAGGATGGCAGTCGCCATGGTGATACCGGCGGAAGGGCCGTCCTTGGGAATGGCTCCCTCCGGGATATGGATATGGATGTCATGCTTATCGAAAAAGTCATCCTCCACGCCATACTGCTGCCCTACAGAGCGGATATAGCTGATAGCGGTCTGGGCAGACTCCTTCATCACGTCCCCCAGCTGCCCGGTCAGCTGTACCTTTCCGGTGCCCGGCATCACGTTCACCTCGATCTGGAGCGTATCGCCCCCTACGCTGGTCCAGGCCAGTCCCCGGACGATACCGATCTCGTCCTGATCGTTCACCATCTGGAAGGTTACTTTTTCCATCCCCAGATATTTGGACAGATTATTTTCCGTTACCTTCACGGAAGCCTTCCCCTGCTCCATGATCTCCCGGACAGCCTTCCGGCAGATTCTGCCGATCTGGCGCTCCAGGCTGCGGACGCCGGCCTCTCTGGTGTAATTGTGGATAATTCTGCGCAGAGCATTGGCGCTGATGGTCAGCTGTTCTTCCTTCAGCCCGTTTTTCTTCACCTGATTACGAAACAGATGAAGCAAAACGGGCTGAGGGAAGAGCAGCTGACCATCAGCGCCAAGGCTCTGGGCAGAAAGATCCACAATTACACGCGAGAGGCCGGCGTCC
>CALWQE010000027.1 GCA_944383605.1 uncultured Lachnospiraceae bacterium
GCCCATTACCTGGGATAACCCGGCGGGCAGGATCGCGGAGATTATTGACCATTTTGCAAATTATTCGGTCTGGAATGATTACAATTATTATATGGGCCGGTATCTGACCCGTGAGGAAATTCCGTGGCATTATCTGCCGGTGTGGATGGCCATTACCATACCGGCGGTTACGCTGGCGTGCGCTGTGGGCGGGATGATATCAGAGAGCGGCCGTTTCCTGTCCTGTCTTTTCCGGCGGAAGGGGCAGACGGACTGGGAGAGGCTCTGCGTCCTGCTGATGCCGGCAGTTCCGCTGGCTTACGCTGTTTTTCTGCGGCCTACCATGTATAATGGCTGGAGGCATTTTTATTTTCTTTATCCCTTCTGGTGCCTGCTGGCAGTATTTTTTGTGGAATTTCTGGTAAACAGATGGGAGAAGAAAGGGGCGAAAAAAAAGCTGTGGGGGCTGAAGGGGATTCTGGCCGCCGGCTTTTTGGCCTCTGTGGTATGGATTGGCGTGAACCATCCTTATGACTATGTATATTTCAACGGCGTGGCCAGGGCCTGGGCGCTGCCGCGGTTTGACCGGGATTACTGGGGCGTGTCGGAAAAGGACGCCCTGAAATGGATCTGTGATACGGACAGCAGGGAAGAAATCAAAATTTATCTGCTGACAGACTTTTCTCTGCCGCTGCTGTCTGAGGAGGACAGAAGCCGGATCGTCAGAGTGGGCACGATGGAAGAGGCGGAATATTATGTTCATGGCTATCACGCAGGCGCTTTGGGCGGCCTGCCTGAGGGCTGCGAGGGAATGAAACCCTGCTGGTCCATAGAGGTGGACGGGTGCCCAATCCGCACCGTTTACAGGCGGGGAGAAGGATAACGGGGAGAATACCGGTTCGTCCCCCGCGTTTTACAGACGTAACAGGAAGTGAAAAAAAGATGAATGAAAAAAGGGTGAACAACGATTTTACCCAGGGCAGCGTGTACCGGACGATTCTGGGCATGTCAGTTCCCTATATGATGGCGCAGATTGTGAATGTGCTGTATAACATAGTTGATCGGATCTATATCGGGCTGACGCCTCAGAACGCCACCCTCTCCCTCACCGGGCTGGGGCTGACGCTTCCGATTATTTCCGCGATTGCCGCGTTCTCCAATTTGTTCGGGACAGGAGGCGCTCCGCTGTGTTCGATTGCCAGAGGAAAAAAGGACATCGGCGAGGCGGAGGCGATTATCGGCAATTCCTTTGCCATGCTGGTGACGGCGGGGGCGGTGCTGACTGTGCTTGGCCTGATTTTCAAACGGCCTCTTCTTTATGCCTTCGGGGCCAGTGACGCCACTTTTCCCTATGCCGACGCATATCTGACCATTTACCTGTGCGGCAGTGTGTTTGTCATGATCAGCCTGGGTATGAACAGCTATATTAATTCCCAGGGCTTTCCCCGGGTGGGAATGCTGTCAGTCTGCCTGGGAGCGGTATGCAATATTATCCTGGATCCTGTTTTTATCTTTGGACTGGACATGGGCGTCCGGGGCGCGGCTTTGGCCACTGTGATTTCTCAGGCAGCGGCGGCGACGTGGATTCTCCGGTTTCTCACAGGAAAGAAATGCATTCTGAAGCTGCGGGTGAAAAATATGCGGCTGCAGGCCAGACGGGCGGCGCGGATCTGCACGATGGGAACCGCCGGCTTCGTGATGGCGGCGACCAACAGTATGGTGCAGGTGGTCTGCAATGCTACCCTCCAGACCTATGGCGGCGACCTGTATGTCGGCGTGATGACGGTGTTCAATTCCATCCGGGAGATCCTCCAGCTGCCGGCGAGCGGCATAACGGACGGCTCTCAGCCCTTCCTGGGCTACAATTACGGCGCCGGCGCTTACGAACGGGTAAAAAAAGCAATCCGGTTTATTACCACAGCCAGCGTTTCCTATCTGACGGTGGTCTGGTTTTTTGTGTATCAGTTCCCGGAGTTTTTTATTCGGATCTTTAACCGGGACCCGGCGCTGGTAGAAGCGGCTGTGCCTGCTCTCCATATCCAGTTCATGGGATTTTTCCTGATGGCATTTCAGTTTTCAGGACAGGCTGTGTTTGTAGGGCTGGGCAAATCGAAAAACGCCATCTTCTTTTCCCTGCTGCGGAAAGCGGTGATTGTAGCGCCGCTGATCCTGTTTCTGACGTCGGTAATGGGACTGGGTGTAAACGGCGTATTTATGGCGGAGCCGATATCCAACCTGATCGGCGGCCTGGCCTGCTATCTGACCATGCTGGCTGTGGTCTGGCCGGAGCTGAACAGGAAGAAGAAAAAAGGCGGGAATCCTGTTTGACAGGGGCGAAGAATGGCGGCCTGTGAGAGGGTTGAGGAGAAAAATGGTTGAAAAGCAGATCTTATATTTTGACCTGGGCCAGATCGCCCGGTCGGGGCAGTGCTTTCGGATGTATGAGACAGAGCCGGGAAGGTTTGGCCTGACGGCGCTAGGCAGATATCTGGAAATCAGTCAGGAAGGAAACCGATTCTGGTTTGACTGCACGCAGGAAGAATTTGACCGGATCTGGTTCCATTATTTTGATCTGGAGACAGATTACGGCAGTTTTATCGCCAGAATCGGGAAGCGGGACCGGTATCTTCAGGCGGCGGCTGAGGCGGGGAAGGGAATCCGCATTCTGAATCAGGATTTATGGGAAGTGATGGTGACTTTTCTCATCAGCCAGAATAACCATATCAAACGGATCCGCCAGTGTGTGGAGCGGCTTTGCTTTCATTTCGGAGAGCGGAAGGAATCTGCCGGAGGGCATGTTTATTATACGATGCCCGGCCCGGAGGCGCTGATGGATGCAGAGCGGCTGAAGGAGATGGGGCTGGGCTACCGGGACAAGTATATTTCCAGGCTGGCGGCGGATGTGGCGGAAGGACGGGTCAGCCTGGAGCGGCTGAAAAAACAGAAGAGCCGGAAGCAAACGCACCAGGAGCTGACGGCCCTTTATGGGGTCGGGGATAAGGTGGCAGACTGCATCCAGCTGTTCGGGCTGCATCAGATTGACGCCTTTCCGGTGGATACCTGGATCAGGAAGATACTGGACAGCCATTATCCGAAGGGATTTCCGCTGTACCGGTACCGGGGCTGCGCGGGAGTGATGCAGCAGTATATGTTTTATTATGCCATATCGAATATGGGATGACCCGCCTTTATGGGGGGCATCCCATTTTGATATACGTTCCGCGGGCAAGTCTTAAAAAAATGGAAGATAATGAAAGGAGAAAAAACATGAACCGGGAAAGTTTTCGCAGAGGAATCCATGACGGCATTCCCATTGGCCTGGGCTATCTGGCGGTAGCCTTTTCCTTTGGGATGCTGGCGGCTGCCGGCGGGCTGAGCGTGGGACAGGCGACGCTGCTGTCGCTGCTGAACCTGACGTCGGCAGGCCAGGCGGCGGGGCTGAATCTGATTATCGCAGGCAGCTCTTACCTGGAGATGGCACTGACCCAGCTGACCATAAATCTTCGGTACTGCCTGATGTCTTTTTCTGTTTCCCAGAAGCTGGAGCGGGATATCGCGCCCTGGCACCGGTACCTGGTGGCCTACGGAATTACAGATGAAATCTTCGGGGTGACAGCCTCGCAGAAAGGAAAGGTCAGTCCCTGGTATACCTATGGAGTAATGGCAATGGCGGTTCCGGGGTGGACGCTGGGCACTGCGCTGGGGGCTGTTTCCGGCAGCCTGCTGCCCTCTTTTATGACCAGCGCCCTGGGAATCGCCCTGTACGGAATGTTTGTGGCGGTAATTATCCCTCCTGCCAGGGAAAACCGGGCGGTGCTGGCAGTGGTACTGGGCGCTATGGCGATGAGCACCCTGTTTCGGGTGATTCCGCCGCTGAAGCAGGTATCCGCCGGATTTGTGATTATTATTGTAACGGTGGCCACAGCCGGAATCGCCGCGGCCGTATGCCCGGTGGCCGGGGAGAACGGGAAAACAGCCGGAGAGGAGGAACAGGAATGAGCCATAATGTTTATCTGTATATTCTGGTAATGGCAGGCGTGACCTATTTGATCCGTATGCTGCCTCTGGCGCTGGTGAAAAAGGAAATCACCAGTCCTTTTCTTCTTTCCTTTTTGTATTATGTTCCCTATGCCTGTCTGGCTGCCATGACATTTCCGGCGATTCTGTTTTCTACCTCCTATGTGGCGTCAGCTGTCATCGGCTTTGCTGCCGCGCTGCTCCTGGCCTTCCGAAATAAAAGTCTGGTGACGGTAGCGGTTTTCGCCTGCGGGGCGGTTTTTGCGGCGGAGCGGGTCATCGAGCTGCTGATGTAGGGCCGGGCAGCAGGATGAATCTCGATCTTTTGCTTGACTTCATTCTGGTTTGGTACTAGAATAGTGCAGTAGTGTAAAGTGTAACGCTTTTACGCACTAAAATATTTCCTGTTTATGGGGAAATGGAGGATGAAATTATGAAAAAGTTCAGTAAATTAGCAGCCTGCGTTCTGGCGGCAGCGATGGTGATGGCCCTGGCCGGATGCGGCAGCACATCAGAGAATGAGACAACCGCAGCGGCTGAGACAACTGCGGCGGCTGAGACGGCGGCAGAGGAAACTACGGCAGCGGCAGGGGAAGCCGGTGAAGCGGAAACAGCGGAAACCGCCAAAGAAGAGGGTACCGCAGCTGTGGCTGAGGGAGAAAGCTTTAAGGTAGGCGTAATCCAGCTGACGGAGCATCCTGCTCTGGACTCTGCATATGAAGGCTTTGTGGCGGCTCTGGCAGAGGGCGGCCTGAAGGAAGGGGAGAATCTGGAGATCGATTACCAGAATGCCCAGAACGATATTTCCAACTGCGATACCATTGCGACTAAACTGGTAAATGAGGGCTGTGACCTGATTCTGGCCATTGCCACTCCTGCGGCTCAGTCTGTAGCGGGAAAGACAACGGAGATTCCCATTCTGGTGACATCTGTGACAGATCCGGCTTCTTCCGGTCTGGTAAACAGCAACGAGGAGCCGGGCACCAATGTATCCGGCACATCTGACCTGACGCCGGTAGAGGAGCAGATTGACCTGCTGCAGCAGATTCTGCCTGACGCGCAGAAGATCGCGATTATGTACTGCTCTTCCGAGGACAACTCCATCTTCCAGGCAGAACTGGCGATGGCGGCATGTGAGGCAGCAGGGCTGGAGTATGAGGAGGTTACGGTATCCGAGTCCAACCAGATCCAGCAGGTAGCAGAATCCATGATCGGCAAATATGACGCGGTATACATCCCCACGGACAATATGCTGGCAGAGGGTATGGCCACAGTAACTCAGGTAACAAATGCCAATGGCCTTCCCTGTATCGTAGGCGAGGAGGGAATGGTTTCCAACGGCGGTCTGGCTACCTATGGCCTGAACTATTATAACCTGGGTATGATGACCGGCCAGCAGGCTCTTTCCATTCTGCTGGAGGGCGCGGACATTTCCGCTATGCCCATCGAATATCTGGCGGCAGAGGACTGCGTTCTTACTGTGAATACCACGGCAGCGGCGGAGCTGGGCATCGAGATCCCGGAGGATATTCTGGCAGAGGCTGAAACGGTAGAATAACCAAAATACAGATAGTTGGAGGAAACAATGGGAATATTGCTGGCAGTCCAGGGCGCGGTGAGCCAGGGGGTACTCTGGGGGATCATGGCTCTGGGCGTGTATATGACATACAGAGTTCTGAATATAGCCGATCTGACGGTAGATGGGAGTTTCGCCCTGGGCGGCTCTATCTGCGCGGCGATGATGACCCTGGGGATGAATCCCTGGCTTTCATTGCTGGTGGCCATCGCAGCAGGCGCCCTGTCCGGGGCGGTGACGGGATTTCTCCATACCAAATGTGAGATTCCCGCTATCCTGGCCGGTATTCTGACCCAGATCGGACTGTATTCTGTTAATTTAAGAATTATGGGGCGTTCCAATACGCCCCTGTTAAAGCTGGATACGATGTTTAAGCAGCTGATGGCGGCTACAGGGCTGTCCTCTGCCTGGGTGTCCCTGATTACCGGCGCAGTATTCTGCGCGGTTCTGATCGGGGCTCTTTACTGGTTTTTCGGGACGGAGATCGGTTCTGCCATCCGGGCGACAGGAAACAATGAGAATATGGTTCGTTCTCTGGGGATGAATACCAATGTGACCAAGATGCTGGGACTGATGCTGGGCAATGCGCTGATCGCTCTGTCCGGCGCTCTGGTCAGCCAGAGCCAGGGCTACGCGGATGTGAAAATGGGAACCGGCGCTATTGTCATTGGCCTGGCCTCTATTATCATCGGCGAGGTGCTGTTTGGCAGGAAACTGGCTTTTGGCACAAAGCTGTTTTCCATTGTGGTAGGTTCTGTGATTTACCGGATCATTGTGGCAGTGGTGCTGCAGCTGGGCCTGAATACAGACGACCTGAAGCTGCTGACGGCGATTCTGGTGGCGGTGGCTCTGTCCATTCCGGTGATGCTGGAAAAACGCCGGCAGACCGCCAGCTATAAGGCGTCCCTGAACGGGAATCATAAGGAAGAGCAGGAGGGCGGCCATGCTGGAAATTAGTCATGTATCCAAAACATTTAATAAAGGAACCGTCAATGAGAAAAAAGCGCTGGACGATCTGAACTTAAAGCTGAAGGAAGAAGATTTCGTTACGGTTATCGGCGGCAACGGCGCGGGAAAATCTACTATGCTGAATATGGTCGCCGGCGTTTATCCGATTGACGCAGGGACGATCCGGATTGACAGTACAGATGTGTCCCTGATGCCGGAGTATAAGCGCGCCCGCCTGCTGGGACGGGTGTTCCAGGATCCGATGATGGGAACTGCCGCCGACATGGAGATTCAGGAGAATCTGGCGATGGCTTACCGGCGGGGAAAGAACAGGGGACTGAGCTGGGGCATCACGAAGAAGGAAAAAGAAACATACCACGAAGCGCTGAAACGGCTGGGCCTGGGGCTGGAGGATCGGATGAGCTCCAAGGTGGGCCTTCTGTCCGGCGGCCAGCGCCAGGCGCTGACGCTGCTGATGGCAACCCTTCAGAGGCCGAAGCTTCTTTTGCTGGACGAGCATACGGCAGCCCTTGACCCCAGAACAGCGAAAAAGGTTCTGGAGCTGACCCGGGAAATCGTGGAGGAACAGAAGCTGACCGCCCTGATGGTGACGCATAATATGAAGGACGCCATTCAGATCGGAAACCGGCTGATTATGATGCATGAAGGCCGGATCATCTATGATGTCAGCGGCGAAGAAAAGCAGAAGCTTCAGGTATCTGACCTGCTGGAAAAATTCGAGGAAGCCAGCGGGGAGGAATTTTCCAACGACCGGATGCTGCTGTCTTAATGTACGGACGATCTGTCAGCTCCGGCCCGTAAATACAATTTTTCCGGTCTGGCCGGAGCGCATATCAGACAGAAGAGGGGCAGGTGATTTCCACCAGCTCCTCAATCATATGGTGAAGAAGCCGGGCTGCTTCGGTATCTGCCGCCCGGTAATAGACCTCTTTTCCATCTCTGCGGCTGACGACCAGCCGGGCTGCCTTCAGCTGCTTCAGATGATGGGATACCGCCGGGCTGGTCATCTGCATCAGGGCGGAGATATTAATCACACATTCCTCACAGTGGCACAGCAGCCAGAAAATCCGGATCCGGCTGCTGTCCCCCATCTGCTTAAACAAGTCTGCTACAACGAGAAAATCATCAGCGCTGGGCATATCCGCCAGCTTTTTTTCTATCTGCTGCCCGTGGTCATGGGGCAATTTGATTTCATTCATAACAATCTCCTATTCGCCGCCCTTCCGTTTGCGGCGCAAATCACATAAAATAAGGTTTCCTGTTACTATAACAATTTTACCATGAAAAGGCCTGGGAGAAAATATAAAAAAGTATTGTTATTTTTAGAATAACATAGTATAATACCCGTAGATGTTATAAATAAAATAACATATTGTGCAGAGTAATAACCAGAGGCAGTCTGTGGCCTGCATGGCTGAACTGCTGCGGCTGAGAAGCAGATCCAGAATATCTGCTTGACTTTGCAGGAAGGCGGCGCATATGGAGAAGAAACTGATTATAATCGGCTCAGGGCTGGCCGGTCTGTCAGCGGCCATTACGGCGGCGGAAAGAGGGCAGAAATCAATCCTGCTGTCTGTCCAGCCGCCGGAACGGGCTCAGTCTGTACTGGCAGAAGGAGGGCTCAGCGGAGAACTGTCAGAAGAAGCGGAAGCGCTGGCGGAGCACTATCAGGATACGATGAAGGCCGGAGGGTATTTGGCCGGGCCGGAGAGCGTGAAGGAATTGGTGGGGGCTGCTCCTGCTGTCATCCGGTGGCTGCAGAGGCTGGGGACTCCTTTTCAGAACGATGGGACAGAACTGGCCCGCAGGCAAATGGGAGGCCACAGCAGGGCACGCACTGTATTTGCCGGAGACCGGACAGGGAAAGCGATTATGGCTGCTTTGGCCGATGAGGCCAGACGATATGAGGCGGCAGGGATGATCGAACGAATGTCCAGCCATCATTTTCTGCAGCTTATTCTCCGGGATGACCAGTGCAGGGGCTGTATGGTTCGGAACTGGCGCTCTGGCCGGGTATATCAGCTGACAGGCCCGGTCATTCTGGCCTGCGGCGGCCTCAGCGGCCTTTTTCCAGGATGGTCTACGGGCTCCGGCCAGAATACAGGAGCGGCGGCAGCTGCAGTTTTTCGCCAGGGGATTGTGCTGGGAAATTTGGAGTTTATCCAGTATCATCCCACTACATTCCAGATTTCCGGCAAGCGCTGCCTGGTCAGCGAAGCTGCCAGAGGGGAGGGCGGACGGCTGTTTGCCATAAGAGGCGGAGCCAGGTGGTACTTTATGGAGGAATTATACGGGCCGGATGGAAATCTGGCGCCCAGAGATCTGGTATCCCGGACAATGGAACAGATACGGCGGCGTCCCGACTTCCGTTTTGGAGGATTTTGGCTGGATCTGACAGGAATCAGAAAGGATGCCTGGAAAAACGGGCTGGCCGGTCTGCATGAGGAATGCATGAGCTATCTGCATCTCAATCCTGAGCATGAGCCGGTGCCGGTGGAGCCGGGGATTCATTATTTTATGGGAGGAATTTTGACTGATGCTGCACACAGGGCCAGTAAACGGTTCCTTTATGCCGCCGGAGAGTGCGCCTGTCAGTATCACGGCGCCAACCGGCTGGGCGGCAACTCCATGCTGGGCGCTGTCTGGGGAGGGATACGGGCAGCGGAGACAGCCGTCATGGAATTGCCCGAATTTCAGCAGACGCCGGAGGAGATAGAGGATAGCCCGGCGGAGACGGCAGAGTGGGAGGAACTCAGTATCCGCGTCCGAAAAAAAATCGGAGAAATCCTCGCAGCTTCTCTGGGGGTGATCCGTTCAGAAGAAGGGATGGAAAAAGGGCTGCGGGAGTTAGAAGAATGGAGAAGCCGGACGGCTCTGTCCCGTTTGGAACAGGATGAAGTGCTGCTGGGGACGGCGATGCTTCGATCCGCCCTGGCCCGCAGAGAAAGCCGGGGCGCCCACTGGAGAGAGGACTGCCCGGAGCAGCTGGAAAAATTTCAGAAAACGACAGCGGCGTTTTATGACGGGCATCAGATTCAGATTCAGTTTCGTCCGGTGCCGGGCACGAAGGAGGCGTGAAGATGGAGATCCAGATCAAAATACTGCGGCAGGACCGACCGGAAGGGGAACCATTCTGGCAGACATTTCTTTATGAGACAGAGGACAGGGAAGCGACAGTAGCTTCTGCTCTGGAGGAGCTGAACAGCAGAGAACGGCTGACAGATATAGATGGAAATCCGGCGCGTCCGGTTTGCTGGGAATGCAGCTGTTTGCAGAAAAAGTGCGGGGCCTGCGCAATGCTGATTAATGATTTCCCGGCGCTGGCCTGTGAGGAAAAAATTTTGGGACACGGCAGTACGGTGGAACTGAAGCCCCTGCAGAAATTTCCTGTGGTGCGGGATCTGGCTGTAGACAGAGACGTTATGCATCGGAATCTGAGGCAGCTGGGCGTCTGGCTCAGCCAGAAAGCAGATATAGGTCGGGAAAATCAGGAGGAGGTTTTTATAGCTTCCCAGTGCCTTCAGTGCGGCTGCTGTCTGGAAATCTGCACCAGCTATGCGGATGGACAGGATTTTTACGGTATGTCGGCCCTGGTTCCTGCCGCCAGAGTGCTGCTGGCGCAGGGAGGGCCAGGAGACAGGCGGATGCAGGAGGGCTGTGAGCGGCATATTTATGAAGGCTGCCAGGGCTTTAATGCCTGTGAACATGTTTGCCCTGCAGGTCTGCCTGTCACGAGGCTGATGGCGCATGTTATGCAGCTGCCAAAAGGAAAACTGTTGACAGATCGGTATGAGCACAGTATAATGAAAACGATATATGAATAATTAAACATATATTAAATAAACTAAGATTAACGGGAGAAAATCGTAAGAAACAGAACGCCGGAAGAGGGCAAGGAGAAAGGAGAACAGGAGTTATGGGACATATTATAGCGGTATCCGGAAAAGGCGGGGTGGGAAAAACTACATTGTGCGGCCTGCTGATTCAGTATTTGTGCGACAGCGGGAGGTCGCCGGTGCTGGCAGTGGACGCGGACGCCAATTCCAATCTGAATGAGGTGCTGGGCGTAGAAGTGGGAAAAACGCTGGGAGAGCTGCGGGAAGATATCGAGCGGGCAGGAACAGATTCTGCCGGAAAGATTCCGGCTGGCATGACGAAGGCTATGTATCTGGAAAGCCGGCTGTCAGAAGCGATCACCGAAGAGGACGATTATGACCTGATGGTTATGGGGCGTTCCCAGGGGCAGGGCTGTTACTGCTTCGTGAACGGACTGGTGCAGACCCAGGTACAGAAGCTGCAGAACAGCTACCCTTATATTGTGGTAGATAATGAGGCTGGTATGGAGCATATCAGCAGGGGGATTCTGCCTGCCATGGAAATAATGCTGCTGGTAAGCGACTGCTCCAGACGGGGCGTACAGGCAGCAGGCAGAATTGCCAGGCTGATTGAAGAAATGCATTTTCATCCGAAGCAGATGGGGCTGATTATTAACCGGGCGCCCAATGGGAAGCTGGATGAAG
>CALWQE010000028.1 GCA_944383605.1 uncultured Lachnospiraceae bacterium
CCTGCATCTCTTTCTCCTCCGCCTTTTCACGCTGCCAGAGAACACCTGATTACCCTGTCAGTGTGCCGTACCATTTTATTTTACCCAATCCGCCTGCTTCTTGCAAGTGAAATATCAATTTTCAGATTTTCTTTATTTTTCCGAAAGACTATTTTTGAAACAGTATGATGCCGCCCACAGCCAGCGCCATTCCCACGGCCTTTTTCCATTCAAAGGCTGTCTTTTCCACGCCAAATACGCCGAAAACCTCAATCAGGTAGGCCGTCAGCAGCTGGGCCACCACGATCACCATAACTGCGGCGGCAGGTCCCAGCCGCTCCATGCTCCGAATCACCGTTAAGGTAATAAAAGCGCCTATCACACCGCCCAGCAGCATATATTTGGGCTCCACCTCCAGCAGAGGCCGGAAGCTCTCCCGTCCTGTCACCATCCAGGCCGCCAGACAGGTGGCCAGCGCCGTCAGCTGCACCCATCCGGCGGATACCCATATGCTGGAGGTTTTCGTCACCTCTGTGTTAAATACACCCTGTATGCTCATCAGCGCCCCGGAAATCACGGCAATCAGCCATCCGCCCATCGGCAAACCTCCTTTTCCTCTCAGGACGTACAGCAGCGTATCCTCGCGGCGGATTTCTGCTGTCATATCAGGAAGTCTGCCCAGTTTGGCGCATTTTATTCCTTTGATGTGTTGGCTGCCGGGCGCATGCAGGTTTACCTTGAAAATCTGCCGCCATCAGGCAAGGGACGGCTCCAGGCTTTCCTCCAGTATCCGGATCATCTCGTCGATATGTTCCTTTTCCACAATCAGAGGCGGCAGGAAACGAATGGTATTGGCTCCCGCGCTGATCAGGATAACGCCGTTATCCATGGCTCTCTGAATAATGGGGCCTGCCGGCTGGGCAAACTCCAGCCCCTGGATCAGGCCCACGCCCCTGTGATCCACAATATTTTCATGGCGTTCCTTCAGCCCTTCCAGCTGATCCCACAGGTAAGCCCCTGCTTCCCGCACATGCTCCAGGATATGATCCTCCTGGAAAATGTCTAAAATCTTGGAGGCTGCGGCGCATACCAGAGGGTTGCCCCCATAGGTGCTTCCATGATCTCCGGCCTCCAAAGCAGCCGCTTTTTCCTTACAGAGGAAGGCGCCCACAGGCAGGCCGCAGCCCAGCGCCTTAGCCACTGTCATAATGTCCGGCTCTACGCCGTACCGCTGCCATGCAAACATCTCTCCGGTCCGTCCCATTCCGCACTGGATCTCGTCAAAAATCAGCAGGATGTCCTTTTCATCGCACAGCTGGCGCAGACCCTTGAGGAAGCCTTCCTGCGCCGGATAAATTCCTCCCTCGCCCTGAACCGGCTCCAGCAGGACCGCGCAGGTCTTCTCTGTCACCAGTGCTTTCACACTGTCCAGATCGTTAAATTCCGCGAACCTTACGCCGCCGATCAGAGGCCTGAACGCCTCCTGATAGTGGGGATTGCCTGTCACAGAAAGGGCTCCCATCGTCCTGCCATGGAAGGAATGGTTCATGGCGATTATCTCATGGTCTGTGCTCCCGTCCTTTCGGTAGGCATATTTTCTGGCCATTTTAATCGCTCCTTCGATGGCCTCCGTACCGCTGTTGGTAAAAAACACCCGATCCATATGAGAAATTCTGGTCAGCTTCTCCGCCGCTTCTGTCGCCGGCCTGTTATAATAATAATTAGAGGTATGAACCAGCTTATCCAGCTGGGCTTTAATCGCATCGTTCAGGCCGGGGTAATTGTGTCCCAGAGCATGAACAGCGATGCCTGCATAAAAATCCAGATATTTTTTTCCTTCCATATCATACAGATACATGCCCTCTCCATGATCCAGCACGATCTGATACCGGTTATAGGTGTGAAGGAGAACGGATTCTGCCCGCTCAATCAACTGCTTCTGTGTCTCACCCATGGTAATACCTCTTTTCTCCTTTATTGATGATCGCTGTGCCGATTCCTTTGTTTGTAAAAATCTCCAGCAGCACGCAGTGGGGAATACGGCCGTCCAGGATGTGCACCCTGGACACGCCGTTTTTCAGCGCGTCCACACAGCCTGCCAGCTTGGGGATCATACCGCCGCCTGCCACGCCGTTATGGATAAATTCCTCTGCCTCGTCCACCGTCAGCTCTGAAATCAGGGAAGACTTGTCATTAAAATCTCTGTAAACGCCTTCAATATCTGTCAGGAAAGCCAGTTTTTCCGCATGCATGGCCTTGGCGATGGCGCAAGCTGCATCATCCGCGTTAATATTATAGGTGTCAAACTGATCGTCATAGCCGATGGGGCATACTACCGGGAGAAAATCCTTTTCCAGCAGGTCGAAAAGAATTTTAGGCTCCACCTGGTCTACCTCCCCCACATATCCGATATCCTCCCCGTTGGAAGTCTTTTTATGGACATGGAGCAGACCGCCGTCCTTTCCGCTGATGCCTACCGCTTTTACGCCCAGCTTCTGAATCATCTGCACCAAACCTTTATTGACCCGGTTCAGCACCATCTCCGCGATCTCCATCGTCTGCCCGTCTGTCACCCGCAGGCCGTTTACGAAGCGGGGCTCCATCCCTGCTTTCGTCACCCATTTGCTGATTTCCTTTCCGCCGCCGTGGACGATAATCGGCTTAAAGCCTACCAGCTTCAACAGCACCGCATCTTTGATCACATCCATCTTCAGCTCTTCGTCTACCATGGCGCTGCCGCCGTATTTGATAATGATCACCTTCCGGTTAAACCGCCGGATATAGGGCAGGGCCTCGATCAGCGTCTCCGCTTTTTTCATAATTTCCTGATCCAAATTTTCTGCCATGACTCTTCCTCCCGGTTATGAGCGGTAATCCGCGTTGATTTTTACATAGTCAAAGGTCAGGTCGCAGCCCCAGGCCGTGGCGCTGGCTTCTCCCATTTTCACATCCATGATACAGGTCACCTTCTCCTGAGAGAGAATCCGGGTGGCCGTCTCCTCGCTGTAGCCGGTGGATACGCCGTTCTCCACAATTTTCAGGCTGCCCGCGGCGCTTTCAAAATAAATATCCACCTTTTCCGGGTCAAAATCTGCGCCGGAGTACCCCATCGCGCATAAAATCCTGCCCCAGTTGGCGTCATGGCCGAAGATGGCCGCTTTTGTCAGGCTGGAAGTTACCACCGATTTCGCCAGGATTTTCGCCTGGGCTTTATCCGCGCAGCCTGCTGCCTTTACCTCAAAGAGACAGGTGCAGCCTTCGCCGTCCCCGGCAATCATCTGGGACAGGGCGGTCATCACCTGGTTCAGCGCCTGGCAGAACAGCCGGTAATCCTCATTTTCCTCTGTAATTTCCGGATTTTTCGCCATACCGTTGGCCAAAACCAGCACACTGTCATTGGTAGAGGTGTCGCCGTCTACAGAAATCATGTTGAAGGTATCCTCTACGTCAGCGCTCAGCGCTTTCTGCAGCATCTCATGAGAAATGGCGGCGTCAGTTGTGACAAAGCAGAGCATGGTGGCCATATTGGGGTGAATCATGCCGGAGCCCTTGCACATTCCTCCCATGGTTACTGTTTTTCCGCCCAGGGAAAAGGTAACGGCAGTCTCCTTTTTCTTTGTATCGGTCGTCATGATCGCTTCTGCAGCGCTGATGCTGTGGGCCCGGTCTGACCCCAGCCCCCGGGCCAGCAGCTGAACGCCTGCAGTCACCTTATCAATGGGCAGCTGAGCGCCGATCACCCCTGTGGAAGCAACCAGCACGCTGTCTGCCGGAATGCCCAGCGCCCGGGCCGCAGCCTGGGCGGTCTGCCGGCAGCAGCTGTCGCCTTCTGCTCCGGTGCAGGCATTGGCAATACCGGAATTAACCACTATGGCCTGGACATATTCCGAGGTGTCCACCACATTTTTATCCCATTTTACCGGCGCAGCCTTTACTATATTTGTCGTAAAAACGCCCGCGCCCGCGCAGGGCGCTTCGCTGTAAATCATCGCCATATCATTCCGGCCCTGATATTTGATGCCCGCGGCAGCCGCGGCGGCCTGAAAGCCCTTCGGAGCGGTTACGCCGCCCTCTGTCTGTGTGATTCCCATTGGTTTTCCTTCTTTCCCTTGTGATTTTATTTATGAAACGGATCTTTCCCATCCCTTTCGCAGCCTGCCTGCCGGCAAACCGCGCAGCCTCCGGATCAGGGGAACATAGGCGCCTGCTCCAGCCCTTCTGTCTCCGGCAGGCCAAAAAGCAGATTCATATTCTGAACTGCCTGTCCGGCCGCCCCCTTCACCAGATTGTCAATGGCTCCCATCAGGATGATCCGTCCGGTGCGGCTGTCCAGCACATAGCTGATGTCCACATAATTACTGCCCTCTACCCATCGGGTCTCCGCCGGGCGGCCCTGATGGTCTACCCGGATGAAAAATTCATCCCCGTAATACCGGTCATAAGCCTCCCGCACCATATCCGCCGTTACCCCCGGCTTCAGGGACGCATATTCCGTTGCCAGAATCCCCCGGTTCATGGGAACCAGGTGGGGCGTAAAGCTGACGGTGATGGGAAAGCCGCAGGCATATCCCAGCTGTTCCTCGATCTCCGGGGTGTGCCGGTGGGTGGCTACGCCGTAAGCTTTCATATTTTCATTCACCTCACAAAACAGATTGGCCACCTTCGCCCCTCTGCCTGCTCCCGATGTCCCTGACTTCGCGTCTATAATCAGGGTCATGGGATCGATCAGCCCTTCCTTCACCAGTGGGTAGGCGGTGAGGATTGAACAGGTGGTATAGCACCCCGGATTGGCGATCAGCCTGGCGCCTCTGATCTTTTCCCGGTTGATCTCACACAGGCCGTAGACTGCTTCCTCCAGAAACTGGGGGCTTTTATGGGTAATCCCATACCACTTTTCATACACCGACACATCTTTCAGGCGGAAATCCGCGCTCAGATCTACGATCTTCACCTTCGACAGTATCTCTTCTGATACAAGAGAGGCGCACAGCCCCTGGGGGGTGGCGGTAAAAATCACATCCACTGCCTCCGCCAGAGCGTCCATGTCATCCTCCATACAGGAAGCGTCCACGATCTGAAACATGTTTCTGTATATATCCGCATATTTCTGGTCTATGTAGCTGTGAGAGCCATACCATACCACTTCCGCGTCCGGATGCTGCGCCAGCAGCCGGACCAGCTCCGCGCCTGCATAGCCGGTAGAGCCGATAATCCCTGCCTTTATCATAAAAACTACTCCTTTTCGCGTATTTTTTCTTTTCCATTATAATACAGAAGGGACATTCGTCAAGAGAAAAGAGACGAGACGAATGGTGCCCCAGCTGTATAGAGTATAATTATACATATATTTTGCATATTATGCAACAATTATTTGATGAAATTTTTACTATTGCAAAATATGCGTTTTTATTGTATATTAAACAGGTACTAGAGATTACGGCATCCAATCCCCTCTTTGGATGTTTATTTTTTTCGGGAGGTATTAAATATGAAAGAAAAAGTCGTTCTGGCCTACTCCGGCGGGCTGGACACCACGGTGATTATTCCCTGGTTAAAAGAAAACTATGATTATGATGTGATCTGCTGCTGCATAGACGTAGGACAGGGCAATGAACTGGACGGCCTGGATCATCGGGCAAAGGTTTCCGGCGCTGAAAAATTATACATCGAAGATGTGGTAGATGAATTTTGCGACGACTATGTGGTTCCCTGCGTACAGGCAGGCGCAGTTTACGAAAATAAATATCTGCTGGGAACTTCCATGGCAAGACCTGTCATCGCGAAGCGTCTGGTGGAAATCGCCAGAAAAGAAGGGGCTACCGCCATCTGCCACGGCGCTACCGGCAAAGGCAACGATCAGGTGCGTTTTGAGCTGGCCATTAAGGCGCTGGCTCCCGATCTGAAGATTATCGCGCCCTGGAGAATCTGGGATATCTCTTCCCGGGAAGAAGAGATCCGTTACTGTGAAGCCCATGACATTTATCTGCCCTTCTCCGCAGACAACAGCTACAGCCGCGACCGGAACCTGTGGCATATCAGCCATGAGG
>CALWQE010000029.1 GCA_944383605.1 uncultured Lachnospiraceae bacterium
TAGCTGTCTGGATAAAATGTGAAAAATTTATCGGATGAATTTTGAAATCATTTTACGAATTTGCTTGACAAAGTCAAACTCATATGGTAAAAATAAAACATAATCATTGGATGATTGCTAAAAAGAAATGACGGAATCATAAAATCCAGGCCTAAGGAAAGCCGGCAGCCGGGCGCTGCCGCAAATATGCTCATAACAATTTACAGGAGGAGCAAGATAATATGGAACAGATGTATGATGTACTGATTGTAGGCGGAGGCGCGGTAGGCAGCGCGATCGCCAGAGAAATGTCCAGATACCAGCTGAAAATCGGCGTGCTGGAGAAAAATCTGGATGTCTGTTATGAAACCAGCGGAAGAAATTCCGGCGTGGTTCACGGTGGTTTTGCCTATGACACAGGTTCCCTGAAGGCGAAGCTCTGTGTGGAAGGAAACCAGATGATGGATCAGCTGTCAGAGGAACTGGGCTTTACCTTCCAGCGCTGCGGCAAGGTAATGGTAGGACGTTCTGAAGAAGACAGGGCTTCCCTTCAGCGGACGCTGAAGCAGGGCGAGGCAAATGGCGCGAAGGGCCTTCGCATTATTGAGAAGGAAGAGCTGCATCAGCTGGTGCCCGCTGCGGTAGGCGAGTTTGCGATGTTTTCTCCCAACAGCGGTATTATGGATCCCTTCATTTATACCATTGCTCTGGCGGAAAATGCCCATCAGAACGGCGTAGATTATTTCCTGGACAATGAAGTGACCGGAATCAGCCGTCTGGAGGATGGAACCTATGAGATCACGACTACCCAGGGCGTATACCATACCCGCTGGGTGGTAAACAGCGCGGGACTGGGCTGCGGAAAGATTTCCGATATGCTGGGCATCACCGGCTACCATGTGATCGGTTCCAAGGGCGATTACATTATCCTGGACAACCGTACCGGCAGCCTGCTGCCTATGCCGGTTTACCCGGTTCCCAGCAATACATGGATGGGCATCCATGTAACCAATACCACCGATGGCAATGTAATCATCGGGCCGACAGCGGAAAATGTAACAGATTTTGAGGATTACGGCGTGACCCAGAAGAATATCGACTTCCTGGCAGAGAGCGCTTCTGTAATCTGGCCTCATATTAAAAAAGCTGATTATATCCGCAACTATTCAGGTATCCTGCCGAAGTGGGTGGATGAGAACGGTGTGATTCAGGATTTCAAGATCGAGATCCGGGATGATATCGCTCCTCACGCCATTAACCTGGTGGGCATCGAGTCCCCCGGACTGACAGCGGCAGTGCCCATTGCCAGATATGCCATCAGCCTGATGGCCGAGAGAGAGGACTTAAAGCCCAATCCTGATTTCGACCCCGTGAGAAAGGGAATTGTCCGTTTCGCAGAGCAGACCAAGGAGGAACAGGACCGTCTGATTAAGGAAAACCCGGATTACGGCGATGTGATCTGCCGCTGTGAGAAAGTGACCAGGGCAGAGATTCTTCAGGCGATTCACAACCCGCTGGGCGTTAAGACGATGACAGGCATCAAGTACAGAACCCGCTCCATGATGGGACGGTGCCAGGGCGGATACTGCCAGATGCGTGTAGAACAGATGATTGAAGAAGAGCTGGGACTGAAAGAAACAGAAATCCGTTATGCTAGACAGGGTTCCCAGGTGCTTTTCGGCAAAGTCAGGGAAGAAGCATAAGGCGTAACAGGAGGATTTGTAGAGATGGAAATGCAGAAAAAGGATGTAATCATCGTAGGCGGAGGTCCCGCAGGCCTGGCAGCCGCTGTAGAGCTTTATAAAAAAGGAATCCACGACATGCTGATCATCGAGCGTGAGAAGCAGCTGGGCGGTATCCTCCGCCAGTGTATCCACGATGGATTCGGCCTGACCCGTTTCAAAACCACATTAAGCGGCCCGGAATATGCCGCACGCTTTATCGCTGAGGTAAAGGAGCTGGGCATTCCTTATGTAACCGGCTGCGCGGTGCTGGAGGTATCCCGTGACAAGGTGGTGACAGTAGCTACCAGAGAAGGCCTGGTACAGTATCAGGCAAAAGCTGTGATTCTGACCATGGGCTGCCGGGAGCGTACCAGAGGGGCTCTGGCGATCCCCGGAGAACGTCCTACCGGCGTATTTACCGCAGGTGTGGCACAGGCGTATATTAACCTGTACAACAGAATGCCGGCAAAAGAGGTTGTGATTCTGGGCTCCGGCGATATCGGCATGATCATGGCCCGCCGTCTGACCCTGGAGGGCGCCCATGTACATGCAGTATTTGAAATCCAGTCCTACCCCAGCGGACTGCCCAGAAATATTCAGCAGTGTCTGAACGACTATAATATTCCGCTGTATTTAAGCCATACCGTAACCCAGATTCACGGAAAATCCCGTCTGACCGGCGTAACGGTATCTGAGGTAGACGACCACATGAAACCTATCCCCGGCACAGAGAAATATTATCCCTGCGATACGCTGATCCTGTCCGTAGGCCTGATTCCGGAGAACGAGCTGTCTCTGGATGCAGGCGTAACGCTGGACGGCCGGACCAAGGGCGCCATCGTAGACGAAAACTTCCAGACAGATGTGGAAGGAATTTTCGCGGCAGGCAATGTGCTTCATGTTCATGATCTGGTGGATTTCGTTTCCATGGAAGCGGAGAGCCTGGCAGATCAGGCGGCCGAGTATGTGAGAACCGGACATCTGGCTCCCTGCAATATTGAGATTCACACAGACCGGAACATTAAC
>CALWQE010000030.1 GCA_944383605.1 uncultured Lachnospiraceae bacterium
AGGTAGCCCAGCCCCTCATTCGCCGCCAGAAACTCCCCGATAATCACCCCTACCAGGCACAGTCCCACATTTACTTTCATCAGGCTGATAAAGGTGGGGATAGAGCGGGGGATCAGCACCTTGCGCAGCACATCCAGCTTCCCTCCCTTCAGGGTATAGATCAGCTTGATCTGCTCCGGATCCGCTTCCCTGAAATTTACCGTCAGGCTCATCACCGAGCCAAATACTGCGATCAGGATACCGGTTACGATAATGGTCTTCGGCGTATTGCCCAGCCAGACGATCAGCACCGGGGCCATGGCGGATTTAGGCAGGCTGTTCAGCACCACCAGATAGGGCTCCAGTATCTCATACAGCGTCCGATTCCACCACAGGGCCATCGCCAGGCCCAAAGTGGCCGCCAGCACGCAGAAAACGCTGATCAGCGTTTCCGCCAGAGTAATGGCGGTATGGTAAAAAACAGAGCCGTCTGCCGCCATGGCTAAAAAGGTGCGCGCCATCCTTACCGGGCTGCTGAAAATAAAATCATTGACCAGCCCTGTTCTGGCCGCAGTCTCCCATAGTATGATAAAAGCAATAAAAATAAGCAGGCGGAAGAAGAATACCTTCTGCCTGTGCTGTTTCATGCGGATCAGATATGCTGTCTGGGCCGCTGAAATTTTATTCATCCCGTTTCAACTCCTCCCAGATCTGATTAAAATATTGATAAAACGAGTTGGAATTTCTCCGTCCCAGCGGCGTCATTCCCTCTGCAAAAGAAACTGTGATATCCGCTTTTACCCTGGCCGGCCGGCTGCTCAGTACGATTACCCGGTCTCCGAAGCTGATCGCTTCCGACAGGTCGTGGGTCACCAGCACTGCTGTTTTTTCCGCATTGCGGATAATCGTGGCAATATCATCGCAAACCTCCAGCCGTGTCTGGTAATCCAGGGCGGAAAAGGGTTCATCCAGAAGAAGGAGATCCGGATGAAGGGCCATGGTCCGAATCAGCGCCGCTCTCTGGCGCATCCCCCCAGACAGCTCTGATGGACGCGCCTTGCTGAAATCCTCCAGTCCATATGTCTTCAGCAGCTGAGCCGCGCCAGCGGTATGCTCGCTGTCCGTTTTCTTCTGTATTTCCAGTCCAAGACATACATTGCTGAAAATATTCCTCCATTCAAAAAGATGATCTCGCTGCAGCATATATCCCACCCGCACCGGGGAGTCTCCGGGAGGAAGGCCATCGATCAAAATCTCCCCCTCCTCCGGCTGCAGCAGGCCGCAGATCAGGGAAAGCAGCGTAGATTTTCCGCAGCCTGACGGGCCTACGATGGAAATAAACTCACCTTTTTCTATCGAAAGACAGACGTCTGTCATTGCGGGCACCTCGCCCTGAGGAGAATGGTAGGAAAAACTAACATGATTCAACGTAAGGAAAGAGCTCATGAAACATCCTCCTGGTTATAGTATTTCCCGCGCCGGAGGCGCCGGCCTGCGAAGAGCTGTTCCTGCGGCTCCAGGCGGATATACTATATTGTATGGAGGAAAGGATAAGAAGTGCGATCCTGCGGAGCATTTTTGTTTCATAGGGAACGCCGTTTCCTAATGAAAGAACGAAAGTCCCCTCCTTCCTGCCGCGTGAAGCGTTAAGAAAGGATGGGGACTTGAAAGGATGGGGCCATGCTTTCTATTGTACAGAGAGGTCAGTCCTCTGATGTTTCTCTTTCATAGACCGCCTTTCCGCCAATGACAGTCATATCCACATGGATATCCAGGATACGTTCCGGCGGAGTGCTCATGATATCGGCGGAGAGTACCGTCAGATCAGCCAGATAACCGGGGACAATGGCACCCTTTTTATTTTCCTCAAAGGACAGGTAAGAGCCTCCTGTCGTATACAGGGCGACTGCCTCTTCCACAGTCATTTTCTGATCCGGATGCCATCCGCCTGCCGGGTTCCCTTCGGCGTCTGTCCGGTTTACCACACAGTGAATCCCCCAGATAGGGTCAAAGGATTCAACCGGGCAGTCTGAGCCGCCGCCCAGATGAACCCCCATGTCCAGCATGGTTTTCCAGCAGTAGCCATCCTTTTCCCGCTCTCCCATCCGGGAAGGAACATAGGGAATATCTGATATGGTAAACCCGGGCTGGATATCCGCTGCAATATGGTTCTGGGCCATTCGCCGGAACATCTCACGGTCGCCGAACTGACAGTGGACAATCCGGTTTCGCAGATCTGCGCCGTCAGAACGGTAAGCCTTTTCCAGGGCGTTGACGCACTGCTGCGCCGCCCCGTCGCCGATGGCGTGGCAGGCGATCTGCATCCCCGCCTGATGGGCGGCCATCACCACCTCGTCCAGCTCATCCTGGGTATACACCGCTACCCCTCTGTTTCCGGGATCATCCCGGTATTCCTCCCGCATATAGGCGGTTCTGGCTCCCAGAGAGCCATCGGTCAGCAGCTTAATATTTCCGATCCGGAAATAATCTGTTCCGTCTCCGGTGCGCAGTCCCCGTTCCAGGAAGCGGTTCAGCACCGGCACTCTGGCCGCCTGTACCTCTTCCCATACCCGGACAGTCAGCTGTCCCTCTTCTTCCAGCTCATGGTAGGCCTGCATCAGGGTATCGATATCTGCCCCCTCCAGGTCGTCGGTATGGACGGAAGTAACGCCGTACCGGTTGGCATTTTGAGCCGCAGCTGTAATGCCTCTTTTTACTTCCTCCAGGCTGGGCTTGGGGATCCGCATCTTAAACTGATCCAGAGCCGCTTCCCGCAGCACGCCGGTGATCCGCCCCTGTGCATCCAGGTCGATGACGCCGCCGGTAATCCGGGTTTTCTCATCAAAGCCGATTTTCTCCATCGCCAGCCGGTTGGCCGTCCCTACATGGCCGCACACCCGCTCCAGCAGGATCGGATGACGGTCGGAAATGGCCTCAATCACCTGATAATCCGGCAGAGACGGATCGGCGAACAGGGTGTTGTCAAAGCCTTCTCCCTGTACCCATGTTCCTTCCGGAATATTCCGCTCCCGGATATAATCTCTTCCCGCCTGAATCAGCTCTTCCACAGAGGTTACGCCCCGCAGGTTCAGCCGTTCATAGCCCAGGCCGGTAAGCAGCAGATGGCAGTGGCTGTCCTGGAAACCAGGAAGCAGGCACCGTCCCTGCAGATCGATCATCCGGCAGTTAGGGCCTGCCAGGGAGAGGATCTCCCCGTCAGGCCCTACCGCCTGGATGAGGGAGCCAGACACCGCCGCAGCGGAAGCTGTCTGGCCATTCATCGTATGCACGATTCCATTGTAAAAAATCAGATCTGCCATTCTGTTTTTTTCTCCTTCATCCACGCAAGTTTTTCTGACAGAATCACAGCCGCTTATTCAGCCGGATGTACATTCATAAAACTCATATTCCACAGCCAGGAAGAGTTCATGGTAAAGCCGGTGAAGGCTGTGTTCATGGTCGCCTGACGGTTGGGATAATATACGAATACATAAGGGGTATCCTGGTTAATCAGATCCATCGCCTGGAACAGCGCCTGGTTGCGGGCAGAAGGATCGGAGCTGGCTGCCTGCTCGGACAGAAGAGCGTCTACCTCTTCGTTCTGATATACCGCTGCGTTGGAACCGCCCTCGCCTGCGTTATAGCTTGCGAACAGAGGCTCAATATTACCGGACACATCAGGATAATCCGCTTCCCAGCTGGCCAGGATCATATCATAATCTCTGTAGCCGTCGGGATCATAAATCTCACCGAACTGATATGCCGTATGCTCGTCAGAGGATACCTGAACCAGATCTACTGTAATATTCAAAGCTGCCAGATATTCCTGGATCGCCAGGGCGATGGCATAGCGGATGGAATCCTCTGAAATTACCATTGTGCACTCAAATCCATCCGGATAAGCGGATTCAGCCAGGTAAGCCTGCGCCTGCGCCAGGTCATAGGAGGTATATTCCGCGCCGTCTACATAGCTCTCCCACTCTTCCGGGTTAATGGTATACAGCTCAGAGCTGTTGGGCAGGCATCCGCCCACCTGTCCGGCTTCCTTGACGATGCTTTCCTGAATGGCGTTCAGATCAATAGCGGAAGCCACAGCCTTGCGGACATTCACATCATCAAAAGGCGCTCTCTCTGTATTAAATGCCAGGAATGCCACGCCCAGAGTAGCCACATCCTGGATTTCCAGATTTTCAGCCGCTTTCAGAGTTTCCAGCATATCGGAAGGAGTGGATGTGGTAAAATCTACCTCGCCGGTCTGCAGGGCCGTTACTCTGGTAGTATCCTCGGGGATAATCTTAAATACCAGGGTATCGATGGCGATTTCCTGCTCTGCATCCCAATAGTTTTCATTTTTGGTCAGAACGATTTCCTGGCCGCTGGTCCAGCTGTCAAACTTATACGGGCCGGTACCCATCAGGCCGCCGTCGGCGGTGCCGAAAGCTTCCGCGTTTGCCTCATAATAAGCTTTGCTGATCACATGTCCGGCAGTGGTGCCGAATACATACTGCCATGTAGCGGAAGGGGATTTCAGATGTACTGTCAGTTCCCAGTCGCCAGTCTGCTCTACAGATTCCACATTGTCATACATCCACAGCAGATAGGAAGCGGTATCCGGGTTCATAATTCTCTCAATAGAGAACATGACATCATCCATCGTCATCTGGCTTCCGTCAGAGAAGGTCACGTCATCTCTGATCTGGTATACATAGGTGGTATCGTCCACCGCTTCCCAGCTGCTGGCAAGCAGGGGAACCAGCTCATTGTTTTCATCAAAGGTCAGCAGACCCTGGGTAATCTGGTTTACAACCGGATTGGTCGTAAAGTCATAGGCAAACGCAGGATCCAGCGCTACGATATCACTCTCCAGAGCGACGGTAAACGTGGCGCCTCCCTCTTCTGCGGAAGCCGCGCCGGTCTCAGCAGCGTCTTTGCCTTCTGTCTGGGCCTGGGTCTCTGATGTTTCTCCGCTGCCGCAGCCTGCCAGCATCGACACGGCCAGCACCAGCGCCATGAACAGAGCGATCATTTTTTTCATCTTTTCTTCCTCCTTTTCATCTATCGGCATACCTGGGTACGCCATTTCTGAAAGCCATCGGCTATCATTCGATCGGATGGTGGCAGGCCACCTGATGGCCGCTGCCCGTCATCGTCAGCTCAGGCGTCTTTTCCCTGCACTCCTGGGTGCAATAGCGGCACCGGGAAGCAAAGCTGCAGCCTGCCGGCAGGTCAATGGCGTTTGGAATATCCCCCTCCAGGATAATCCGCTCCTTTTTTTCCTCCGGGTCCGCCTTGGGGATCGCTGACATCAGCGCCTGGGTATAGGGGTGGCGGATGTGGGCAAACAGCTCTTTTGTAGGCGCCATCTCTACGATTTTTCCCAGATACATCACTGCCACCTGGTCGCAGATATGCTCCACCACTGTCATCTCATGGGAAATAAACAGCATGGTCATCCGCAGCTTTTTCCGCAGATCGGTGATCAGATTCAGAATCTGGGCCTGTACGGATACATCCAGGGCGGAAACCGGCTCATCGGCCACGATAAAAGCCGGATTCAGGATCAGCGCCCGGGCGATGGCCAGACGCTGGAGCTGGCCTCCGCTCAGCTCTCCGGGACTTCTCTGGAGCATGTCCTCCGGCAGCCGGATGTATTCCAGCAGCTGGGACAGCTTCTTCTGAATTTCCTGATCTGTCATCCCGTATACCTTTCCCACCTCCGTCAGCGCCGAACCGATTCTCTGCTTCGGGTTAAATGAAGAATATGGGTTCTGAAAAATCATCTGCATATTTTTCCGGTAGGGCTTCAGCTGGCGGCGGTTCATTTTTGAGATATCCGTTCCGTCAAATATAATTTCACCCTCTGTCACCGGAAAAAGGCGGAGGATCGAGCGGCCCAGGGTAGACTTTCCGCAGCCGCTCTCCCCTACAATACCGATAATTTCCCCCTCACAGATATCGAAGGAAACGCCGTCCAGCGCCTTCAGCGTTTTGGAACCGGAGGGATAATATTTTTTCAGATTCCGGACTTCTATGATTTTATGTTCTCTGTTAATCAGATTTTCATTGTGATTCATTGCCGCGCCTCCTGATTTGCTCCGTCATTGCCGGAACGAAGATGATGGCAGGCCGCCGTATGGCCTTTTCCGCATACCTGCTCCGGGGGCATCTGCCGGCATAGCTCATCCTGATAGGGGCATCGGGGCAGATAAGGACAGGCCTGATTTTCCTCGAACAGCTCCGGCGGCGCTCCGGGTATCGTAGGCAGATATTCCACGTTCATGCCAATTTTCGGGATACTGTCGATCAGCGCTTTGCTGTAGGGATGGGCCGCATGGCGGAAAATGGTTTTCGTATCGCAGGTCTCCACCACTCTGCCGGCATACATCACCGACACCCGATCGCAGATCTCGGCTACAATACCGAAATTGTGGGTAATCAGCAAAATAGACATTCCCATATCCCGGGAAAGATGCTGAAGCAGTTCCAGGATCTGCGCCTGGATGGTCACATCCAGGGCCGTAGTCGGCTCATCGGCAATCAGCAGAACCGGGCTGCAGGCAATGGCCATGGCAATCATCACCCTTTGCTGCAGGCCGCCGCTCAGTTCAAAGGGATACTGGCCGTACCGCTTTTCCGGCGGGTTGATCCCCACCTTTTCCAATATTTCATATGTTTTTTTCTTTGCCTCAGCTTTCGTGCATTTTTCGTGCTGGCGGTAGGTTTCCGCGATTTGTTCGCCTATGGTCAGCAACGGGTTCAGGGACGTCATGGGATCCTGAAATATCATAGAAATTTCCTTTCCCCGCACTGTCTGCATCTTTTTCTTTGACGCCTTCAGAAGATCCTCTCCCTGAAAAATAATTTCACCCTTCATCCGGCTCCTCTGCTCATTGTGAAGCCGCATAATGGATTTCGAAGTCATACTTTTGCCGGAACCGCTCTCTCCCACCAGGCCATGGATCTCTCCCGGCCGGATCGTCAGGTTCACGCCGTTCAGCGCATGAACGATTCCCCGGACTGTCATCAGATCCACCTTCAGCTCTTTTATTTCCAGCAGATTCTCTGTTTTTGGCTCCACCAGGATGCCCTCCTTCTATATTTCCATTCTCATTTTTGTTTTTGGCGCGCCTGACACTGCCTTTTTGTTTTCCTGTCAGGCCGCAGTTTCCTTTGCCTTCCGCTTTTCCACCTTTTTAAAGGAAGGCAGCTTCCTCTGAACCGGCTCAAAATACTGGTGCAGGCCGTCGCTGCATATATTCAGGGACACCACCGTGATGATGATGGCGATACCGGGCGCCAGAGCCAGAAAAGGATTCTGGAGAAGGAAATTCCGTCCCTCATCCAGCATAGCGCCCCAGTCAGCGGTGGGCGGCTGAACGCCCAGCCCCAGGAAGCTGAGGGAAGCCATATCCAGGATGGCATAGGCTAAATCCAGGGTAATCTGGACGGAAATCGTGGAAACACAGTTGGGCAGAATATGGCGGAACATGATGCGGGAATCGGAATACCCGATCGATGTAGCCGCTTCTACATAGGTTTTATTTTTTTCTACCAGCGTCAGGGACCGAACCAGCCGGGTCAGCATGGGAACATAGACGATACCCAGCGCCACCACCGCGCTGAACATACCTCTGCCGAAGCCGGCTACCAGTACGAAAGCCAGCAGCAGCGACGGAAAGGAAAGCACCACATCGCAGATCCTGCCGATAATGGTATCCGCCAGTCCGCCGTAATAGCCGGAAATCAGTCCCAGCGGAACGCCGATCACCACCGAAAGGGCCACGACCCCCACCGCGCTCAGCAAAGTGGTTCTGCCGCCGTAAAAAAGCCTGGTCAGCAGATCCCGTCCCACCCGGTCTGCTCCCAGCAGATGCCGGAAGGAGGGAAGCGCCAGGGAATCTGCCAGATTCTGCTCCGTAGGGGAATAAGGGGAAATAATCGGCGCGAAAATACAGCAGAGAACCAGCAGGGCCAGCACCGCGGCAGATAAGATCATCGGCACTGTAAACAGAACCCCTTCCTGCTTCTTGCTTCGTATCAAAGGCTTATGCCAGAATATACCAGCGAATTTCATCATTGTCTTTTGCACCTCACATCTTCGTTTGATTTACCCTGAAAATCCGCCGCCGGATAGGCGGCATTCATTCAGGGATGCCAAATGCGCCCGCCAGATTTTCATCTTTGGTAGTACGCCAGCTGCCGGGCGCATGCAGGTTTACTCCAGCCGGATCCTGGGGTCAATGGCCGCATAGGCGATATCTACCAGCAGGTTGATCAGCAGGAA
Source organism: uncultured Lachnospiraceae bacterium (assembly GCA_944383605.1). Taxonomy (GTDB): domain Bacteria; phylum Bacillota; class Clostridia; order Lachnospirales; family Lachnospiraceae; genus Paralachnospira_A. The sequence continues at coordinate 8,264 of CALWQE010000030.1, forward strand.
TACGACTACCATCATCAGGACGATGCCCTGTACTACCGGATAATCAGCCGCTTTCACGCCTTCAATCAGCACATCTCCCAGGCCGCCCAGGGCGAATACATTTTCCACCAGCACTGCCCCCACGATCATAGAGCCGATCTGGATGCTGGCTACTGTAATCACCGGAATTACCGCGTTTTTCAGACAATGCTTCAGCACTACCTTCCAGTAGGGGATGCCCTTGGCCAGAGCGGTCATGGCATAATTGGAATTTAACTGTTCGATCATATTGCTTCTGGTAATTCTGGAAATCAGCGCCACCATATTCAGTCCCAGAGCCAGGGAAGGCAGAACCAGATAGCGGAAATTTTCCATCCAGCTGCCGCCGCTCCCGAAGGAGGGGAACCACTGCAGATGGAGGGCAAACACCAGCATCAGGATAATCGCCGTCAGAAAAACCGGAGAAGCCACAAAGATCAGAGTAAAAATCGACAGCAGCCGGTCTGTGATACTGTTCATCTTTACCGCGCTGATAATGCCGACCGGAATCGCGATCACCAGCGCCAGCACCGCGCTCATCAGCACCAGCTGGATGGTAGTGGGCAGACGTCCCGCAATCAGGGAATTGACCGACTGACGGTGGGAAAAGCTGTCTCCCAGATCGCCCTGCAATGCATTGGTGATCCAGATCACATACTGTTCCGGCAGAGATCTGTCCAGGTAATATTCCTTCTCCAGCGCCGCCCTGGTCTCCGGCGTGATCCTTCTGCCCTGGGTCATGGAGGCCACCGGGTCAGAGGGAGTAATTCTGACCATACAGAATATAATCACCGACGCCGCAAACAGGATCAGGATCAGCTGCAAAATCCGCTTCGCGATAAACTTAATCAAACCTTTTTCCTCCTGTAAACAAAAAAAATACAATGAGGACTTTGTTTGTTCATCATTGTACCTTTTTCTATTCATATAATAGCTCCACCACTGTACAGTGAGAGTCCAGGACTTATTCAGCCAAGAACCAACAGCAACGTCCGGGCCCGGCGCTCCCATTTCGGCGTTCGACCCTTTCAGATTTCTTCCCAGGCCGGCCCGGCCTCCGAAATCCTACTGATATCTCACGCGCCTCTATTTTTTTTGTTATTATAACCTCAATCCGGCAGGTTTGTCAATAAAAAATATTTTCGTGCCTGCATGGCTGAACTGTTATCCGGAGAACAGGGGCAGCCCCATAGGTCTGCCCCTGAACCAAAACATGATTATTTCTTTGCAATATATTTTCTGATATCCAGCGCTACCGCGAATACGATTACTACACCCTGTACGATGTATGTATAGTCGGAACCTACGCCCAGGAACTGGAGAGAGGTCTTTAACAGCTCGAATACCAGCACGCCCAGCAGGATACCGGAGATCTTGCCGACACCGCCGCTGGTGGAAACGCCGCCGATGGTACATGCGGCGATTGCTTCCAGCTCATAGCCGTCGCCGGAGTTTACAGTCGCGCCGCCGGACTTGGCCGCCAGCAGGAAGCCTGCGATGCCGTAGAGGGCAGCTGCCAGCGTATAGATAATAATCAGCGTCTTCTTTACATTAACGCCGGATACCTCAGCAGATACCTCGTTGCCGCCGATGGCGTACATATATTTGCCGTGACGGCACATATTGTACAGGAACCACATTGCCACGCCGATGATCAGGGCGAAGATTACCAGATAAGGAAGCCATCCCCACAGAATCTTCTGTGTGCCGATCGCTGTATAGTCGCTGCGGAAAGAGCCTAACGGGCTGGCGCCGGTATATACCAGGCAGATACCGTATACAACCGTCTGCATACCCAGTGTGGCGATAAAAGGCGGAACCTTCAGATAGGCGATGATAATACCGTTTACCAGACCTGCGATGCCGCAGATCACAATAATCAGCAGCAGTACCAGCAGCATATTTACTTCACCCAGATTGGGGAAGAATTTATTGGACGCATCCACTCTCTGCAGGAGAGTACCGGCGATACATGCGCCCATACCTACGATACGTCCTGCTGACAGGTCGGTACCCTTTACAATCAGACATCCGCTGACGCCTACCGCCACGATAAAACGCACTGCGGTATTCATGGACAGGTTTACAAAATTGCCCTGGGAAACAAAGTTATCTTTGGTAATACCTACAAAGACTACCATTGCCAGCAGAATGATAATAATCGCGTTGTTAATCAGCAGATCCACAATACGCTTTGAATTTGCTTTACTTTTATTCATGATCACAACCTCCCTGCCCGGCATTAATTAAACTTGGTCGCCAGGCTCATGATATTTTCCTGAGTAGCCTCTTCGCCGGATACCTCGCCGGTAATCCTGCCGTTGCACATTACCACAATCCGGTCGGACATACCGATCAGCTCCGCCATTTCTGAGGAAATCATGATAATGCTCTTCCCCTGCTTCGCCAGCTCCGCCATAATGCAGTAAATCTCATATTTGGCGCCTACGTCGATACCTCTGGTAGGCTCGTCCATAATCAGGACGTCCGGGTTATTGGCCAGCCATCTGGCGATAATTACCTTCTGCTGATTGCCGCCGGACAGAGACTGGATCTGGGTTCTGCTGCTGGGCGTCTTGATGCTCAGCTTATCCACATTGTCCTTGACCAGATCTTCAATTTTTTTATGATTCAGCACAAATCCCATCTTCAGATACTGGTTCAGAGAGGCCACCGACACGTTGTCCGCGATAGACAGCACGCCGAAGATACCGGAACCCCGCCGGTCCTCCGTAATCAGGCCGATGCCGCTCTTGATAGCGTCTGCGGGACGTTTGATTTTCAGCTTCTTGCCTTTATATGTAATTTCACCCTCCACGATCTGGCGCATACCGAAGATTGCCTCTACCAGCTCAGTACGCTGCGCGCCTACCAGGCCGCCCAGGCCCAGGATCTCGCCCTTGCGCAGCTTGAAGCTGCAGTCCTGGAATGACCGGGGATGGATGCTGCTGAAATGCTCCACCTCCAGCACCACTTCACCCGGCGTATTCTCCTTCTTCGGGTAAATTTCGGTAAGCTCACGGCCAACCATCTGGGTGATAATCATATCCGTTGTCAGATTTTTCGATTCCCATGTGCCGATGTACTGGCCATCGCGCATGATCGTCACTTCATCGGAGATCCGCAGGATCTCGTCCATCTTATGGGAAATATAAATAATAGATACGCCCTTGTCACGCAAATCATTGATGATGGTAAAAAGGGCCTCTACCTCATTTTCTGTCAGGGATGAGGTAGGCTCATCCATAATTACAACCTTGGCATTCATGGAAACGGCTTTGGCAATCTCCACTGACTGCATCTGGGATACAGACAGAGTGCCCAGCTTTGCCTTCGGGTCAAAGTCCAGCCGGACTTCCTTCAGCAGCTCAGCCGCGTCCTCATACATTTTTTTGTGATCCACTACCGGCATAAAGCCCAGCAGCTTCTTCATCGGATATCTGCCGCAGAAAATATTCTCGCCGATGCTCCGCTGCGGGATGGGCTGCAGCTCCTGATGCACCATGGCCACACCTTTGTGCAGGGCGTCATCCGCATTCAGAATATTCACCTTTTCCCCATCCAGATAGACTTCTCCCTCGTCCATCTTATAAATACCAAACAGACATTTCATCAGCGTGGATTTTCCCGCTCCGTTTTCTCCCATCAGGGCGTGAACAGTGCCGGGCCGTACCTTCAGCGAGACATTGTCCAGAGCCTTGACACCGGGAAAGCTTTTGCTGATTCCAAGCATTTCCAGCCTATATTCAGCCATACACATGACCTCCCTTGCTCTGCAACGGGATGCCTGGGCACTGCCCAGGCATCCCGTCCGTTAACCTCAATCTTTTCGTTTTCTGTCCAGACCTGACGCTGCTGTTATTATTCAGCTGCCATCTCAGCCGCTGTTTCCTGTGTAACCTTTACATAGTCTACAGTGTACTTGGTCTCAACAGTCTGTCCGCTTACCATCTGAGCTGCTACGTCAGCTGCGGTATGGGACTGTCCTACATGGTCGTTTAATACAGTACCGGTTACGGTGCCTTCTGCTACATAACCTACTGTCTCATCCAGCGCGTCAACGCCTACCAGGTAGATATCCTCGCCTACTACTCTGCCGGCTGCCTCGATCGCTACCTTAGCGCCGTTTGCCATCGCATCGTTGTTGCAGAAGATAACTTCCAGATCTTCGCCATACTGAGTCAGCGCGTTTGCCGCCAGCTCCTGGCCCTTGGTCTGATCCCAGTCGCCCCGCTGCTCGAACAGCTTCTCAACCTGCATTCCGCCGTCTTCCAGCGCCTTGATGGAATACTCTGTTCTGTACTGTGCGTCAATGTTCTCAGGATCGCCCATGATCATTGCGTAAGATACTACGCCATCGCCGTTAAAGTCGCCCTTGTTCTCTGTCTCCAGGATGATTTCGCCCTGGAATGTACCGGACTGCCTTGCGTCAGCGCCTACATATGTAGCAGCGATGCCTTCATCTACCCATCTCTGGATCTCTGCCTCATCGGGCTCACGGTTAATGAATACTGCAGGGATGCCTGCTTCCTTGCACATGTTCGCTACAACCTCTGTAGAGGAAGCCTGTACCAGGTTCAGGATCAGGACGTCTACGCCCTGGGTGATAAAGTTCTGTACCTGATTGGTCTGCTCGTTCTGATCGTTCTTGCCGTCTACGATTGTTACGGTAGCGCCGTATTCAGACTCCAGATAAGACTGCAGCTCCTGGCGGTACAGTGTCATAAAGTTATCATCAAATTTGTAAATACATACGCCTACGTTCATGCCCTGTGCCGCGCTGGTGTCGCCGCCTGCAGCCTCAGTGCCTTCTGCTGCTTCCGTCTCATCTGCAGCAGCTGTCGTTTCCTCTGCCGCCGCTGTGGTCTCTTCCGCAGCAGCTGTTGTCTCAGGCGCTGCCGTGGTCTCGGTATCGCCGCCTGAAGAGCAGGCTGCCAGTGAGAATACCATTACCAGTGACAGTACCAGTGCTAAAATTCTTTTCATGGTTATTTCCCTCCACTTTCTGTACGTTCTGTACATTTTTTTGATCTTATGCATTCCATTTTATGCACATTGACCTTACGGTTCTTATCATAGCCGTTCTCACTCATAATTTCTATACAATATTTTTTTCTGCTGTATAAAATTTCTTTGATTTTACCAGGTTTTATCCGATATAGATTTCCTGGGGGATCCGGATATACTTGCCGTCGATCAGCGGCCACTTTTCCGTGTCGATCTCCTCTCCCACCGCCATGGCCCAGGCAAAATCCATAATTGCCTGGGCGTGAAGCTCCAGGTTGCTGACTACGGTTCCCAATATTTTTCCCTCGTCCACAGCCTGCCTGCCCGCAGGGGTGCCGTCTATGCCTACAATATTATGGAAATCCAGCCCCGCCCGGGCCACCGCGTCCGCCGCTCCCAGGGCCATATCGTCATTATTGCAGATAATCACCTCGATCTGGTCGCCGTAATCTGTCAGCCACTGCTCTGTCAGGGCGGAGGCCTGTGCCCGCTCCCAGTCGGCGATGCCTCCCGTCACCTTCTCCGGCATAGCGCCCCCGTCTCTTAATGACTGGACAGACCATTCCGTCCGCACCATAGAATCCTGATGGCGGATCTCCCCCTCCAGCATGGCATACTGGAGGATGCCGTCCTGGTTTATGTCAATTTCCTCCGGATGGCGCTCCAGGGCGTCCAGGATGATCTGGCCCTGAAGCACCGCCTGCTCCTTTGCATCAGAGCCGATATAATACAGCTTATCCCACCGGTACATATCATCCTCCACCGGCTCCCGGTTGAAAAAGATCACCGGGATACCGGCGGCCTCCGCCTTGTCGATGACAGTAGCAGCCTCCGCCCTGTCTACCATATTGATGCAGAGGACGTCATAACCCAGGGAAATATATCTCTCCACCTGTTCATTCTGTGTGTTCTGGTTTTCATCCCCATTGGAAATGTCCAGGGAAATTTTAATGTCTTTCTCCTGCTCCAGCTCTTTGGCATAAGCCTCCAGGCTGCTCATCATGCTGGAAATAAAGGTATCATCCTCTCTGTATATGGAAATTCCTACCTTTATCGATGTTTTCTCTTTCTCGCCGCCGTTCCTTCCTGCCAGAAGGAAGGCTGCCGCAGCAATCACTGCCAGCAGTGCGGCGGCGGCCATTATTTTCTTCATTCCGCACCCCCTGTCTGCATTCCGTTTTGCTTCCTGTCCGGTTTCAGCTGCTGCCGGCCGGATCAGGGAATCGGAAACAGGATCCGGGACAGCTCCTCTTCATACATCCTGTCCCCTGTGGCCAGATAACCGTTCAGCCGGCAGACCCCTGGTGTCTCCTCCCGGTTCAGGCTGGCTACCGCATTCTGTATGCTCAGGTATCCCATGACATAATCGTCTGTAACCCCGATGCCATCGATCTTTTCATGCTCCATCATATCAAGAATCCGGGCATTATGCCCGAATCCGTAGACCGAGATCAGATAGTTTCCGTAATATTCTTCCACCCAGTCCGCCACATCCAGGAGAGCTGCGGCGTCCAGTCCCACCATCACACAGGATTCTCTGTTTTCCGTTGCCTGCCGTACCAGCGCCTCTGCCGTTCCCGGCTCCTGGCCGGTGATCAGGATAACCTGGAACCCTTCCGCAGTCAGCGCCTCTTCCAGCTTCTGATACCGTTCTCTCAGGCTGTCCTGTACCATCTGGGGAGCTATCGCATAAACCTTTTTTTCCCGATCCTCTTCCCTTCCGATCTGTTCTGCCAGCAGCCGGCCCATTTCCTGGTTGTCCGGCAGGATGCTGCTGCTGACTCCCTGGTATGGTATGGCATGCTGTACCGCGATTACCGGCACCTCCGGCGCCATATCAGACAGTGACTGTGCCATCTTCATACTGTCTGCGGCGCAGAGCACCAGCGCCTGCGCGCCGTCCTCGATCTCCCGGCGGATCAGCTCGGTCTGCTGGAAATTCTGTTCATTGCTGTTGTCATACAGGGTGACAAAGCTGATATCCACATTAAACTCCGCCGCCGCCTGATCCATGCCCTTCTTAAAATTGATCCAGAAATCATCGCTGGTATCGTCTATAATCACCGATACCGCATATACCCGGGCGTCCCGCTCCTGGAAAAAAAGATCTGTTACGCTTGCCAGAAACAGCAGCACCAGCAGGGCGAAACCGGCTATATAAAAAATCCTTTTCGGTTTATTCATCACAGTATATCCTTTTTCTCCCATTCTTCATAAGGAACTGCAGGCAGGCGGATGAGGATTTGGGTTCCCTCGTCCGGCTCAGAAAAAATCTGAAGCCCGTACTCCGGCCCGAAATAAAGGCGGATCCGTTCATGGACATTTTTCAGCCCGATCCCCGACCCTTTTTTCGATGCGTTTTTCCCGCTGTCAGAAGGTTCTCCGGACAGCAGCCGCTCGACTGTCTCCCGGGGCATTCCCAGGCCATTGTCTTCGATACTGATCACCAGCCCGTTCTCCTGCCGTCTCGCCTCGACCCGGATCAGCCCGTCCCCGTCCATATATTCCATGCCGTGGTAAATGGCATTTTCCACCAGCGGCTGGAGAATCAGCTTTATCGTAGCCAGGCCGCCCACATCCTCCTGGGCGATGATCTCATATTCAAAACGGTTTTTAAACCGCATCTTCTGAATCATCAGATAATTTCTCACATGCTCCAGCTCATCCCGGACAGGAATCACCGTTTTTCCCTTGCTCAGGCTGATCCGGAAAAATCTGGCCAGGGCGGTCACTGCCTTCACTGCTTCTGACTGCCGTTCATTTTCAATCATCCATACAATGATATCCAGGGTATTATAAAGAAAGTGGGGATTGATCTGGGATTGAAGGGTATCCAGCTCGCTTTTGCGTTTGGATTCGTGCTCCGCCACAATATCCTCCATCAGCGACTGGATCTGTCTGGCCATATTTTGGATCGATGTGCCCAGATGCTGGATCTCATAGGTGCCTCCCACATAGATCACCGTCTCCAGATCGCCGCTCTCCAGTCCTTTCACCGATTTTTCCAGCTCCTGAACGGGCTTGGTGATTTTGGATGAGATAAAGCTGTTGACTGCCAGCAGCAGATAGAGAAAAAAGAAAATCAGAAATACAATAAACAGCCTGCCCCGGATACCGCTTCCCGGCATATCCCAGCGCATCGACACCGGCGTTACCCCTACGATTTTCCACCCGGTATAGCCTACAGATTTGACTGTAACATTCCGCCGTTCCCCGTGGAAGGTCTCTTCATAGTTTCCATCCCCCAGAGCGGATACGTCCGGGCCGTTTTCCTCATAGACCCCCGCCGCGATCAGCTGCATCTTCGGATGGTAGATATAAGTGCCGTCGCTGTCCGCCAGGTAGGTATAGCCGTTATTTCCCAGGCTGATATTATGAAAAACCTGTTCAATCATATCATAACGGATATCCATCAGCAGGACGCCCTGGCTGATCTCCCTCCCCCGGGTAATCTCCACCGCCCTGCTGACCGAAATGACCCACCGGTACTGGCCGTCATTCTTGACAAACAGGTTCTGAACCTTTGGCGTAGAAAAATGGATATTCTCCGATCTTCCCATCGCCTCCCGGAACCATTCCTGGTCAGCCGGCTTCACATGGCTTTTCAGCTTGGCCGCCGGAGCCGTCTCGATCAGCTCGCCGCTGCCGGTAAACAGGGCGATATTTTCGATATAGTCCTTATTGGCGTCGTACAGCAGCTGCAGCTCTTCTGTTACCGGCTCCTGATACAGATCCCGGTTTTTTACCACGCTGTAATACAGGGTATCGGATACCTTCATCAGATTCCGCAGATAAGAATCCAGCGTCCGGTTGGCCTGGGCGATCAGCGCCTGGTTCTCCTCCTGCACAAGATACTCCGACTGCTGGCGGAAACGGCTGTACAGGGATACGCCGATAAGCAGGGTAGCCAGGGCGGAGCTGACGGTAAAAGAAAAAAACACCACATTCCAGATGCTGGTTCTCTCATACAGCGCCTTCAGCCGCCTCAGCCGTTCTTTTACAAAAGTCTTTTTATCCTTCATGGTTTTTCTTTCCCCGGTATCTGCTGGGTGCCACGCCGAACTTTTTCTTGAACACATAGCTGAAGTAATTAGGCTCTGTGTATCCCACTGCCGCGGCGATCATATAGGTCTTTTCCTCGGTATGGTTCAGCATTTCCACCGCTTTTTCCATCCGGACGTCTGTCAGGTATGCCACATAGGTCTGACCGGTTTCCTTTCGGAAAATGGTGGAAAAATAAGCCGGGCTGATATGGAGATGGCCGCACACCTTTTCCACTGACAGCTCCGGGTCTGCGTAATGCTCCAGGATAAAATCCTTCGCCTGGCGGATCATATTCTGGGTGTTTGTATCCCGCTTTCTGTTCATCGCCTCACTCATCCGGATACAGACGCCGGCCAGCCACTGCTGCACATTCTCCGTAGTATTCAGCCCGCTCAAAATCTCAAAATAATCCGCGTCCCGTCCAAACACCTCCGCCGGCGCCAGCTCATACTGCTGGATAGCCCTGGTCAGGCAGTTCATAATGCCCATCAGATACATCTGGTACTGGCGGACATGTACCTTTGCCTCATCCATCTTCAGGGCAATCGCTTTCACAGCGCCGGAGATTTCCTCCCGCCCGCCGAATTTTATAGCGGTCAGCAGCTCGCTTTCGCTTTTGCCGTCGAAATAAAGCACTGCTTTCCGGGAAGGCTCCACATCCCCGATATAGATGGCGTTTCCGGCTCCTACGATATTTTTATAGCCCACCGCCTCCCTGGCCTGCCGCCAGGAAAGATGCAGCTTCTGCATCTGGTCTACCCGGCTGCCAATGCCGATGGTTACATCCAGCTTCAGGATCCGTTTGCAGCTGCGGCAGACGGCGTTGCAGACATCGATCAGCTCCGCCGCGTCCTGGTTCTGCTCCAGCGCTACGATCAGGTTGAGAACCCCCTGGTCATCGATTACCACCGGCAGGAAACGGGACTCCAGCGTTTCCTGGACGATCCGCTGCACCGACAGCGGGATCAGTTCATGCTCTCTGTGAATGGTCAGCGTGTCATTCTGATTTTCCGGCATAATGATCTCGATCATCCCCGCCGCCCAGGAACCGCCCCGGTTCATCCGGATCTGATATTCCCGCATCAGCTCGTCCATATCCTCCGCCTTTACCCGTCCCTTCAGCAGATCCAGGTAAAACCGCTCCTGCAGCACCGGCAGATTATGGTAGAAGGTCTCCCGCAGGCTGTCCACATTCCGCTTTTCCGCAATTTCCTGATCCAGGCTTGCCTTTACCCGCTGCAGAATCTCTGTCAGCTCCTCCACATTCACCGGCTTCAGAATATATTCCGTTACATTCAGCTTGATGGCCTGCTGGGCGTACTCAAATTCATCGAAGCCGGAGAAAATGATGATTTTTACCGCGGGATACAGCTTTCGCAGCCGTTCGGCCATCTCCAGTCCGTCCATATAAGGCATCCGGATATCGGTCATCACCACGTCCGGCTCCAGAAGCTCCGCTTTCTCCAGCGCGTCCTCGCCGTTTTCCGCGCTTCCCACCACGGTAAAGCCGTTTTCCTCCCACGGCACCTTACGGATAATGCTCTCCCGGACTTCCTCCTCATCATCCACCAGCATAATTTTATAAAGCTCCATTTTCGCTGCACCCCCGGTATTCTCTTTTATCTGTTGGCCAGCTCGTTTACGATATCATCCCAGCTGATTTCCTTTTCCACCATCAGCACCATCAGATGATAGAGGAAATCTGCGATCTCATACACCGCCTCTTCCGCCTCGGGATTTTTGGAAGCGATCACGATCTCGGTGGCTTCCTCCCCTACCTTTTTCAGAATTTTGTCGATCCCCTTCCCGAACAGGTAATTGGTATAAGACCCCTCTCTCGGGTGAATCTTTCTGTCCTGGATGGTATCATAAATCCGGTCGAATATTTTCAGAGGATTTTTTTCTTCATAATCCTTTTTCAGGATTTCCTGATAGAAGCAGCTGCGGTTCCCTGTGTGGCATGCCGCCCCGATCTGGGACACCCTGGCCAGGATGGTATCATTGTCGCAGTCCAGCCGCAGCTCCTTTACATACTGATAATGGCCGGAGGTGGCTCCCTTCTCCCACAGCTCTTTCCGGCTGCGGCTGAAGTAGGTCATCTTTCCGCTGCGGACAGTCCGCTCATAGGCCTCCTCGTTCATATAGGCCAGCATCAGCACCTCTTCCGTAATATAATCCTGGACGATAACCGGCACCATCCCGTCGCTGTTTTTCTTCAGGTCGTCCCAGGTAAATGCCGGCTCATACACATTGACCGGGATGCCCATCGTTTTCCACATCAGCTTTTCTTCCATCAGAGAAGCCGCTTCCTCCACAGGCACAGACATCAGCATGCCGGCCACCGTGGGGATATCGATCAGAGGGTCCTGCCAGTCCAGGATCAGCGGCAGGGGAAATGCCTTAATATTATCAATATCCTCCTTTTCCTCACAGTCTCCCATATAGAAAACCCTGCTGACGCCCAGGGCCGCGTATCCGAAACCGTCAGAGATATCCCCGGTGCACAGGGCCATCTTTTCCTTCCCGAACCGTTCTGCCGCCTCCTTCAGCAGATCCATCGAGCTGCTGTCGGAAAATACCACCGTCCTGGCGCCTGCATACAGATATTTTTTCACATCGTCCATCCCGCTGATATGGCCGCCCGCCGCTATCGGGATATCCGCCGCACAGGCCGCCCGCTTCAGCAAAATCACCGCTTTCTCGTGGGCCTGCTCGTCTGCCGAATCCTCCCAGATCAAAATCTCATCCGCTCCGTTGTCACTGTAGGCGCGGCACAGCCCGATCACATCTTCGCATACGATGTCTCCCGCCAGCACTGCTTTTCCCTCCCTCAGTATAAAATGAGGGATAATCTTTTTGTATTCTGTCATCACAACTACCTCCACATATCAGCGCCATATCCTGTCAGCAGAACATGGCAACCGCGTCCTTGAGCCGGAATTTTTCTTCGTACAGCGCATCGTCCAGCACAACGCCGTATATTCCTGTCTCCCTGATCCGCTCCAGATCCTTCAGGGACATAATTTTCCCCGATATAATCACCTTTATGCCGGTGATATCAGAGATTTCCGCCAGCAGCTCCAGGCTGTTGCCGTACATCACCCCCCTGGGCGACACATCGTGGAAGATCATCCTGCTGATCTCCATCCTGCGCATCTGCATACAGTAATTTAACAGTACCTCAAAGCCGCCGGTCTCCCTGTCGCCGTCGATCAGCCTGCCATGGCTCACATTCACGCTGACGATCAGCCTGTCATGTCCGAACAGCCTGACCGATTCCCGGATAAAGCCGGGGCTCAGCATGGCCTTTGTCCCGATTACCGCCCTGCGGATGCCGCAGTGCATGGCAAATTCAATATCCTTCATGGAGCGGATGCCGCCGTACAGATCCAGGGGCACCGGAATGGCGTAGGCGATTTCCTTGATTGCCGCCGTATTGACGATTTTGCCTGTTTTAATGCCGTCCACATCCACCAGATGAATGCCCCGGGCGCCCTGCTCCATCCAGTACTGGGCCATCTGAACCGCCGTCCCGGGCTGGGGCAGAGGGGAACTGCTGTTTCTCTTGCTGAACTTCCTGCATTTCCCGTTTACAATTTCCACGGAAGGAAAAATCTCCATCTGTTTCCCTCCTTCCCGCTATGCCAGGCTTCCCTTGGTGGACAAAACGGTATCAATCCGCCCGTCCAGTCCCGATGCCTGATCCAGCGCCCTGGCAAATGCCTTGAAAACCGCCTCGGCGATATGGTGGTCATTTTCTCCATAAAATTCCTTTATGTGAAGATTCATGCCGCACCCATAGGAAATGGCATAAAAAAATTCCCGCACCATCTGGGTGTCCAGGCTGCCGATCCGCTCTGTCTGGAAATGGACGTCATAAACAAAGCAGGGACGTCCTGACAGATCCAGGGCGCACAATACCAGCGTCTCATCCATAGGCAGCGTCATCGAACCGTACCGCCGTATTCCTTTTTTGTCCCCCAGCGCCTCGCGGATGGCCGCGCCCAGGACGATTCCCGTATCTTCGACTGTGTGGTGGGAGTCCACATAAAGATCGCCCTTTGCCTGAACCTCCAGATCAAAAAAGCCGTGGCGGGCAAAGCTTTCCAGCATATGGTCGAAGAAACCGATCCCGGTACAGACGGAAGCCTTGCCGCTTCCGTCCAGATTAATCGCCAGAGTGATGTCTGTTTCTGTTGTTTTGCGGCTGATTCTGGCGGTTCTGCCTTTATTTTCCAACCCTTTTTCCTTCATCCTGTATTCCTCTTTTATTTCTCTGCGGTGAAAAACCGTTTTCTTTTTATTAACTTTATCTTAATTTCATCTTCCTGTCAATCTGATTGGCCCTGCGCGGTCAGAAGACGGCGCAGATCCCCCAGGATTTTACTGATCCTTTCATACTCCATTTTCATGCTCACCTGATTCACCACCACCCGGGCTGACAGCTGGCATATTTCCTCCAGTACGTCCAGGCCGTTCTCCCGCAGCGTTGTGCCGGTCTCTACAATATCTACGATTACCTCTGACAGCCCCACGATCGGCGCCAGCTCGATAGAGCCGTTCAGCTTGATAATTTCCACGGTCTGGTGCTTCCGGTTATAAAAATAATCCTTGGCGATATTCGGATATTTGGTTGCCACCCGGATCAGCTCCCGGTGCTTCAGCAGCTCCCCTGCTTCCCGGGGGCCGCAGACGCACATCCGGCACCGGCCCATACCCAGATCCAGCACCTCATACAGCTTCCTGCCCGCCTCCATGATGGTGTCCCTGCCCACTACGCCGATGTCCGCCGCCCCGTATTCCACATAGGTAGGCACATCCGTAGCCTTAGCCAGGAAAAACCGCAGCTTCAGCTCTTCATTGACAAAAATCAGTTTTCTCGTTCCCTTTTCCTTCATCTGGGGGCAGGTGATGCCGGTCTGCTCCAGCAGCTCCATGGTTTTTTCCGCCAGCCGCCCCTTGGGCAGCGCAAATGTAATATATCTCATCGTCTGTCATTCCTCTTCTAAAAATCTGGTCAGATCTGCGGTCTGCCTGCTGCCGGAAACCAGGTCGATCACCTCGACTGTCTTCCCATCCTGCCGGATGAAAAGAATGCCTCCCATGGCCATCCGCTTTCCGTAGCTGATATAGTCCTCCAGGATGCGGCCCTCCAGGCTGTGCAGAGCCAGCCATACACCGGTTTTCCGCAGCTGTCCTGCCAGCGCGATGCCCAGGGCCAGCTGCTCCGGGTGGTAAACCACCAGCGTATTTACCATCTCTGCCTCGATGGCGATCTTCTGCCGTTCCATAGCGGTCAGCAGCCCGTCCACAGAAATCTTAAAGCCCACTGAGGGCCTGTCTTTGCCGAACTGGGCCATCAGCGTATCATACCGGCCCCCGGAGACAATGGTATCCCCTGTTCCATAGGTGTAACCCTTTAAAATCATACCGGTATAATAGCGGTAATTGACCATCATCCCCAGGTCAAAGGAAACATACTTTTCCAGCCCGTACAGCTTCAGCAGCTCATAAATCTGTTCCAGCCTCCGGATCGCCTCCATCGTTCTGGCGCTTCTGGCCATGGTTTTCGCCAGGGCCAGGGATTCGCAGGAGCCGAACAGCCGGGGCAGCTTCCGAAAAATTTCCTTATTGTCCTCCGGGATCTCCAGCTGGGATACCCGTGTCTCGATCCCGAAGTAATTTTTATTGTCATACAGCTCCCTCAGCCCATCCCGCTCTTCCTCCGGGATGCCGGCCTCATCCAGCAGGCCGCTGAAAAAACCGGCGTGCCCCAGCTCGATCTGAAATTCCTGAAGTCCGGTTTTGCGCAGGCATTCGATCACCAGGGCCACGATCTCTGCGTCTGCCTGGACGCTGCCGTCGCCGATCAGCTCCCCGCCGGCGTCGGTACACTCCTTCAGCCTGCCCAGATAGCTGGAATTATTGATATAGGTATTGCCCAGGTAGCAGAGGCGGACCGGTATCGTCTCCTCAGAATAATATTTCGCGGCGCACCTGGCCACCGAAGGGGTCATATCAGGCCGCAGCACCAGGGTGCTGCCATCCCGGTCAAAAAATTTAAACATATCCTTCGAGGCCACGCTTCCCCGCTCCTTGCGGAATATGTCAAAAAACTCAAAGCCCGGCGTCTGAATATCCTGATACCCAAACAGGTTCAGCGTCTCCCGGATCCGTTTTTCTACCGTCAGCTTTTTGGCAAATTCTCCGTTATAAATATCTCTTACGCCCTCTGGCGTATGCAGCAGCTGTTCCATAATCTCTCGTTCTCCTCCCGTTGTGTTCTCTCTCATGGCAGCTTTTTTTCCCCGCCCTGCTGCTCCCTCCGGAGCAGATCCAGCTGCAGGGGCTCCAGATAATGCAGCAGGGTGCCTCCCCTGGCATGGATCTCATAAGACGGATCCGTCTCCGACAGCAGAAAGCTTTTTCTGCCCCCCTCCTCCTTCCGGCGCCAGAAGCCATACAGGCTGGCGAAGGGCAGATACAGGAACCGTTCCCTGTGGGTGTAATAAATAATCAGAAAGGCAACCCCTCCCTGCTCTTCAAACTCCTCCATAAAAGCCACCTGATGGGGATGGACATTCTGAAGCGGGAAGGTGTCGCTGTGGCATTCCTTTGCGTCAAAGCATACCGGAATCCCCTGCACCGCCCCGATATAGTCTACCGTACTTTTCTGGTCAAAGTAAGCCAGCGTAATATGCCGGTGCTCCTGATCGATTTTCACCGGCTTGATGGGAGTGGGGATCTTCTGGATCAGCGCCAGCTTCTGCCGGCGGTATTTTTCATTGGTATAATTAATCAGCTCCTCCAGAGAGGAGCCTCTCAGTCCCCGTGAATTCCAGGTCGGCATCCCCGTTCCTCCATTCCTCCGATTCTTCTATGCTCTGGCGCGTCAGCCTCCCTGTCAGGCCGGGGAATGCCCAGTCCGTCCAGCACGCGGCTGAACCGCTTCTCCAGAGGGGCCTGGAAAACCCGCCCGGCCAGGCCGGGAAAGGGACAGTCCCGATCCGGCATGGCAAATCGGCCCGCGTGAAGCAGCTGCCCGGCCAGACCAAACCGTTCCTCAAACCTTTGGTTGATTTCCGGCCTGCCATATTTGGGATCTCCGATAATAAAATGGCCCTCGGCGCTCAGCTGGGCCCGGATCTGATGGCTGCGTCCTGTAATCAGATGAACCTCCAGCAGGGTACAGCCGCCGCCTCTGGCCAGAGGCCGGTAGGCCGTTTCCACCGGCCTGGTTCCCTCGCCGGGGCCGGACAGTATCTGCGCCCTGTTTCCGGCCTCTTTGCGCAGATATCCCCTGATCTGCCGGGGCTGGCTGATCTCTCCCCACACCAGAGCCCAGTACCATTTCCCGCAGCTTCGGTCCTTCAGGATCCGGGACAGTCCCTGCAGCCCTTTCAGGGTAATGCCGGCAGTTACGATGCCGCTGGTGTTCCGGTCCAGCCGGTTGCAGACCGAGGGCCGCTGACGCCGCAGCGCCTCCTGGCTCAGCCTGCCGGAAGCCAGCAGCCAGTCTGTCATATATTCATTCAAAGACAGATCGGAAGGCGCGGCCTTCTGGGTCAGCATCCCCCACGGCTTGTTCAGGATCAGGATATCCCGATCCTCATAGATCACAGAGAAGGGCGGTTTTTCCGCTCCCTGTTCCGCCGGGACCGCCGGCGTCCTCTGGTCTGTAAATTTTTCCACCGTCTCCTCTGCCAGAAACAGCCGGATCTGATCTCCGGCAGCCAGCTTTTCCCCGCCGTCCGCCCGCTTCCCGTTCAGCGTAATATTTTTTTTCCTTAACATTTTATACAGAAAGCCTTTCGGCGCCAGTCCCATATATTTTCCCAGGAATTTGTCCAGCCTCTGTCCGGCCTCCTGTTCTCCGATCCGGATTTCCCGCATCTGTTATTCCTCCCTGTTTTTGCCGTCTGCCGGCAGTCACTTTTTTGCCTGGTTTTTCTTCTTGTGGACATTCCGGATCATCTTTCCCTTCCGCTGTCTGGCCTCCCCGGCCCTTTCCCCTTTCGGAGCGGAACGGCCGGCCAAATGGCCCTGGCGGACATCCGTAGCCTGCCCGCCTCCCTCCGGCCTCACCAGGCATTTGGGCCCGAAGCCGATCAGATCCTCCCTCCCGGCAGCCCGCAGCCCTTCCCGCACCAGCTTCTGGCTGCCAGGCGTCCGGTACTGGATCAGCGCCCGCTGCATCGCCTTTTCATGAGGGCTGACCGGCACATAGACCGGCTTCCCGTCTCTGGGATCCAGGCCGGTATAGTACATGCAGGTAGACAGGGTGGAGGGGGTGGGATAGGAATCCTGCACCTGCTGCGGCGTAAAATGAATATCCCGCACATATTCCGCCAGCTCCACCGCCTCTTTCATCGTACTTCCCGGATGAGAAGACATCAGATAGGGCACCAGATACTGCTTCCGGTTCAGCTTTTGGTTCATCTGCGTATAGGCCCGGACAAAACGCTCATAAACCGAATGCTCCGGCTTCCCCATCCGCCGCAGTACCGGCCCCGCCACATGCTCCGGCGCCACCTTCAGCTGCCCGCTCACATGCCAGCGGCACAGCTCTTCCATAAAATCTGTATTCCGGTCAGCCATCACATAATCAAACCGGATGCCGGAACGGATGAAAACCTTTTTCACACCGGGCAGAGCCCTCAGCTTCCGCAGCAGCGCGATATAGTCGCTGTGATCTGCCCTCAGGTTCCGGCATGGAGAAGGGAAGAGGCATTGCCGGTTCCGGCACACCCCCTCCTTCAGCTGCTTCTCACAGGCGGGAAAGCGGAAATCCGCCGTCGGCCCGCCTACGTCATGGATATAGCCTTTAAAATCCGGGTCTTCTGTCAGCAGCCGGGCCTCCCGCAGCAGGGACGCGTGGCTTCTGGCCTGGACGATCCTTCCCTGATGGAAGGTCAGCGCGCAGAAATTACAGCCGCCAAAGCACCCCCGGTTGCTGACCAGGCTGAACTTCACCTCGGCAAAAGCCGGAATCCCTCCCGCCTGGTCATAGGAAGGATGCCACCGTCTCTGATAAGGCATATCGTAAACGCCGTCCATTTCCTCCTGGCTCAGAGGGCGGGCAGGCGGATTCTGGATCACATACAGGCCGTTCCCATAAGGCTCCGCCAGTACAGAGCCGGAAAAGGAATCGGTATTCTGGTACTGGATATAAAAGCTTTCCCCATATTTTTTCCTGTCCTTTTTCAGCTCCTCAAAGGACGGCAAAATGACCGGCTCTGTCAGCATCGCGGTTTTGTCCGGATCTGCCATCCGAAAAACCGTTCCCCGGACGAAGGTGATATCCTTTACGTCCATGCCGCTGTTCAGCGCCTCCGCGATCTGAACCGTAGACCGCTCTCCCATCCCATAGCAGAGCAGGTCTGCTTCAGAATCCAACAGGACAGACCGCTTCAGCCGGTCAGACCAGTAATCATAATGGGCCATTCGCCGCAGGCTGGCCTCGATCCCGCCGATAATGACCGGAATATCCCCGTAAGCCTGCCGGACCAGCCTCCCATATACGGTACAGGCATAATCCGGCCTTTTCCCCATTTTCCCTCCCGGCGTATAGGCGTCCTTATCCCGCCGCTTTTTAGAAACCGTATAATGGTTCACCATAGAATCCATATTTCCCGCTGAAATCAGGAAAGCCAGCCGGGGTCGCCCGAATACCGTCACAGAATCCGGATCCTTCCAGTCCGGCTGGGGCAGCATGGCCACCCGGTAGCCCTGAGACTCCAGCAGCCGGCTGATAATCGCCGGGCCAAAAGAAGGGTGATCCACATAGGCGTCGCCGGTAATATAAACAAAATCCGGCCTGTCCCATCCCCGCTCCTCCATTTCCTTCCGGCTCACCGGCAGGAAATCCGGATGGCTCTCCAGATAATCCTCAGGAATAACAAGACGGGAAGCCTCCGCCTCCCAGTCATACGCTCTCATCTCCCATTTTTCTTTCATCATTGCCTCTTTTCCGGCGCCCTCGCCGCGCCATCCCGTCACCTTTACAGCAGCGCCCGGTAATCTTCTATGTAATAATCCGCCAGCCTTTTTTTCTCTTCCATCACACCGGCGGAGCAGGCGTCCGCCACTGCTGTTACCGTCATGCCGGCCCGCTTTCCCGCCCGTATCCCGGCAGGCACGTCTTCAAACACCATGCACGCCTTCGGGCTGACGCCCAGATTTTCGGCTGCACGCAGATAAATATCCGGCGCCGGTTTTCCCGCCTTCACCTCACAGCCTGTCACCACGCTGGAAAAATATTCTCCGATCCCTCTGGCTTGCAGCACGCTTTCCACCAGCTGACGGGAATTACTGGTGGCGATTCCCGCCTGCACTCCCCTGTCCCGCAGCTGCTTTAGAAACTCTGCCGCTCCCTCCTTCAGAGGCACCTGACGGAGGTATTTATTCATCGCCATCTCATTCCACCGGTTTTTCATTTCCTCCAGGGTGAGGGGAATGGAAAACCGCTCCTTAAAATAAGCTGCGGTCTCGGTAAAGCTCATTCCCTCGATGGCCTCATGGAGATCCGGCGGCACCTGATGCCCATATTCTCCCAAAAATTCCACATCGATGGGATCCCAGATCCACATGGAATCTACCAGAGTGCCGTCCAGATCAAAGATCACAGCCTCCATTTCCTTCATTTTCTCTCTGATCGTCATTTCAGTCACCCCAGCGCCACATCCAGTATCATCATAATCACAAATCCGACGGCAAAGCTCAGCGTCCCCACATTGGAGTGATCGCCCTGGGCCGACTCAGGAATCAGCTCCTCTACCACCACATAGATCATAGCGCCGGCGGCAAAGGAAAGTAAATAGGGAAGAATCGGAATAATCCGGCTGGATATGAGAATGGTTATGACCGCTGCCGCCGGCTCTACCGCGCCGGACACCGCTCCCATCCAAAATGCTTTTGCGCGGCTCATTCCCTCGCTTTTTACCGGCAGGGAAATAATCGCGCCTTCGGGAAAATTCTGAATCGCAATGCCGATGGACAGCGCCAGGGCGGAGGCCAGCGTAATGCCGCCGTACTCCTGGAGAAATCCGGCGTAAACTACGCCCACCGCCATGCCCTCAGGAATATTGTGAAGGGTAACTGCCAGCACCAGCATGGTTGATTTGGCCCAGGAGCTTTTCATCCCCTCCGGCTGATCCTGATCCAGATGGAGATGGGGCACCAGACGGTCCAGCAGCAGCAAAAAGAAAATGCCGGCCAGGAACCCTGCGGCAGCCGGTATAAAAGCCAGCTTTCCCAGAGGCTCTGACATGTCCATGGACGGAATCAGCAGCGACCACACCGAAGCCGCCGTCATCACCCCGGAAGCAAACCCCAGCAGGGCCTTCTGCACCGTAGGATGAATCTGGTTCCGCACAAAAAACACACAAGCTGCCCCCAGGCAGGTTCCCGCCAGCGGGAGAAATAAACCGATTAATAAGCTCATAAAATCCTCCTTCAGACAATACCGCAATTTCCGGTACTGTCTAAAGTGTAACAGGACTGCCCGTTTACGTCAACGGGACTTTTCACCCTTTCCTCATTTTTTCTGATGCATCATCCGGTAGCCCACGCCTACATGGGTCTGGATGTACTGAGGCGCGCTGGGATCCTTTTCGATCTTTTTCCGCAGGGTGGCCATGAAAACCCGCAGGGAAGCCACGTCATTTTCCCAGCTGCTCCCCCATATTTTCTGGGTAATAAAGGTATGGGTCAGCACCTTTCCCGCATTCTGCGCCAGCAGGCAAAGCAGACGGTACTCAATAGGCGTCAGATGAAGCTCCTTATCTCCCATCCAGGCGCAGCCTGCCGCATAGTCGATCCGCAGGTCGCCGTTGATAAAGACAGAAGACCTGGCGCTTTCCCCGTTCTGCATCATCGCCAGCCGTCTCTGCGTTACCCGGAGCCTGGCCAGCAGCTCCTCCACCGAGAAGGGCTTGGTCAGATAATCGTCCGCCCCGGCGTCCAGCGCCCTGATTTTATCTGAGTCCTCGCTTCTGGCGCTGATGACGATAACCGGCACATTGGACCAGGTGCGGATCCGCTGGATCACGTCTACCCCATCCATGTCCGGCAGCCCCAGATCCAGAAAAATCACATCCGGATTATGAGACGAAGTCTCCATAATGGCATCCTTGCCGTTTCTGGCGATCAGATACCGGTAATCATGGGCCTTTAATGTTGTTGTAATCAGATTTCGTACCGGCAGGTCATCTTCCACTACCAGCACCACACATTTATCCATGCAGCTGCACCTCCCCGGCAGGTAATGTAAAGGTAAAGACCGCCCCGTGGGGCACAGCGTCTGTCACTGTGATCTCTCCTCCATGGGCGTGTATAATGGAACGGCACAGGCTTAGCCCCAATCCCAGGCTTCTTCTGCTGTCCGCCGCTCTCTGGGTTCCTGTATAAAACATATCAAAAATTTTTGCCTTCTGTCCGTCTGGTATGCCGGGGCCGTTGTCCCGGATCTGCACCACCACCTGGCTCTGCTCCCTGCGGGCGCTCAGCACGATCTCCGAGCCGTCCGGCGTATACTTCAAGGCGTTGTCCACGATATTGATAATCACCTGCATAATCAGCTTCGGGTCCATCCGGGCGAAAATAAATTCTTCCGTATCCTCCACCCGGATCTGGCGGCTGCCTCTGGCCATCCTGACATGATGCAGCGCCTCGGAGATCACCTCGTCCATCAGCTCCGCCGTCATACTCAGCTGTACCCGGCCCTCCTCGATCCTGGTTACGGACAGCAGGTTTTCCACCAAACCGGCCAGCCACATCGCGTCATCATAGATCGCCTGATACAAAGAACGCTTCGTCTCCTCATCGAAGGACAGGTTATTGTCCAGCAGATTGCTGGCATTGCCGGAAATCGAAGTAAGAGGAGTGCGCAGGTCGTGGGATATGGTTCGCAGAAAATTGGCCCGCATCTGTTCATTTTTTGCCATAATAGCCGCTTCCTCCTTCTCCCTGGCGTTTTTCTCATTTTCCAGCGCCAGGGCCCATTCTCCCAGAATCGACAGCAGCATGCCGTTCTCAAAGGGATCCAGCGCGCCGTCCTCCAGGCAGACGCCGGCGACGCCGTAGACGTTATGGTTGACCCGGATGGCCAGATACTGATATCTGGCCCCTGAAAAGGTATCGGTACCGGCGCCGGCATGCTTGTTGTTTTTCAGCGCCCAGACTGCCGCTTCCCGTTCCTCCGCCTCTTCTGCTGCGGGTTTTGCCCCCTCCTGCTCTTTTGCCGCTGCCATCGCTGTCTCTTTTTCTTCCCCGCCTTCCTCTTCCCCGGAGGAGGCGGCTGTAAAATACAGCGGTTCTCCCAGCCCCTCTCCTTCCGGCAGATACACTGCGATATCCCGGTTCAGCAGCTTCACCAGCTGTCCGGCTGCCGCCCGGGTGATCTCCTCCTGTCCCCGGGCCTGCTGGAGGAGCTGGTTGGTATCAAACAAAATTTTCGTCCGGTAAGCGGCCTTCGCCGTCTGCCGGGCCTGATCCTTCAGCCTGGCGGCCAGAGAGCCTGTGATAAAGGATACGGCAAACATCACCAGAAAGGTAACTGGATATCCGCTCTCATAAGCCAGCAGCGTATAGCGGGGCTCCGTAAAGAAAAAGTTAAAGATCACCACGCTGCACAGGGAAGCCGCCACGCTCCAGACCCGGCTGGAAGTCACCACAGATACGATCAGCACGCCCAGGATATAGACTGTGATAATATTCGCATCGGTAAAGCCCAGCCAGGCAAATATCCGCCCTATCCCGGTCGCGGCCAGCAAAGCGGCGGCGGTTTTCGCCAGATCCCACGGCTGGAACCAGCCCTTCTTTTTCTCCGGCTCCCGGTTCTCCCGATAAGCCGCCGTCTGGTTCATCATATCCGGGATGATATGGATATCCATCCCCGGCGCCAGAAGAATCAGCCGGTCTGTCAGAGAAAGCTGGCGAAAAAAATGGCGCCGGGCGGCGCTGTGGCCTACCACAATGCGGGTTACGCCGCTCAGGCGGGCATATTCCGCGATCTGGAAGGCAACGTCATCCCCGGCCACCGTCTCGATCTCCGCTCCCAGCTGTCTGGCCAGACGCATATTGTCCTGGAGCCTTCTCCTGTCCTCCTTCTCCAGCGAGGAAAATTCCGCCGTCTCCACATAAAGGGCGGTAAAGCTGCCATGAAAGGCATGGGCCATCCTGGCCGCAGTGCGGATAATCCTGACATTAGAAGGCGCCGGTGACAGGCATACCAGCACATGTTCACCGGCGTAATAGTCCGTATGATTTTTATTCCGTTCTTCTTCGCCCCGCTGGCTCAGCCTGTCTGCGCACCTGCGCAGAGCCAGCTCCCGCAGGGCTGTCAGCTGATCCAGGGAAAAACCGGTTTCCTCCTCCCGGCTGAGTCCCTTCGTCACATCCCCCGGCTCAGCGTCCCTCATCTCCACCTGATCCGCCTCATCGAAGATCCGGTCGGGAATCCGCCGGATAATCCGCTTGCCTGTAATGGCCGTCACCCGGTCGCTCAGGCTTTCAATGTGAATCACATCCAGGGTGGTATAGACATGAATGCCTGCGTTCAGCAGCTCCTCCACATCCTGATACCGGCGGTAATGCCGTGAACTGTCGCCGTTGATATGAGCCAGATCGCCCAGAAGCAGCAGTCCCGGCCTGCGCTTCACCGCGCCGTCCAGGTCAAACTCCAGGCATGGCATCCCGCCCTTTTCTGTCTTTACGGGAGGCAGGACTTCCAGCTGCGCCAGGCAGTCCGCTCCCGCCTGGCCGGCCTCCTCCGGCAATATCGCGGCCACCACGTCCTCGCCCCGTTTTGCCGCCTGGCAGCCTGCCAGCAGCATAGCCTCTGTTTCCCCTGCTCCCGGCACATAACTAAAAAAGATTTTCAGCTCTCCTCTTTTTCTTTCCGGTTCCATGTCTTTCCTCCTGCTGTTTGACTATTATACACCATCTGGCGCAAATGTCAAAAAATCTGGAGAGCACTGCCGGATAATCTTCCGACTGGTCATATCCAAAAAAGCGGTCGATATGCGCCATCGCCCACAGTCCCGTTACCAGCAGCAGCGCGGCACAGAAAATAAAAATGATATATGCCATAAAAAGACCCCCTTCTTTTCCCTTGCTTCTGTTTCCTTCCCTCCGGCCAGCTTTATTCTTATTTTTATTATCTCACAGAAAGCATAAAATCAGGATTAAGAAAGGGGCCATGATATTAAGAAAATATAAAGAAACGGCCGCCGCCTATTCTGTAAACAGAGGCGTAGAATAATACCGGTCCCCGCTGTCCGGCAGCAGAGCCACGATCATTTTCCCTTTATTTTCCGCCAGCCGGGCCAGCTGTATCGCTCCATGGAGGGCAGCGCCGGAAGAGATCCCTGTCAGGACGCCCTCCCGCTTTGCCAGCAGCTTCGCCGCCTGGTAAGCATCCTCCTCCCTGACCGTTATCACCTGGTCATAAACATCGGTGTGCAGCACCTCCGGCACAAACCCGGCTCCGATTCCCTGGAGGCCGTGAGGGCCGCTCTGGCCCCCTGACAGTACAGGAGAACCGGCAGGCTCCACCGCCGCGATCTGAATCCGGGGATTTTGGGCCTTCAGGTATTCGCCCACGCCAGTGATGGTGCCGCCGGTACCTACGCCCGCTACAAAAATATCCACCTTTCCTTCCGTATCCTCCCAGATCTCCGGGCCGGTGGTTTCCCTGTGGGCGTCCGCGTTTACCGGGTTTTCGAACTGACCGGGAATAAAGCTGTTCTCATACTGATCTGCCAGCTCCCGGGCTTTGTCGATTGCGCCCTGCATCCCCTTTGCTCCTTCCGTCAGTACGACCTCCGCTCCATAAGCCTTCAGGATGTTTCTCCGCTCCACGCTCATGGTATCCGGCATAGTCAGAATCATCCGGTAGCCTTTGACCGCCGCGATAGCGGCCAGGCCGATGCCCGTATTCCCGGAGGTAGGCTCGATAATCACGGCGCCCGGCTTCAGGATTCCCCGGGCCTGCGCGTCCTCGATCATCGCCCGGGCAGCCCGGTCCTTTACGCTTCCCGCCGGATTCAGATATTCCAGCTTCACCAGCAGCCGGGCCTGCAGCCCCAGCTCTTCCTCCACCCGCCTTACTTCCATCAGCGGCGTGCGGCCAATCAGCTCCAGCATATTTTGATAAATTCCTGCCATAATCCTTTTCCCTCCTTCTTGATACGATTTCACCCCGGGGCAGTCCAGGCCCCCGGGGTGGAAATTTGCGAGATATTTGCAAGAATATTTTATCTGGGAGGCAGGATGGCTCCCGCCTTTGCTGCGGCTTTTCCTTACAGCCCCAGAGACTCGATCACCTGATTCATGGCCAGGCGAACAGGATTGTCGTCCGGCAGCTCTACCAGAGGACGGCCGTCGCAGTCATAGTGATATACGGTGTCATCCTGGGGGATCACGCCGATCAGCTCCAGGCCCTGCTTGCGGATTTCCTCCTCGGTTCCGGCGTCCAGCTTTCCCTGGGGAGCCCGGTTTACGATCAGCCCCATCCGTTTCGGCTGCATATGCAGATCAGCCGCCAGCCGGGAGATTCTTCCGGCTGCCTGTACGCCCCGGCGGGAACAGTCGCTGACCAGAATCAGCGTATCGATTTTCGGCAGGATGCCTCTGCTCAGATGCTCCATGCCAGCCTCATTGTCCACCACAATATAGGGGTAGTTATACTGCAGCTTCTGAATCTGGGTCTGCAGCAGGCCGTTTACGAAGCAGTAGCAGCCTTCGCCCTGTGTCCGTCCCATTACCATCAGGTCGAAATCGTCCTCCTCCGCCAGAGCGTCAGACAGACGCATCTCCAGATAGTCCTGTTTGGACATATTGGCGGGAATCTTGCTGTTCATATCCATACCAGCCCGTTCCAGCTCCTCACGGATATCTCCCAGAGTCTCCCTTACCTCTACGCCCAGCACCTCATTCAGATTGGAATTTGCGTCCGCGTCCACTGCCAGCAGGGGCTGTTTCCCCTTCCTGCACAGATTCTGGATCAGAAGTCCTGTCAAACTTGTTTTTCCCACGCCGCCTTTACCTGCAACCGCAATTACATGTGCCATATGATAAACCTCCTTTGATCTTATTTTAAAAGTCTGCCGCCTGACATGCGGCATTCATTCAGGGATGCCCCATACGCCCGCCCGTCCTGAAACCCGCCCCGTAACGCAGAGGGTTCTGAACAGATTGTTAATCCTTAAACAGCTTATTTGATTTTATCCTTATTTGCAATAGACAGTCTATACAATTTTTCCTGCCGGAATCCAACATTTCTAACAGAGCGGAATATTCCGGCTGCCTTTTACAGCGGAATATCCTCCAGCCGGCTGACCGGGATCACCGGCTCCGGCGCCGCTGGATGGGCTCCCAGCAGCTTTTCCATCCATATCATATCATACCACCGGTGAAATTTATAGCCGCACTGGCGGAACCGGCCCACCAGCCGGTACCCCATATGGCGGTGAAACTCCCGGCTGGCATTGGTCAGCCGGGGATCTCCCGGCTCAGCCACAGCGATGCAGGCATTCAGATTTAAAATATGCTGCCTGGCCAGAATCTCCTCCAGCTTCTGGTACAGGAGACGGCCATAGCCCCTGCCTCTTTGTTCTCTGTCCAGATAAATGGTGGTCTCCACCGCCCAGTCATAGGCAGCCCGCTCCTTAAAGGGGGCGCAGCAGGCATAGCCCGCTATTCCCCCGCTGTTTTCCACCACCAGCCAGGGATACCGTTCCAGGGTACGGCGAATCCGCTCCTGAAATTCCCTGACAGACGGCGTTTCATACTCAAAAGAAACCGCCGTCTCTTCTACATAGGGCCGGTAAATTTCCAGCAGCCTTTCTCCGTCCTCCAAAACCGCCATCCTGACCCTGGCATTCTCCTTCTCTGCTTCCATATCTCCTCTCCGCCCTTCCGGTTTTCTCCTTACGCTGAAAATCCGCCGCCGAACAGGCGGCATTCATTCAGGGATTCCAAATGCGCCCGCCAGGTTTTCATCTTTGGTGATGCGTTGGCTGCCAAGCGCATGCAGGCTTACTGACATTTGCTCCAGCCGCAGCTTTTACAGATATTGCAGCCTTCCTCAAAGGTCAGGGGCTCGCCGCATTCCGGGCAGTAAAGCCGGTTTCCCGTTCCCTCGCTGTTGACTGCCCTGGGTTTGGGCGCCTTTTTGTCTCCTCTGGAGCCGTTTTCCCGCTCCCGCATGGCCGCCAGCTCTTCCTGCATCTCATTGTACATATCCATCAGGGCGTTGCCCACCGCCATAGGGCAGCAGGCCCCTTTGCTGGTATCCTTCCTGGTTACACGCCTTGCCGTATAGGAGGGGCAGGAGCCGCTGGAATTTAACTGATCCACGATGGTCTCAATGTCGATTCCGCCTCTGGCGCTGATGGAGATCATTCTGGACAGTCCTACCATGAAATTATTGCAGCCGCCGGTGGAGCCCTTGCTCAGATAGGTTTCCAGCAGCGCGCCGGTATGAGGGTCAAACAGAGCGATACAGTGGAGGCTGCCGCAGCCGGTGGTCAGCTTCCGCTTTTTCCCGATCACATCATCCGTTACCAGCAGGATCTCGCCCCGCTTCAGTCCCTCGCCCGCCGACAGCTTTTTCGTTTCCTTCCTGTCTGCGGCAGACAGCACGCCGGTTCGCTTGCAGCCATCCCGGAAGATGGTGATACCCTTCAGTCCCTTCTCATAGGCGTACATATACAGGCTCTCCGTCTCCTCCACCGTAAACCGGTTGGATACATTTACGGTAGAGCTGATGGAAGCATCGATATGGTTCTGCCAGATCGCCTGCATATCGATCCGCTGGCGGTAGCCCAGAGTCATGGCCGTCACAAAATAATCCGGCAGGGAAGAATCGCTGCGCAGGTTGTGCTGGCGCATATAATCCTCCACAATCTTCGTGTAGACCTTATAGGCCACCTCTGTGCCGTGAAGAGACTCTGTTTTCCGCTCATAGTAGTTGGCGTAAATCGGCTCGATGCCGCCGGAGATGCCCAGCATGGTGGAAATCGTTCCGGTAGGCGCAATCGTCAGCAGCTGGGAGTTGCGCAGGCCGTACTTGCGCACCAGCTCCCTGGTCTTTTCTGTGGTGTTGGCCAGGAAATAGGGGGTAGATATAATTTCATCGATGCAGCAGGCAGGGAAAGCTCCCTTTTCTTTCGCCAGCATGGCGGAAGCGGCAATGGCGGAATCTGCCATGGCAAAGCCGATATTGTCGCACATTTTCACCGCATCCTCGTCCCCATAGGTCAGCCCCAGCTTAATCAGACAGTCAGCCAGCCCCATAATGCCCAGGCCGATCTGACGCCACTGGGCTACGCTCTGGCGCTGCTCTTCCAGAGGATGGAGAGGAAGCCCCTCCTCCAGCACTTCGTTCATCGCCCCTACGGAGACCTCCACGCAGTGCTTAAAGCCCTCGAAATCATACTGGGCATGGTCAGTAAAGGGATCCAGCACAAACTCCGCCAGGTTAATGCTTCCCAGCAGGCAGCTGCCGCCGGCAGGCAAAGGCTCCTCCGCACAGGGATTCACGCCCGCATAGGAAAACTCTGCCGTATTGCTCAGCAGGTTCCAGCCGGAGATCCGATCCCAGAATAAAGCGCCCGGCTCCGCGTAATCCCAGTTAGTCTCCGCGATCCGGCGGAACAGGCTGCGGGCGTTGACGGTTTTTTCAATCAGCTCCCCGGTAGCCTCTCTCGTATAGTGCAGACGGTAATCTGCATTCTGCTTTACCGCCTGCATGAAATCCTCGTGGATACGGACAGAAATATTGGCCTTCGTCACCTTCTCCAGATCTGTTTTCAGGTTGATAAATTCCTCTACATCCGGGTGGGAACAGTCGATGGAAATCATCAGCGCTCCCCGGCGGCCGTTCTGGCCGATCAGCGCCGTCACCAGGGAATACAGCTCCATAAAGGAAACAGAACCGCTGGTTTCTTTCGCCGCGTTATTGATCCGCGCTCCCCGGGGGCTCAGCCGGGAAATATCCACGCCGCAGCCGCCGCCATAGCTGTAGGTACGGGCCAGCTTCTTCGCGCAGTCGAATATGCTCTCAATATTGTCCTCCGGCGGCTCTACCACATAGCAGTTGGAAAAGGTAATCTTCCGACCCTCATATTCCAGCCCTCTGTTGGAAAGGATCCGCCCGCCGAACAGAAATTTCTTCTGCCGGATATATTCCGCAATTTCCTGATTGCCGCCGCTGATCCTGCTCAGCCATTGTTCAAAATCTTCTTCCCCGTTCCGGTACTTCTTCGTCCAGATATCTGTTCCCAGCTGGTTGCCCTCGCCGAGCCACTCTTCTACTGTCATGCTTCGCTCCTCTTTTCTCCTTTAAAAATACAGCTGCTGTATAGCATGGAAGGCAAATGTCCTCTTTATACACAACATATAGAGATAATGGTACCATCAGACACACAAAATATCAAGACTTGACAAATGAAATATCTGCGTTTATGATGGGATATTCTGCATACGCCGTCTCCTCCGGTTCACAAAGCCTTCAGGTAAGCTTTATATGCGGAGGGAATGGGATACACAGTTTTTACCTCCTGCGGCCAGGCCGGAAGCAGCAGCCCGAAGCGGGCCTGCAGGCCGGGATTGCGGAAGATTTCTTCTCCCGCCTTTTGGGGAGCAGTCAGCCGCCAGCCGGTCATCTGCCATTCCAGATGGGTAAAAATATGCCGGCTCTTTGCCAGCGGCTCCAGCCTCCAGTTTGCCGCCTCCCTCCGGCCAAAACACTCCTCCAGCAGCAGGCAAAGCCCCTCCTTTCCCAGATGGCCCGGCAGGGTGGGAAACTCATACAGCCCTGCCAGCAGTGCCTGCTCTCCCCTGCGGCGAACAGCGGTTCTGCCGTCCGCCTGAATCAGAAGCACCGTTTTTTCCTCGGTTTTTCTTGCTTTTTTCGGGGATTTTACCGGAATCTGCCTGATTTTTCCCTCCCGCCGGGCCAGGCACAGCCCCTGCCAGG
>CALWQE010000031.1 GCA_944383605.1 uncultured Lachnospiraceae bacterium
AATTTATTGTCAGTTTTATTCATACATTTTTTCATAAAGGGATTTTAAAATCTCAGGGCTGACTTCCACCGGGTTATCCGGGGTAGAAGCATCCGTATAGGCCGACTGAGCCAGGGCATCGAAATCCTCCCTCTTCACGCCGATTTCCGGCAGCTTTTCCCGAAATAGGAAGTGCCTGTATATACCATTCTGTTTATGCTCATATCGATCCTTCTTTCATCCCGATTTGTCTTCTGCCCATACCCTGCTCCTCCAGGCGCTGCAGCGGCTGAGACCCAAAGTCCCTGCGAATCTCTGTACGGCACAGCCGGGACAGTTCTGCCATCACCCAGCCCTCCTGCTGCCCTGATACCTGACAGAAGATATTTCCCATGCTGTCCCCGATCAGGGAACGGCCTGCCAGCTCCGCAGAGCCGCTTCTGCCCACCCGGTTGGAAGCGATGACAGGGATGTCATTGTCCAGGCTCCGGCCGCAGGCAGCCAGTTCCCACTGTCTCTCGTAGCATTTTTCCCAGGCCGCGCTCACCGCCAGCAGCTCCGCCCCTGCCTGGGCACAGGCTCTGGCCGCCTCGGGAAAAGCACAGTCCCAGCAGATGAGAAATCCCAGAACCCCGGCCGACGTGGAACAGACTGTGTAAGCCGTCCCCGGGCGGAAGGCCTTCCGCTCCTGCCGGATCAGATGGCACTTGGAATAAACATGGCGCCACCTGCCATCCCTCTCTGCCAGACAGAGGCTGTTTTCCACACCATTCTCTGTAAACCAGGGCGTCCCCACAACAGCCGCCAGTTCCAGCCTGCGGCAGTTCTCCCCGATCAGATCCATCGCTCTGCTGACCCGGGCGGCATCCGTCCGCTCCGGGATCTCCTCCAGGGCTTCATAGCCATAGAGGGCCATCTCGGGAAACACCGCCAGCGCCAGCTTCGGCTCCCGGGCTTTCATCTCTGTCAGCATCCGGCAGATATGCCGGGCATTTTCCATCACCTCGCCGGTGACACAGTCCATCTGGGCCGCCGCCCCATATACACCCGGTTTCATCTCTCTATGCCTCTTCCTGGTTGGCACTGTACAGCAGGTCATTGATACTCTTCCGGATCCGGATAAATTCCGGCGTGTCCTTCAGCTCCAGTCTCCTCTTATGGGGCAGGTAAACATTGACTTCCTTAATAATCCGCCCCGGCCGGGCAGACATCACATAGATCTTATTGGCCAGAAAAACCGCTTCGTCAATATCGTGGGTGATAAACACCACAGTGGGGTGCTCCGTCTCCCAGATCTCCCGCATCAGCAGCTGCATGTTTGCCTTCGTGTGGGGATCCAGAGCGCCGAAGGGTTCATCCATCAGCAGCACCTCCGGCTGATTGGCCAGAGAGCGGGCGATGGCCACCCGCTGCTTCATGCCGCCGGACAGTTCCTTGGGATAGGCTTTCGCGAATTTCTTCAGTTTGATAATATCCAAATACCGGCTGGCGATCTCCTGCTGCTCCTTCTTAGGCATCTTCTTTAACTTCAGTCCGAACTTAATGTTATCTTCCACCGTCATCCAGGGAAAGAGAGTGTAAGTCTGAAACACCATCCCTCTGTCCGGCCCCGGGCCCGTCACCTTCCGGTCATTGACGATAATCGAACCTGCCGTGGGGAAATCCAGGCCCGCCAGCATCCGCAGCAGGGTGGATTTGCCGCAGCCGGAGGGGCCTACCACACATACGAAATCATTGTCCTGGATGTCAATGGAAGCGTCCTCGATGGCCTTCGTGCTTTTCTTTCCTGATGTATATACTTTATCAATATGTTCTGCCAGAATCTTGCTGCTGGCCACATGGGCTTCCAGAGGAGAGCCGGCAGCATGGCTTTCCGGTTTCTTATCCGTCATCTCTGAATCCTCCTTTTCCCCGCCTTACTCTGCCCACGGAAACATCTTCTTAATGGCCAGAGCAAAGAGCCGGTCTGTAATCAGTCCCAGGATACCGATAATCAGAATACCTGAGAAAATGCTCTCCGTCTGCAGGAACCGCTGGGCCCGCAGGATGGAGTAGCCCAGGCCGGAGCTGGAGGCCACCAGCTCAGCCACCGTCAGATATGTCCAGCCCCATCCGATCATCATCCGCAGGGTCAGCATCATCTTCGGCGCCATAGCCGGGATCAGCACCTTGGTAATCGTCGTCCACCGGGTAGTCCCCAGGGTATAGCTGGAGGAAAGCAGGTCATCGGACACGCTCCTGGCATCGTCGGCGATCATCAGCACCACCTGGAAGAAACAGCCCAGGAATACGATGGTGATCTTCGCGCCCTCGCCGATCCCGCACCATACCATGACCAGCGGCACAAAAGCCGGCACCGGCATATACCGGATAAACTCGCAGATGGGGGCGATCACTGCCTCCATCTTCCGGAAGCTGCCCGCCAGGATGCCCAGGGGCACGCCCAGCAGTGTGGAGATCACAAATCCCATGGTAATACGGAAGATACTGTATCCCATATCCACCCACAGAGAGCCGTCCGCCGCCCTGTCGATAATATCCATCACCACGCTGGCAGGCGAAGGGAGAAACAGCTCCCTGACGCTCCCGCTGGCACACAGCATCGTCCAGACCGCGAAAATAACCACAAAAGTCGATATCGCCGATATCACATATCGTTTCTGGGAGATCTCCTTGCGCAGCCGGAAATCTCCTCTGTCTTTTTCTTTCTTCATCTCTCATCACACCTTCCTAAATCAGAGCATCGTCTCCCCGTTCTCCCGTGTGAATCCGGATGCTCTCCTCTACCGGAAGGACGAAAATCTTTCCGTCTCCCTCTGTCCCGTGGCTGTTGACAGAAAGTACCACGTCGATTACCTCCTGCACCGCTTCATCGGGCACCACGGTCTCGATCATCTTTTTCGCCACCAGAGCATTTTCATAAATCTGCTCCTTCAGCGTCATGGCCGTTCCCTCTCCTGCGGTAAACCGCACCGTCGCCCGGCCTCTGCCCAGCACCTCCTTGGAATTCATCGCAAAAAACCGATGGTCGCTCAGGGCCTGCTTCGTCTTGAAATAACAGCTTGGTCTTAATATAATCACAATCTCTTTCATCCTGTCAGCCTCCTGCCTCCGTTACCTTCTACAGTTCGCTCTTTCCGGAGCTTACGGTGATCGCCGTCTCCACCGGAAGGATAAAAATCTTTCCGTCGCCAAAGGCTCCCTCATCGTTGGTCTTGGATGTCTTTACGATGATCTCGGTCACCTTTTCCACATCTGCATCCTCAACCACCAGCATCAGCATTTCCTTGGGAATCTCATCATAGTACACATTATCTACCTTCAGGCCCCTCTGTTTTCCTCTGCCCAGGATGCCGAATCTGGTGGCAGCCCGGAAACCGGCCTCGCACAAATGGTTCAATACCTCATCACATTTTTCCGGTCTTACAATCGCCTTAATCATTTTCATAATTACAATCTCCTTTTCCTCCGCAATAAGAAAAGGCGCCGGAGCTTTCGTTCCGACGCCTTCGTCTCTTATACAGATCTCATAAATATGTTACATATTATAGGTCTCATATTTTTCTTTTACAATGGATACCGGCCA
The DNA here is from genome assembly GCA_944383605.1 of uncultured Lachnospiraceae bacterium. Lineage (GTDB taxonomy): Bacteria > Bacillota > Clostridia > Lachnospirales > Lachnospiraceae > Paralachnospira_A. The sequence goes on from CALWQE010000031.1 coordinate 3,566, forward strand.
TAATCATTGTTGTGCGGGAGGCACAAAGGGTATTACTTCACACATCCCTGTTTTCCCGGTATCTTTTTATAGCAAAGGCCAGCTTCAGCTCCAGGAAAACAGAAATGTCGCTGATATCATTGTCC
>CALWQE010000032.1 GCA_944383605.1 uncultured Lachnospiraceae bacterium
AAAGGCAGGCAGGAAGAAAGAAAGGAAGAACAGGCTATGGATGTAAAACTGTTTGATTATCAGCTGCCGGAAGAGCTGATCGCCCAGGATCCGCTGGAGGACAGAAGCGCTTCCCGGCTGATGGTGCTGGATCGGAAGACCGGGGAGGTTGCCCACCGGCATTTTTATGATATTGAAAAGATGCTGGGGGAAAATGACTGCCTGGTTATTAATAATACAAAAGTGATCCCGGCCCGCCTGCTGGGAGAAAGGGCGGAAACCGGCGCCCATATCGAGGTGCTGCTGCTGAAGCGGAAGGAAAACGATATCTGGGAGACGCTGGTGAAACCGGGGAAAAAAGCCAGACCGGGGACAGAAATTTCCTTTGGCGGCGGTCTGCTGACTGGAACGGTTCTGGAGGTGGTAGAGGATGGAAACCGCCTGATTCAGTTTCATTACCAGGGAATTTTCGAGGAAATACTGGATCAGCTGGGCCAGATGCCTCTGCCTCCTTATATCACCCATCAGCTGAAGGATAAAAACCGGTATCAGACCGTATACGCCAAATATGAAGGCTCCGCCGCGGCGCCTACCGCCGGGCTTCATTTTACGGAGGAGCTGCTGAAAAAGCTGGAAGAAAAAGGCGTGACGATCGTGCCGGTTACGCTTCATGTGGGGCTGGGTACCTTTCGTCCGGTGAAGGTGGATCAGGTAGAAGACCACCATATGCACGCGGAATATTATCAGATCGGAGAAAAGGAAGCAGAGCTGCTGAACAGCGCCAGACAGGCAGGAAAGCGGATCATCGCCGTGGGTACCACCAGCTGCCGCACCCTGGAATCAGCGGCGGATGAGACGGGCAGGCTGACCCGCCTGAGCGGCTGGACGGATATTTTTATCTATCCGGGATACCGTTTTAAAATGGTGGATGCGCTGATTACGAATTTCCATCTGCCCCAGTCTACTCTGATGATGCTGGTTTCCGCTCTGGCCGGACGGGAGCATATTATGGCGGCTTACGAAGAGGCAGTGCGGGAACGGTATCGTTTTTTCAGTTTTGGGGACGCCATGCTCATCCTTTAAGGCAGGAGAAGGCGGTCTGAGGCCCTGGGAGAGGGAAGGCTTGCGTGGAAATTTTCCTCCGTAACGGCGATAAAGTCCCGCAGCAGCGAGTTATTCCGGGGATTTTTATAGTACAGCCCGAAGGAAAGGGGCGGCATGCCTTCTATGGGAACGGCCACCAGCTCCGGGCTGCGGGGCGTGGAATAGTCGGGAAGGATCGCTACGCCGAAGCCGGCCTCCACCAGAACAGAAACAGCCTCCAGGGAATCTGCAAAATATATGTCGGAGGGCGGCCGCCTGCCTGTGATATGGCTGTGAAAAGAGGCGGTGGGAGGATTGGCCAGCACCAGCTTCTCCGTGTTGAGATCAGAGGGAAGGATATGATCCCGGGAGGCCAGCGGATGAGCAGCCGCGCAGATACACATCAGAGGAACCTTTTGCAATTCTTTGAACAAAATACCGTTTTTCAGCTGCCCTGTTTCCTGAAAACCGATGATAACGTCTACCGTCTCATCTTCCAGCAGACGGAAAAGATGCTGGAATGGGACGACGATCAGCCGGGGATAAAAATGGGGGTACCGGGCGGCGATTTCCCGCAGGATCTTTGGCAGCTGGAACAGCTGGATATGGTTGTGGCAGCCGATGGAAAGGGTCTGCATCTCTTCATCGGACATGTCTGCGAAACGCTGCTTGGCCTGCTCCGAAATTTCCAGCATTTTTCTGGCGTCTCCCAGAAACATAAAACCGGCGGGCGTCAGCTCCACTACCCGGGTAGTTCGTTTAAACAGTTTCACATTCAATTCTGATTCCAGCGAGCGGATCTGATGGGTCATGGCTGGCTGAGTGATATTCAGCTGCTCGGCAGCCCTGGCAAAATTCAGGGTTTCCGCCACAGCCAGAAAGCAGCTGAGCTGAAACATGTTCATAGGCATATCTCCTTATTTCCAATTAATAAAATCTGTTTATTAATAATAACATTTTTCGAATTTACATGCAAGAAAATCTGCGTATAATAAAATCAGAACGCACCGCTGAACAAAATCAGCAGTGCGTTCCATTCAGTTATTCCGGCCTGCCCTGCGGCAGGCCGGAGAAACAAGGAGGTAGAAGTTTATGATAAAAACATTGCTCCGGTATGTAGGGAAGTACAAAACAGCATCCCTGCTGACGCCGCTGTTTACAGCGCTGGAGGTTTTGATGGAAGTATTGATCCCCTTTATCACGGCGGAGATTATTGACAAGGGAATTGAAGCCGGAGATGTGGGACAGGTGTATTTTTACGGCGGAATCATGCTGGTACTGGCGTTTTTCAGCCTGCTGTCCGGCGTGCTGGCAGGACGGTTCGCGGCGGATGCTTCATCCGGCTTTGCCGCCAATTTAAGAGAAGGGATGTATGAAAACATTCAGACCTTTTCCTTTTCCAATATTGACAAATTCAGCACAGCGGGACTGATTACCCGTATGACCACCGATGTGACCAACGTACAGATGGCCTATCAGATGATGATGCGGATCGCTGTCCGGTCGCCGCTGATGCTGATCAGCAGTCTGGTTATGGCGCTGATGATTAATGTGCAGCTCAGCCTGATTTTCCTGGCGGCGATTATCTTCCTGGCAGCGGTGCTGATGCTGATTGTCAGCAGGACAACAAAGATTTTTGACCGGGTATTTGCCCAGTACGACGACCTGAACGCAGCAGTACAGGAAAACGTTTCCGCGATTCGTGTGGTAAAGGCGTTTGTGCGGGAAAAGCATGAGGATGAAAAGTTTGCGAAGGCTTCCGGCAGGCTGTATGACCTGTCTGTAAAAGCGGAAAGCCTGCTGGCTTTTAACAATCCGGTTATGATCCTGACGGTTTCTTCCTGTATCCTGGGCCTGTCCTGGCTGGGCGCCAAAAATATTGTCATCGGAAACCTGACTACCGGCGAGCTGACCTCTATGTTCAGCTATATAATGGGAATCCTGATGTCTCTGATGATGCTGTCCATGGTATTTGTCATGCTGACCATGAGCGCCGCCAGCGGAAAGCGAATCGCAGAGGTGCTGAATGAAAAAGCGGATCTGACAGACCCGGCCCAGCCTGACACAGAGATTCCCGATGGCAGCATCGATTTTAACCATGTCAGCTTTTCCTACAAACAGGGCAGCGGGGAGGAGACTCTCCACGATATCGATCTCCATATCCGTTCCGGCGAGACGATCGGCGTGATCGGCGGCACCGGCTGCGGCAAGTCTACTGTGGCAAACCTGATCAGCCGCCTTTATGACGTGGATCAGGGCAGCGTATGCGTGGGCGGAAAGGACGTCCGTACATATGATATGGAGGTGCTCCGAAATCAGGTGGCCGTAGTGCTGCAGAAAAATGTGCTCTTCTCCGGTACCATCCTGGATAACCTGCGCTGGGGCAAGGAGGACGCCACAGAGGAAGAGTGCATTGAGGTTTGCCGCCAGGCATGCGCCGATGAATTTATCGAAACTTTCCCGGACCGGTACCAGACCTGGATCGAACAGGGCGGCGCCAATGTGTCCGGCGGACAGAGACAGCGTCTGTGCATCGCCAGGGCGCTGCTGAAAAAACCGAAGGTGCTGATCCTGGACGATTCCACCAGCGCGGTGGATACGGCGACAGACGCAAAAATCCGGGCATCCTTCGCGAAAAAGATTCCGGGCACAACCAAGCTGATTATCGCCCAGCGGGTATCCAGCGTAGAAGACGCAGACCGGATCCTGGTGCTGGATGAGGGAAGGATCAGCGGATTTGATACCCATGAGCGGCTGCTGAAGACCAATGATATTTACCGTGAGATTTATGAGACCCAGGTAAAAGGCGGCGGAGATTTTGACCATCATCCGGCCGCGGCTGCCGCGCAGGCGTAAGGGAGGTGTTTGATTATGGCAGAACAGATGAAAAAAGCAGGAGGTTCCGGAATGGCGCAGGAACCGGGAAAAAATGCCGCAAATCCTCTGAGCGTGATCAGACGGGTTCTGGGCTATATGCTGAAATATTATAAATTTCCTTTTTTGATCGTGGTACTCTGTATTCTTGGCACAGCGCTGGCGCTGCTGCAGGGAACCCTGTTTATGCAGAGCCTGATCGATGATTATATTATCCCGCTGACCCAGATGGCAGAGCCGGATTATTCCGGCCTGGCCCATGCGCTGCTGCGGCTGGCCGGCATTTATGTGATCGGCGTTATATGCGCTTATTCTTACAACCGGATTATGGTAAACATCGGACAGGGAACCATGCGCAACCTCCGTCTGGAGCTGTTTTCCAGGATGGAATCTCTTCCGATCCGGTATTTTGACACCCATCCCCATGGGGATATTATGTCGGTATATACCAACGATGTGGATACCCTCCGGCAGCTGATCAGCCAGACGATCCCACAGGTAATTAACTCGTCCGTTACCATTGTCACCACATTTGTCAGCATGGTCATGATGGATATTCCGCTGACGCTGCTGACTTTGTGCATGGTAGGGGCTATGATCTTTGCCGCGTCAAAGCTGGGCGCCCGGTCCTCTCTTTACTTTACCAGGCAGCAGAAAAAGCTGGGCGAGGTAAACGCCTATATTGAGGAAATGATCTCCGGACAGAAGGTGGTAAAGGTATTCTGCCACGAGGAAAAGGCGCTGGAAAATTTCCGCAGGGTTAATCAGGAGCTGCGGGAAAGCACCTATAACGCCAATAAATTTGCCAATATCCTGATGCCTGTCAACGCGAACCTGGGCAATATCAGCTATGTCCTCTGCGCGGTGCTGGGCGCGGTGCTGGCGCTGAACGGCTTCGCCGGCCTGACGCTGGGCACCCTGGTATCCTTCCTGACATTGAATAAAAACTTTACCCAGCCGGTTACGCAGATCAGCCAGCAGCTGAACAATGTGGTGATGGCGGTAGCCGGCGCAAACCGTATTTTTACGATGATGGCGGAAAAGCCGGAGGAGGACAACGGCTATGTAGAGCTGGTCAATGTGACAGAAAAGCCGGACGGAACCCTGGAAGAAACGGCGGAGCGTACCGGTATCTGGGCGTGGCGCCATCCCCATAAGGCGGAGGGAACCGTTACCTATACAAAACTGGCCGGCGATATCGTTTTTGACGATGTGGATTTCGGCTATACCGATGAAAAAATCGTGCTGCACAATATTAAGCTGTACGCAACGCCCGGGCAGAAGATCGCTTTCGTAGGCAGCACCGGCGCCGGAAAGACCACCATTACCAACCTGATTAACCGGTTTTATGATATTCAGGACGGAAAAATCCGCTGTGACGGCATTAATATCAATAAAATCAAAAAAGGCGACCTGCGCCGTTCTCTGGGCATGGTGCTCCAGGATACCCATCTCTTTACGGGAACTGTGATAGACAATATCCGGTATGGACGTCTGGATGCCACAGATGAGGAATGCATCAGGGCGGCCAGGCTGGCCAATGCAGACGGGTTTATCCGCCGTCTGCCCAATGGTTATCAGACGGTACTGACCGGCGATGGCGCCAATCTGAGCCAGGGCCAGAGACAGCTGCTGGCAATCGCCAGAGCGGCTGTGGCAGACCCGCCCATGCTGATTCTGGATGAGGCTACTTCTTCCATTGATACCCGTACTGAGACGCTGGTGCAGGAAGGCATGGACAGACTGATGGAGGGCAGAACCTCCTTTGTGATCGCGCACAGGCTGTCTACAGTGCGGAATGCAGACTGCATCATGGTGCTGGAGCAGGGGCGGATTATTGAAAGAGGAACCCATGACCAGCTGATCGAGCAGAAGGGACGGTATTATCAGCTGTATACGGGAAATTTCGCGGAAGAGCCGGCGTAAAGCAGACGCCGCTTTCCCGCATTTGGCAGATCCGCCCTTGCTTCCCTCCGGAAAATCTGATATATTTATCTGGATATTATGATATGTGAAAGGAAGAGGATGGATATCCATGGATCTAATACAGGCGAAGACTCAGGAACAGCTGGACAGAATTTTTGCCCTTTATGAAGAGGCCTTTCCTTCCTGCGAGCGAAAGCCTTTTTCTCATATGGTGGAAGCCGGAGCCAGAGGACAGGCAGATCTTTTGTACCTGGAGGAGGATGGCGCGTTCTGCGGACTGGCCATTACGATGAAGGACAGGGATCTGGTGCTGCTGGATTATTTTGCCATTGACGCCGGCCGGCGGGGCGGCGGAAACGGTTCGGCGGCGCTGAAGGCTCTTCTGGATTATTATAAAGGAAAACGTTTTTTCCTGGAAATCGAATGTCTGGAACCGGAAGCGGAAAATCTGGAGCAGCGGAAAAGACGGAAGGCTTTTTATCTGCGGAACGGACTGACAGAGCTGGGCGTTGCGGCGGAGGTATTTGGAACGAATATGGAGCTGCTGGGATATCAGATGGAGACTACCTTTGACGAATATCAGGGTGTGTACCGGGCAGTCTACGGAGAGGAAAAAGCCTGCCATATCAGGAAATGGGAAGAAAATGGAACAGATACGTTTAAATAAATATCTCAGCGACGCCGGCGTCTGCTCCCGGCGTGAGGCGGACAGGCTGACAGAGCAGGGAAAGATACTGGTGGACGGCCAGCCTGCCCAGATGGGCATGAAGGTCAGCGATGCCAACCGTATCGTAGTGGACGGCCGCGAGGTGACAGGCCATGACAGGCCGGTGCTGCTGGCGGTTTACAAGCCCCAGGGCATTGTCTGTACAACGGCGGAAAAAGAAAAGGATAATATTGTGGATTTCCTCCATTATCCGATCCGGGTATATCCGGCGGGACGGCTGGATAAGGATTCGGAAGGGCTGGTGCTGATGACCAACCGGGGAGAGCTGGTGAATAAAATTCTCCGAAGCGGAAACGATCATGAGAAGGAATATATTGTCCGGATCAATCAGCCGGTGACGGAAGAATTTCTCCGGGCCATGTCCAGTGGCGTACCGATCCTGGATACAATCACAAAGCCCTGCCGGGCGGAAAAGCTGGGCTCTCATACCTTCCGGATCGTCCTGACTCAGGGGCTGAACCGGCAGATCCGGCGGATGTGCGAGTTTCTGGGCGCCCGGGTGCTCTTTCTGAAACGGGTGCGGGTGATGAATATCCGCCTGGGCGATCTGAAGCCGGGAGAGTATCGGGAAGTCCAGGGAGCAGAGCTGAAAAAGCTTATGTCCCTGCTGAAGGGTTCTCTGGATACGCCGGGGGGAAAGAAAGGAAGAAGCCAATGGATTCGATCAAAAGAATGAAGGAACTGGTCTCTGTGCTGAACCAGGCGGCGAAGGCTTATTATCAGGAAGACCGGGAAATCATGAGCAATTATGATTACGACCGGCTGTATGACGAGCTGGATTCGCTGGAAAAGGCCACCGGCGTTACCCTGTCGGGGAGCCCTACAGCCCGCGTGGGATATGAGCTGCTAAGCGAGCTGCCCAAGGAAGCCCATCAAAGCCCCATGCTGTCTCTGGACAAGACAAAGGATCCGGCGGCCCTGGCGGACTGGCTGGGAGATCAGGAGGGGCTGCTGTCCTGGAAGCTGGACGGCCTGACCATTGTCCTGACCTATGAAAAGGGGGAGCTGTATAAGGCAGTTACCAGAGGAAACGGAGAGATCGGCGAGGTGATTACCGGCAACGCCAGAGTTTTTGTAAACGTACCCCTGAAAATCAGCTATCAGGGCCGGCTGGTGCTGCGGGGCGAGGCGGTGATCCATTACAGTACCTTTAACCGGATCAATGAAGAAATCGCCGATACAGACGCCAGATATAAAAATCCGCGGAATCTGTGCAGCGGGTCAGTCCGTCAGCTGAACAATGAGATCACAGCAAAACGGGACGTTCATTTTTACGCGTTTACCCTGGTAGACGCAGCGGGAGTGGATTTTGAAAATTCCCGGGAAAAACAGCTGCTCTGGCTTCAGTCCCAGGGCTTTGAGACGGTGTTCTGGCGCAGGGTCAGCCGGGAGACGGTAACGGAGGCGGTACAGCGCTTTTCCGGGGAGATCGGGGAGCAGGACTTCCCCTCGGACGGCCTGGTGCTTACCTTTGACGATATCGCTTACGGGCGTTCTCTGGGACGGACAGCCAAGTTCCCCAGGGATTCCATCGCCTTCAAGTGGGCGGACGAGACAGAGGAAACCACGCTGCAATATATAGAATGGAGCGCCTCCCGGACAGGGCTGATCAATCCGGTGGCAGTGTTTGAGCCGGTGGAGATTGAGGGCAGCACCGTCAGCAGGGCCAGCGTCCATAACCTCAGTATCCTGGAGGCGCTGGAGCTGGGAGAGGGGGATCGGATCACAGTTTACAAGGCCAATATGATTATTCCCCAGATCAGCGAAAATCTGACCAGAAGCGGCGTCAGCCATATTCCGGAGCGCTGTCCGGTCTGCGGAGAAAAGACGGAGATCCGGGCGGTAAACGAGGTGAAATCCCTGTATTGTGTCAATCCGGCCTGTCCGGCGAAAAAAATCAAGGGCTTCGCTCTTTTTGCCAGCCGGGACGCGATGAATATCGACGGCCTTTCAGAAGCCACTCTGGAAAAATTTATCGCCCACGGCTTTCTTCACAGGC